>CAZWIU010000023.1:0-53391 GCA_964634105.1 uncultured Bacteroidales bacterium | reverse complement strand
AGCCCCGTAGTTGGCGATATATCCTTATTCTCTTTAAATTCATCGGTTTTGAAATTTTAAAAAATATTTTAATCGGACAGTAGTAATAATTTTTGTAAATTTCACTGCGGAAATACCGGTTAAAGGATTTTAATTTATTGCGTTATCAGTAATGGAACTACATGCAACTCTCAGGCAGGTACCGTTTGTTCGTATTTGCTTTTTTTTTATCACAGGTATTAGTCTGGCCAATTGTTTTAAAACCGGCAATCATTTTATCCTTTATTCTTTACCAGTTGTATTAACTTTCCTGGTCGGGTTGTTGCTAAACCGGTCCGCCATCTTTCTTAAGAGGAATTACCAGTCGCTGCTGATCTATATTGCTATCATGTATTATGCAATTTATGCCTATGGCGAGTGTTTTCGACATACCCTTCTTCCTTCTTTTTCATGCCAATATGCGGGTATTGTTGCCGGGCCGGCAATGGTAAAGGAAAAATCTATCCAGGTCGATATCCGTCTGTATAGGGCTGACAGTATCCTGAACAAAAGGTTAATAAAAGATAAGATACGCCTTTATCTTGCGATTGATTCTCCTGGTAAAGTACCCGAAATGGGTGACTCAATCAGTTTTGCTTGCTCTCTGCGGCCAATCAGGAATAATGGCAATCCGAAAGAATTTGATTATGCCCGGTACCTGTCGCTTCAGCAGATTTTTTACCAGGGATATTGTAAGAAAGGAGATTACATTCTAGGGGGTCATTCAGGCAAGTTCCGGATTCGACGAATTGCACTTCGTATTCAGCAGCTCTCGGTCAGGAAACTTAAGGAATCCGGATTACAGGGTAATGAGCTGGGCGTATTATCCGCACTTGCAACGGGCTATCGCGAACTGCTGGGAAACGATATCCTCAGCGATTATGCTGCATCCGGCGCCATGCATGTATTGTCGGTGTCGGGGTTGCATGTGGGCATATTGTTCATGTTCCTGAACCTGTTGTTCGGTAAGCGGAATAACAAGCTCAGCTATCGTTTGGTTCGTATGGTAATTATACTGCTGATCATCTGGTTTTATGCTTTTATTACCGGACTATCGTCCCCTGTAATCAGAGCTTCCATTATGTTTTCCTTTTTCCTTATCGGGAAGAACTTTAACAGGTATGTCAACAGCGTTAATATTTTAGCGGTTTCTGCCTTCCTGGTACTTCTTATCAATCCGCAGGAGCTGTTCAATGTAGGTTTTCAGTTCTCCTACCTGGCCGTTACGGGAATCCTTTTTTTTCAGCCGACAATTCAAAACCTTATAATCTTTAAGAACGGACTTCTGGACAGAACCTGGCAACTCATTGCGGTTAGTATAGCAGCACAGATAACAACCTTTCCGCTGGCACTGTATTATTTTCATCAGTTTCCTGTTTACTTCCTGCTTACCAACCTTGTTGTAATACCTTTCACCTGGCTGATTATGATGCTTACACTGGCTTTTTATATTTTCCTCCCGTTAACTTTTTTATCGATGTGGATTGCCTGGTTGCTTGGAATACTATTGAAAATTATGAATTACTCCATAGGGATGATCGCGGACTTACCTTTTGCTGTAATAAAGGATGTCCGTTTTGAAATGGCACATGTTATTGTGTGGTGCATAATCATCGTTTTAGTATCGGTGTATATTTTTTATTATCGAAGGAAGTGGCTTCTGCTTATTACAGGAACATTGATCATCCTGTTGCTATTATTCGATATTGACAATTTCTGTTTCGATGCCCGGCAAAAAACAATCGTTGTTTATAATATGAGAGGGAACATTGCGTTCAGCCTCATTAGCGGCCATAATCATATGTTTCTCACCGAAGGATTCACAGAAGCCAATTGGACGCAACACGCTAAATACCTCAGACCGTATTGGATATCGAGGAAAATATGTAAAAACATTACCTGGATTCCTTTTGAAAATCTTAACAATCAAAAGTCTATGCATGCCGGAGATATGATCGTGGAGCACAATGAGTTTGGTTATTCATTGTTGTTCTACGACGTAAATATTTTATATCTGAATCCGTTGAAGGGTCATAAAATTGACTTTAAATGCATACCTCATGGAGGTATTGATGTAATATTCATTAACAAAGAATCAGGTTATCCTTGCCCTGAATATGGCACTTTTCAGCTATCAGGAAAGGTATTAGTCGGCCAGGATCTTGGATTGCTGCAAAAACAATTGTGGCATGCCTTTGCTGAGAAATCAGGCGCGGAGTTTTATGATATAACTGAGCAGGGCGCTTATATCCGGGATATAGATAAAAAAAGCGTTCCATAAATATCTTTTGTTATTGGTTGTCATGAGGAACTGTATGCTGCTTTTATTTGAATTATGAAACCAGATATTCATATTAAACTAAAATCATATATTTGTTGCATATTGTGCTAACAAGTCAGCATCCTAATTAGTCGTGAATATGGCTATTCATCGTGTATGCCGGAGTGTTTCAGCTCAGATAATGTTCAATCCTGTTATTCCTTTTAAAACCTGTCGGGTACTTTATATGGAACCCCATAACCTAATCTTACAAGACAAACTCAATCTTCTCAGATCTTATGAAGAATAAAACGATTGCGCCGGGTTACCTGTTTTCGAAAGGGTATACCAACTATATTTTTACCTTACTCTTTCTCTTATACATGTTCGACTATATCGACAGGTTAATTGTCTCCTCAATGTTTACCTCCATCCAAAATGACTGGGGAATTTCGTATACCCAGAGTGGAATGCTGGTATCGGCGGTATACTGGTCCATTGTGTTATTAACCATCCCGGTTTCAGTCATCGTTGACCGTTGGAGCAGGCGAAAAACAATAGGAATTATGGCTGTATTATGGAGTGTAGCTACTGCGCTATGTGCTCTTACAGGGAACTTTACTCAGTTGCTTTTTGCCCGGATACTCATCGGCGTTGGGGAGGCAGGATACGCACCCGGTGGTACGGCAATGATATCAGGTTTATACCCCCAGGAAAAAAGGGCCCAGATGATGGGGCTGTGGAATGCATCCATTCCGCTGGGATCTGCCATTGGAGTTGCTCTTGGCGGATTAATCGCCGCTCATTGGGGATGGAGACATGCTTTTGGCATTGTTGCCATTCCGGGCTTTATCGTTGCCCTGTTATTCTTTTTCATCAAAGATTATAAAACGGTCGATCTGACAGTCTCAGACCTTTCGGAGAAACGTGAAAGAAGAAAGCCTGTTAATGTGTTCCGGGAATTTACCAACAAACCATCCTATATTTTTACAATTTTTGGTATTGCTTCAGTAATTTTTGTCACCACAGCGTTACTTACCTGGCTTTCGAAATATTTCCAGGCTACCCAGTTGCTTTCCGAAAAATCGGCCGGACTCAAGGCAGGCGTTGTGATGTTATTGGCTATTGTCGGAGCTCCGCTTGGCGGATATATAAGCGACCGATGGCGAAAGAAAAATGTGAGGGCACGTCTTCTTTTTCCTTCCATTACTACAGGTATTTCGGCAGTCTTGCTCTTTGTTGCATTCATGTTTACTACCGGACTTACTCAATATATTATCCTGCTTGTATTTGGTGTTACTGTTACTGCCTTTATACCTGCTGCCGCAGCCATAACGCAGGATGTAGTTCATGCCGGTTTACGGGCTGTTTCATACTCAATTGCAGTGGTTATTCAGAATTTGCTTGGAGCTTCCATGGCCCCGGTTATTATCGGTGTGATAATGGATGCTACCAATGTTCGGACTGCCATGAATATTTTGCCGGCTGTTCTTGTTGCCGGAGCAATCCTTTTCTTTTTTGGTTCAAAATATTATTTAAAAGACCTTACCAAAGTTGAAAAAGTAGAGCTTGAAGTTGACAAGCCGGAATGAATTTCCCGGTGGTGGGATTAAATTTCTATCTTACTTCTTGTTGTTAAATATTTACCAATAGAGAGATAATATACCATTCAGAAAAATTGGCGTTAGTTGCATCAGGTAGCAAGAGTTAATCTAAATCATCATTAGTAAATGATTTCTATCATTCATCTGATATGAATATCTCCTATAATTTTTAGTAATTTTTTATTGCCAATTAGAAATCAAAGGAATGTGCAGTTGACCTTGAATCAACCCTCCATCACATTATCAACTCTCACGTATATTTTAATTTTCATTTTTTAAGTAGCCCAATTTAAAAACAACATATTTTATGTAATAAACTTAAATAGCATGAATATGAGAATACTGGAAAAAACCTTAGGTGTATTGATTTTATTACTTCTTTTTAATGGAATCACGGATACATTTGCCCAAAAGGAATTTACTATTTACGGTTATTCCTCCCTGTATTACGAAAAAGAATTTCCGATGAGTAATGCTCCCAGCGGAACAAAAGCAGATCCCGGGGCGTTTGATTTTGCCCATTTCAACCTGATGATGCAAAGTACATTCGGGACAAAAGTCAAGGTATTCCTGAACATAGCAGGTATCGATAACCTTGAAGTACGGAACTATTGGGGAGAATATATTTTCAGCGATAAGCTGAAAATCCGCACGGGGAAAATATACCGCCCGTTCGACCAGTTTAATGAATTGCTGGACGCAGTTCCTACCTACCTGGGGATGGAACCTCCCGAGTTATTTGATGAAGATCATTTGCTGGTCCCCCGTACAGGAAAAGTGATGGTTCATGGAGGTCTTGCTCTTAAAACAAATTTCCTTCGATATGCTTACATGCTCGACTCGGATGAGCAGATGCTGACATCCAATGATGGATCTCTCACTCTTTCTCATACCTGGGACCTCAGTCTGAGTATACTTAACGACAGATTGCTGATCGGCCATTCGGGATATGTGGCAAACGAAAAGAATGGTGCTTCGGTTGTATTGGGTGAGGGATCGCCCAGCGGAGGTATCCTGCCCTGGATGAGCAGCGACAAGTATAATGTATTGGGAGGATATATGACTGCTGCGTTTGGAGGATTTAAGTTTCAGGCTGCCTACTGGCTCGCCAATCATAAAGCAATCCGCGATACCGGTGCGGTTGTGACACTATATAATAATACCGACCTGAATGAAAGTCAGCTTGAAAATTTCTTTGGTCCTAACTATACAGGAGACCACTCAGGAGCTGACGTAATTACAAAAGCAGAATATAAGGTAAATACCTACTACCTGCGTTTAGGATATACTATTGAAAAAGAGAAGGTACCATTTAAACTCGCTGAAATAACACCCTATGTATTTCTTGATTACTATTCAAATCCTGAAACTATTGCAGCAAAAAGCTGGGGTGGCGATAATGAAGCCGGAGTATCAGACGATGGTAAGTTCACTAAACTAACCGTGGGTCTGGCAATCAGGCCAACAACTACCATGGCACTTAAAATCGATGGGGGCCCGCATTTTCAAACAATTGGAGGAGAGAAAGTAAATTATAATGAACTTCGGGTTGATATCTCTTACATGTTTTAGCACTCTGTAGAACAAACCATTAAATCTGATGAGAAAATGATGAAAAAAATATATACACTCTCGCTGCTGATCACTTTTGTAATAACAGGTTTATCTGCACAGGATAACTACAAAGTGATTGTAAACTCGGCAAATTCAATATCCTCTATTAGTCAGGCTGAGTTGGCAAATCTGTTCTTAAAGAAAATTACAAAATTTAGTAACGGGACCATAGCCGTGCCGGTCGACCAAATAGAAAGCAGCCCGGTTCGGAGTGCTTTTTCAACCGCTGTACTTAAAAAAAGTGTGGCGGCTGTTAAAAGCTACTGGCAGCAACAACTATTTTCAGGTGCAGGGGTACCTCCCGAAGAGAAAAAATCGGACGACGATGTGATCGCATTTGTAAAAGCAAATCCCGGGGCAATAGGGTATGTATCGTCCGGATCAGGAACCGCCGTTGTTAAGGTTCTGAGTGTTGAATAAATGAGAATGATGACAATCGGATTATGTGAATCCGACCATCGACCAAATCAGTTTTTCACTTAATCTAAAGGAGGTAGATCATGTTTAGTAATTTGAAAATCAGCACCAAAATTGTTGCTCTCCAAGCCATTTTTATTCTGGTTTTCTTAATAATATTTATTTTCTTCCTGTTTATCAACCGAAAAAACAGAGATCTTGCAGAAAAGATCGAACTGGGTTATTTCCCGTATGTCGAACTATGCAATGAACTTCAAACTTTATTATCGGGAATTCAGCGAGGCATGCAGGATGCTGTAGCGTCCTCAAATATCGAGAATCTGGAAGTCACCGAAAACATGGTGGCTAATTTCAGAGAGATTATCAGGAATGCAAGAGACAGTATTAAGATAGAAGAAGTTTCTAATCTCGAGGGCATTGAGAAAAAAATGGGAGAATATTATTCTCTCGCCAGAACAACTTCACAGAGTATGATAACGGGAGAAGCGATTTCAGAGAATATCTCTATTGATCTTCAGAAAATGGTAGGGCTATATAATGAATTAAAGAATGGCTTACAACAAACTACTCTTGAAAGCAAGACCAAAATCGCTGAAGTATTCAATCGTCAGTCACAAAATCAGCGGCAGGCATTTATCATCATCAGTTCCATATTCCTGGTCGGTCTTATTCTTGTGATTCTCACTTCGATGGTTATCACCAGAGGGATAACTTCTTCTATAAAAAGAGGGTTGCAATTCGTAGAAAGTGTTACACAGGGCGATCTGACTACGAAATTAGAAATTAGGAGCAATGATGAAATAGGGAAACTGACGGATAGTATATCCAATATGGCTGAGATTCTGAAAGGAATTTTGCAGAATGTGCAATCAAGTTCTGTGAACATCTTCAATGCCAGCCAGGAGATTAAGGAAAATGCTGAGCAATTGGCTGAACGAGCAAGTGAGCAGGCATCCTCTGTCGAAGAATTATCTTCTACAATGGAAGAGATGGCATCGAATATTGCAAGCAATAACGAAAATGCCCAGCAAACCGAAAAAATGTCCATTGAAGCAAATGAAGGAATTAAGAATGTTGCCGAAAGAGCACAAAAATCTGTTGAGGCAAATAAAACAATTCTTGAAAAAATTTCTGTCATCAACGATATTGCATTCCAAACCAATATTCTTGCCTTAAATGCTGCAGTCGAAGCAGCCAGAGCAGGAGAATATGGAAAAGGTTTTGCAGTAGTGGCAACCGAAGTGCGTAAACTGGCTGAACGGAGTAAGCAGGCTGCCGAAGAGATTGTAAGGCTTACACAAGAGAGCTATAAATTTTCTTCCGGAGCAGGAGAAGTGATGGCCGAGACTATGCCCTTAGTGGATAAAACAACAAAACTTGTACAGGAGATCAGCGCTGCAAGCCTTGAACAGAATAATGGCGCAGTACAGGTGAATAACGCCATTCAACAACTGAATAATGTTACCCAGCAAAATGCTTCTTCGTCAGAACAACTTTCGGTCAGTGCTGATGAACTATCCTCACAGGCTGAACAACTGGGCGAGTTCATATCCTATTTTAAAACAGGCGGGCAGATAAAGTTGGAAAAGAAAAAATTTTCGGTACCGACAAAAGAAAAGAACATTTTGTCAGGTACAGAATACAAAGGTAGAAACAAAATTGCCATAAAGACTGACGTTAAGCCTGATGATGATTTTCAGCACTTCTGAAAGTTTGACTAAGTTCTTCATATATAGCAGGGCATTGATATTTGTCAATGCCTTGTTTCTTATTAGCACTGAATGCGGAAAGTTAATTTCCAATTTTAGTATATCAAAGAATGATCGACATTTAACACCTATTATCACATAATGATCATAATAGTTGCCGTCCGATTTGGTATTTGATTCCATAACACTATTTTTGTGGCCTGATTTATTTTACAATGCACGAGTTCTTCACCCTGATTATTGAATGGTACAAGGCAAACCTGAATTACGGCACTATAACCCTGTTCATGGCGATTGAAAGTTCTTTTGTCCCGCTTCCATCCGAATTAGTTATACCGCCTGCTGCATATCTTGCAGTTAACGGACAGCTCAAATTACCGCTTATCATCATCTTCTCAACCCTTGGGTGTATTCTGGGCGCACTTTTCAACTATACACTTTCGATAACACTAGGCAGGAAGATCATTTATGCATTGGCAGGCAGTAAATGGGCGCGTATTTTTTTTATTACTCCCCAGAAGATCGAGAATGCTGAAAAGTATTTTATAAAGAACGGCAATATTTCTACTTTTATCGGTCGACTTATCCCGGGTATACGGCACCTGATTTCTATCCCTGCCGGGTTATCAAAAATGAATCTCGGAAGCTTCATCTTCTATACTTTCATAGGATCAGCAATATGGAATTCGACCCTGGCGCTATTAAGCTATTTTCTGATCGATAAATGGGAGGTTTACTTCAGGGAAATTACCTGGGGCTTTATTGTCATTGGAGTGGTCTTTGTCTGTTACCTGGTTTATAAAGCCATAAAAAGGAAGAACAATAAATAATACTCCCCGTCGTAGTTTCATTATTACTTAATTCAACTGTAGCGATTAAAGTTCCTGCCTGAGCAATTTATTGCTGATTTTATCCTTGTATATTCTTTTTAAACCACTTTCCGGTAAGGGTTCATGGCAGGTGGCATGTCTTTTAAACAAGCTGCTGAATATCTATTGACTATTGTCTGAATGAAAGTGAAGTGAACTTTAAATTATCTCCTATGAAATCACGACTTATCCTATGTTGTATGCTGATTCTGTTTATCTACCAATTTTTTAATCAGTCTTTGGGTTTTTCTGCTATCAAGGCTGCCGATATTGATTATGTTGTGGCTCTGAAAGACACATTAAACACAATTGCTGAACAGACTGACGAGGAATATTTTGCGGCCCATTGCCAATCTATTATCAGTGTGATTGAAGCAAAATCTGCTCTTACCCGGCAGGATTCATTATTTCTTCAGAATTTCTATCTCGCATTGAACAATACTTCCGATCCATACAGTATGAAAGATTTTTCAACGTATATTGAACGAAGACGATCGCTGATACTGGCCTGGACATCGCCCACAGATGGCGCTGTTTCGTTTTCGTGGTTAAAACTTCCGGCCGGGTGGAATCCTGCCAACGAATACCCTCTTTATATTCAGTTGCATGGTTTATGGGATGTGGCAAATAATACTATCAACTACTTGACGTATCCATACCTTGGCACTCCTTCAACAAGTGTTTCATTTGAGGACGGGTATCTGCTTTCACCATGGGGAAGGGGAAATTTATGGTACCAGGGAATTTCCGAAATTGATATCTGGGAATGTATCGATGCCCTGAAGCAGATCGCTCTTATCAATCCCAGCAGGATGTACTTGTCGGGGCATTCAATGGGTGGTTACGGTGCCTGGCATATTGCGTTGAATTCGCCCGATACCTGGGCAGCACTGGGAGTACACGCAGGTGCACTCGGTTACAATAGTTCTGCCGAAGTAACCCGGGAGGCGGCTCAGACATTAAAAGACCTGCCGACCTATTTTGTATGTGGTACGAATGATGGACTCCTTTCCATAAATCAGACGGCTTACGCATTGCTCGAAGAGGCTGGAAATACTGATATAGAATTTGTAACATTTGTTGGCGGGCATGAATACCTGGAGGAAAATGTGCTGGCAATGTACCTCTGGATGAAGGAATATGTTAATGACAATATCGATGCAATTGATATGTCTGCCAAGCCCGAAAACAGCCATTTAATCAATCTCCGGAGTGTTCCTAATCCATTCATTGATGTTACCAGGCTGTGTTTTACTCTTGAATACGCCGATCATGTTACGATTAAAATTGTTAGTCACGATGGACAAATTCAGGATGTTATTTCATGCGGACATCTCGAAGCCGGATATCATGAATTCGTCTGGCACGCTGAGTCAATACCCACAGGAATATACTTATGCCGAATCACAGGTGACAATTTCAGACAGGCAATTAAATTAATGATACGATAGCGGCATTTGTTCACCATTCCATACCATACGGTTGGTTTCCGTGTTTAACTTCATTGATGCTGTGAACATGGACTAAATAACTTACGAAACAAGTCAAATGGTTTTTTGTTATCTTTAACATAAAACTTACCGTATGAAAGCAATTTTCCGTTCACTAGTCCTGGTTGCTCTTGCCTTCATATTCAGTTCTTCAGCATGGGTGACACTAACCTTGGTACAGCCTGCAGAGGTTAACCTGCCGGATCATATCCATAAGGTGATTATTGTTGATCGTACCCTTACTCCCGACAAGAAACAGAACGAACTGGAAGAAGTCCTTACCGGAGAGCTTTTTAACCAGGATGAACAAGCCGTTATACAGGTTATCGAAGGATTGGTCTATACGGTGACGAACGGGGCACGTTTGACCATCGACCGTACTACTGAAAAGTATAAGGGCGAATCATCCGGCAAGACTTTTCCGGAGGCTATGCCCTGGACGGAGATTAATAAACTTTGTCAGAAGTATAAAGCCGATGCCGTTATCGTGTTGGAAACATTCGATTCGGATTATATCCTCACCCACGGGACAAAAACTGTTACACGCACCAATACAGGTTTGCCTGGAATAGCATTTTATGCCCAGGGAGTTGCTACTGTTGATATGGGCTTCAGAATATATGATCCCACTCAGAAAGTAATCAGCGATGCCTACCTGTTTCACCACGAGATGCGTTTTGATGCAGGAGGTAATTCATTAGCGGATGCTATTCAGGGAGTGCTGAATAAAACTGAGGCCATTAAACGTGTGAGCTATGAGGCCGGTTCAATATACGGCCAGCGGATCACACCAACTTACTATCAGGTTACACGATACTTCTACGATAAACCAAAAAAAAATAAAAAACTAGCCGAAGGGGTTCGCCGTTCGAAAGTGGCCGATTGGCAGGGGGCAATCGAATCGTGGGAAGAAGCTATGCAGATTGCCAAAAAAGATAAACACAAGGGGCGCATAGCCTTAAATATTGCGGTTGCATACGAGGTGCTTGGCGATCTCAATAAAGCACTTGAATGGGCCAGTAAATCGTATGTCGATTATGAAGAAAAAATGGCCGACAACTATGTTCGACAGCTTAAAAACCGTATTAACGAGGAAAGAGTAGTTGAAGACCAATTAAAAGGGAACCAGTAGCTAATCTTTAATTACCTGTAAGGAAAAAGCTATCTTTCATTTTTCCTGATCATTAAGCCACCTGGATAATCATAGACTGATGTGCCGATTTATACAACCGTTGCAGGAACGGAAAGATTTCATAAAGCTGAACGATCTTCTTTTCAAGGTACTAACAGACAAAGAAACATTTAAATATCTAAGTTACGACCTTATCCCTTTTGACAGGAAAACAATCGAAGATTTAACAACGCACCATCGAAACCAGGATATTGACTATATTGTTTGCGAGAACGTTGACCGGTTTACCGGTGTTACTGCAATAAAGCGAAATTTACAACATGGCTTTGAACTATTCCTGCTGGCTGTTGATAAGGGACACAGAAGGAAAGGACTCGGTCAGCAATTGTTAGAAGCAAGTATTCAGGCCGCCAGAAAAGAAGGATACAGTAACATTTTTTCGATGGTGTTTGCCGACAATTCAACTATGCTTAACCTGCTGATAAAAAATGGTTTTTTCACACTCGAGACCCAATACAATATGAGGGCCGACGGAATGGACGTTGTGAAGCTCGGAAGAAAGGTCTGAATTTTAATCCCGGAATATGGAATAATGGATGGTCTTGTATCCTATAGAAAAAAATACGGATATGAAACCACTACACATGTTAATCGGTTGCCTGTTATTCAGCAACACATTCTCTCAGGAAAATTCCGATAAAGAGATTTCAACAGAAGTAAATAATGTAACTGTTTTTATAAAGGGTGCCCAGGTTGTAAGAAAAAAAACGGTTGAACTTCCACAGGGTAATACGACCCTGAAATTCACGGATCTGTCGCCATTCATTGATCCCAAAAGCATTCAGGTGAAGGTGAAAGGCCCGGTAACGGTGCTTTCCGTCAATCATCAACAGAATTATCTCAAATCGCTTCAAACATCGCAGGAACTCGAAATGCTTGAAAGATCGGTTGAAGAAATTGATGATAAGCTTAAACTTGAAAATACATACCTGGTTATTATTAAGCAGGAACTTGATTTTCTGGAAGCCAACAAAGAAATCGGCGGCCGGGAGAAGGAATTAAGTATTGAAAACCTGAAGCAGGCAGCTGCCTTTTACAGCGAAAAAATCACTGCTCTGAGGCTAGATGAGATCAACAGAAACCAGAAAGTTAAACATCTTACGTTTGAAAAGAATCTTCTTCAGCAACAGATTAGTACGTTGAGCTCGAAGAAGGAGTTCCCGAGCGGTGAGATACTTGTCCGGTTCAATGCCAAATCGGCAACAACAGTAAAAATTGAGCTTGCATACCTGGTTGAAAATGCAGGCTGGTTCCCGTCATACGATATCCGTGCTAAAAGCATAGACGATCCTGTCGAGATCGTATATAAGGCCAATGTTCACCAGGATACAAAAGAGAATTGGACCAATGTTAAACTCACCTTCTCTTCTTCCGATCCGAACGTTTCGGGTATAGCACCCCGACTTAAAACCTACTACCTGA
Organism: uncultured Bacteroidales bacterium; assembly: GCA_964634105.1. Classification (GTDB taxonomy): domain Bacteria; phylum Bacteroidota; class Bacteroidia; order Bacteroidales; family UBA10428; genus UBA10428. The sequence goes on along the minus strand of CAZWIU010000023.1, from coordinate 40,796 downwards.
ATTATAATTTAATGCCACCAACCTATTCAATGACATCAAATTCGGTGAGAGGAAGGGTAACAGATTATAATAACCAGCCTATTCCCGGTGCATCTGTGGTGGTTAGAGGAACTACCATCGGTGCAATTTCTGATGTTAACGGGAACTACTCTATTACGCTGCCATATAATGCAGGCAGCCTGGTATTCTCACTGGTCGGTTATAACTCAAAAGAACTGCCGATAAACAATGCTGTAATGAATGTTCAGCTTGAAGAAGATATTGTTTCGCTCGAAGAGGTAGTTGTAGCAGGAAATGGTTTAAGTAAGAATTCCGACATAATTGGAGCACTACAGGGTAAGGCAGCAGGTATAAGCACTTCAAAAAGCAGGGAGATTAAAATACGGGGTACAAGCAGCATCGCTGTTCCGACTGAGCAGGTCACTAATCAGACAACCGTTGAGTTCCAGATCGATATTCCCTATACGATCAACAGCGATAATAAAAATTATACCATCGAAATGGTGGCCTATTCACTGCCTGCCTATTTCGAGTATTATTGTGTTCCAAAAATCAACAGGGATGCTTTTTTGATGGCCTATATTGTGGATTGGGAAAAGTATAACCTGCTCGAAGGCGAAGCCAGCATCTTCTTTGAAGATACCTATGTCGGCAAATCGTTACTCGACGTTCGCTATTCGTCCGATACGCTCAATATTTCGCTGGGCCGCGATAAAAATGTGGTGGTCAACCGTGAAAAACAAAAAGATTTCATGAGCAAACAATTCCTGGGCACTACCAGGGAGGTGACCAAATCGTGGTTATTAACTATAAAGAATAATAAAAGCCAGAAGATCAATATAGCTATCCTCGACCAGGTGCCGGTTTCACTTCAGGAAAATATCGTAGTCGAAACCCAGAAACTGTCGGGAGGAATCCTCAATACCGATACCGGTGAAGTGAAATGGAAATTAGCTCTCGATCCCTCAACCAGGAAAGAGATTGAGTTAAGGTACTCGGTCAAGTATCCAAAGTCCCAGTATCTGGTCGTAGAATAATGACAGGTATTAATGGTAGTGTTAGTCCATCTGATTATTATGAGTCAGATGGACTTTCTTTTTAAATTACTGGTGTCCGGTTAAAAAGTCAACAATTCTTTTATCTCTTACTGCAAAACCTGTTGGGGGATAGTTGATAAATCGAGGCTTACAAATTCTAAAAACGATATCCGATCCTTCAGTTTCAGGGATGACTTTTGGTCTTTAAGTCGATTAGATTTTACCACAGAGGGAAAGGAGTTGAAAACGGAGGGACACAGAGAGCTTTGACTTTATACTCTGTGTCCTCCTTTTTTTTCTGTGTACCGGGAATTCGGTACTCTGTGGTTAATAAAATAAAGAAAAATGCAGAGTGCATTCCATGTAGTAAACAAAAAGTATATCCCCGGACAATAGCGTTGTTATATAATAAATCACTACTGTCCGATTAAAATATTTTTTAAAATTTCAAAACCGATGAATTTAAAGAGAATAAGGATATATCGCCACCTGCGGGGCTCAAACTTTCGCATGTGACTTTTTCTACAGATAATTAGCCTCTGACCAGGCTAAAGGAAAGTACCGTAGGTACTAAATATTTGTAGAAGAGGCAATTATAATTAGCTTAAAAGTGCCGTAGGTACGAAATATAAAAAACATTGAATTTAACCGGACAATATTGATAATAAATTATCTTTTACGATCTTTTTAAATTCTGCTGATGACCCTCTTTATTATTATCTGGTCTGCCTGGTTTCTTTCGGAAATACTTCTGAACAGACTTGTCCGTTCCGGTTCAACCGATAAAAAGAAAAACGATAAGGGTTCGATCCACCTGATCTGGATTACCATAGGGATAGCCAATACATCGGGCATTTTGTGTGCAATATTAACACATGTTCCGGTCGGATCTTCGATTGCCTATGCGGGATTGTTAATTGTTGCCATTGGCATGATCGTACGATTTATAGCCATCATATCGTTGGGCAGGCTATTCACCGTTGATGTAACCATTCGGAGGGACCACTATCTGAAGAAAGATGGCATTTACAGATACATCAGGCATCCTTCTTACACCGGTTCGCTAATCTCATTTTTCGGTTTTGGAATCTCTCTTAATAACTGGATAAGCCTGGTTGTCATATTTATTCCGGTTACTGCAGCTATGCTATATCGTATAAAAATTGAAGAACAGGTTCTGACGGAACAATTCGGGCAGGAGTATACCCACTATTGTAAAAACAGTTATCGCTTGCTCCCGTGGATATATTAAGGTGAATGCCGGAATTAGTATTCCCAGGCCAATCGTTTATCTCCGGTCTTAATTACATCAACGCCTCCAATCGTATTCACCCATTGGGTAAGCTCATCAAGTGCAGTATCGAAATCAGTTACTGGTTGATAGTGTAATTCTTTTTTTATCTTCGAGATATCAAGCACCATGTTCCGTGTAAATGAACGTACCAGTAATGGCGTTATACCTCCGATTTTTAAAGCAGCCAGTAATCTCATCAACGCTATCGGGATCTGCTTCTCAGTGAGTTTCCTTCCATACATCGACTGTGTGAGTTTCCGGATAATATCGATAAAAACATAGGGATTGCTATCGGCAATATTGTATATGTTTATGCCATTTTTACCCGATGCGATACAACAATTCAACGCAGCAATGAGGTTATCATAATGTGTCAGGGAAATATCGACATTCATGCTTCCTGGCCTGTGGATCTCATCGTTTTTAACCAGTTTCAGCATTCGGGGCAGGATCACTTTATCACCAGGTCCATATAGAGCACGGGGTCGTAATACAAAACATGCATCGTGGGTTGTGGCCTTAATAAGCATTTCCTCGGTGAGCAATTTAGAGTATCCGTAAGGAGAAAGTTGTTTATTGTTCTGCTTGCCTGCTGCCTGTTCTGTCAGCGGTTCATCCGATGGAAGATAAACAGCTGATGAGGATATATGGATAAACATTTTGCAGTTGCGGGTAGCTTCCAGGGTGTTTTTTGTCCCGATAACATTCGCTTTATACAGATCGGCACGCGAACCTTTATCGTCCGATAAAGCGGCTGTATGGATACAGATATCCGCATCGGGAAGGGTGTATGGTTCGGTAATATCGGCTTTCACATAGTTTGCACACGCAAGCAGATTCCTGGGCGGATGATCTGTTCTGCCTGTGGCAATAATATCATCCCCTTTCTGCGAGAAATAGCGCGTAAGCGCTGCCCCAAGCGATCCGGTGGCCCCGGTAATAATGATCTTCATTCGATAAATATAGAAAAAACCTTGTGAATGAAGCGGTTTTCAGTATATACCGTATTCTGAATAAATCGTTTACATTTGTGGGGATGAACTGTAAAGCAACTTACAGATTCTTTTGCAGTCCTTGATTCAATTTGTTTTTGTTAGCTGATCTCAGTTGAACCAGATTCTTCATAGCTCGGAAGTATCGGCCCTATACTCCGGAATGGGAGGCAAAGCCGAAGGATTACTTTTCCTCGAACAAAACGGATTTAACACTCCCGTATTTTACCTTGTTCCTGATGCTGTGGTAAAATTTTATCTTAAACATAATATCCTTCCGGAAGGATTGACCGATCGTTGGATGGATACATACCGTATAGCACAGGATTCTCTATGGGCGGTCCGTTCCAGCGCCGGTGCAGAAGACAGCCCTACCCGGTCGTATGCCGGCTTATTCAGGACACTGACAAATGTTGCTCCCTCTTCTATCGCCGAGGCCATCACAGAGGTTATCAGTTCGTACCGGAAATTTCAACCGGCGGATAGTAACCTGTCTGCAGATGGCTGTTCTGTTATTATCCAGGAGATGATTCGACCCGAATATGCAGGGGTCGCATTTTCGCAAAATCCTTTAGATTCGAACGACAAATCGATTATCCTGAATATTGTTCCCGGGCTGGGCGAGGATTTGGTATCAGGCAAGGAATCTGCTCTTAAAGGTATTTATGCGGACGATAAGTTCACCTGGGTCAATCGGGATGATACATTTTCCGGGCACTATTTCGACCAGGGACTCTACCCGGTATCAGTATCGGGAGAACAAATAATTACTGCTCTTCAGCCTTGTTTAAAAGAACTTATCGAGGGTGTAAAAAAGCTGTCTGAATTAAAAAGATGTCCTGTCGATATTGAATTTGCAATTTACCACAATACGATATACTGGTTGCAGCTAAGGCCGGTCACCGCGCTCGATTCCGTCAACCATCGCCTGATCTACGATAATTCGAATATCGGTGAAAACTATCCCGGGACCTCCATGCCTTTAACCATTTCTTTTGTTCAATATACCTATGAACGTGCCTACACCGAAATGGCCAGATACCTGGGGATGAGCCGGTCAAAGCTGATTATGAATGAGCCATTATTTAAAAACATGGTAGGAGGCATATACGGTTCGCTGTATTATAATATCACTGTCTGGCAGCAATTGGCATATCAACTGCCATTTGGGAGAAAAACCAGTAAGCAAATAACCAAGGTACTGGCAATGGAACCGGCAGGCTTTGAAATACCTCCAGGTGGCAGGCCTTCATTCTTCAGCTATTTTAAACTGCTGGGCAAGGCTGTTATCGCTTTCCTGAGCCTTGGAAAACATAAGCGATCGTACCTGGCAAATTGTGAAGAAGTGTTAAGGAACTATTCGGCAGGAACGTTCAAAGGCCGATCGCATGAAGAATTGATATCTATTTATTATGAAATGGACCGGAAACTGACATCCAACTGGCTGGCTCCTGTCCTGAACGGTTTTTATGCGATGATCCTTCTTTTACTGCTTCGCAAGGTCATAAGTAAATCGAAGCTGAACAGGGAATATCCGAATTTTGTAAACGATATCCTTTTCTCACAGGGCGATATCATCTCTGTGCGAATTGTCAGGGATTTCCAGCAGCTCATTACTTCCATTCAACGTGATGAAAAACTGCATGCTGTCTTTCAGCAACTTCCTCCCGACGAAGTGTATGATAAAATAAAAACCGAATTTCCGGAATTTTTTGGGGAAATAATTGTTTATCTTAATCGGTTTGGCGAACGTTGCGACCAGGGTGAATTAAAAATGGAAACCCTGAACTACAGGGATGATCCGGTAAGGTTTATGGCACTGCTTAAGTCGAATTCAGCAACGAAGGCTCAACATCATAGCACGTTGGCTGATTTTAACTATAACAGAATAATTGCGGCGACTTACCGGTACAGGCCTATACGACGGTTTTTCATCCTTCTTCTTATCAAAAAAACAATCCAGCTTGTGGGCGACCGCGAGAACTATCGGTTTGTGAGGACAAGGATTTTCTCTCTTGTCCGTGAACTATTCAGGAAGATGGATCGTACATTGTATGAAGGCCAATGGATAGAAAATGAAGGCGATTCACTTTATCTTGAACATAAAGAGATCCTCGATTCTAATTTGCGTTCAGGCTATAAAAGCATTATCCTGAAACGAAAACGGGAGTATGAGAATTATACCGGAATACGACACGTAAGCCGATATATTGTAGCCGGAAGATCCATAACACCTGTCGACAAGGACGAATTTCAGCACTCCGGGGTAATTTCTAAAGGAACCGGATGTTGCAGCGGCACAGTAATTAACAGGGTTCGGATAGTTACACCTGAAACAATGGAGGATGGCGATTTTTCAGGGTATGTCCTGGTAGGCCGATACATAGAACCGGGATGGATAAATTTATTCTCCCAGGCGGCCGGCATTATTTCTGAGAAAGGAAACCTGTTAAGTCATACTGCAATTCTCTGCCGTGAACTGGGCATTCCTGCAATCATCGGGGCGAGGGGAGTAACATCATCGGTGGCTGATGGCGACCTTATCCGGATGGATGGCTCAACCGGAGAAATTGAAATTCTTGAACATGGAAAGTAATTTTTATATCGCCTCGCGATTGGCAAAGATTGTTCTGACAGACCTTGAGAAGGAGCGCATCCTCATACATTTTAAAGGGTCGCAGGGTAATATTGAAAAGCAGAATGACTTTTTCTCATATTGCAAAACATGGAAGCTGGTACCCTGGATTCATGTTCAGATGCAGAGAAACGACCTGACGCGATATCTGGATACATCTGTTCAATACAGTTTTTCTGATTTTTATAACAGGATAAAAAGTGAAAATGAGAGCAGAAATTCAACAGCATTGAATTTTCTTAACGCATTTATAGAAGAAAAAATTGATGTTGCTGTATTGAAGGGCAATCTGCTGATGCATAAAGTATACAAGGACACCGGGTACAAGAAAATGAACGATTTCGATATGCTTATACATGTTGAAGACTGGGGACGTGTGCAGGAAATTTATGACGGATTAGGGTATATCCCCCTCGGTTTTGGATGGGGAGGGGAGAAAGGAAAAGCGGCTAAATTCAGCCATGCCGGGCTATCGTACGTGAGCCCCGATTATAAATGCATTACCGGTACTCAATGGGGGTTGAAATCGCCCACTTCAGGATATAGTGTGAGTTCAGCCGATATCTGGGAATCGGCATCTGCATTCGATTTTTATGGGACCAACATCAAACAATTGTCGCCGGAATATAATCTGCTGCACCTTGTTCTTCATATGGGTATTTATAAATGCGGGATCCGCGATTGCATGGATGTATATAACCTCCTCCTGGCAGAAAAGAATTTTAATGAAGATATGTTTGCGGAGATATGCCGGAAGTCGAAGGCTGTCGATAAGGCCTGTTTTACCCTTCGGCTAACCGACAAATGTTCAGAGAGTATTTCGGGTTCGCTGTTGAATAAACTTCGTCCCTCCGGGAAAACATTCATCATTAAGCGCCTTAATTCACGATTACATATGGCGGATAAGACCGGCGATTTTCAGCTTTCCTATAACGATTACTTTCATGATGTTGAAATGACGGTTTTTTTATTCAGTCTCTATCCGCTTTTTCATAAGAAAGCAGGTCTCTATTTACGCCTAATTGGCCAGCTTTTCTGGCCAACGAAAGATATTGCCCATAAACTTTCTGACCTCGGAAATGAGGCGGCATTCGGGAAACGTTTGATAGCAAGGATGAAGGCTCCTGTTCTAACGTTCCGACTGATAGGCGAGGAGATAGGGTTGCTTATCACCCTGCTGCTTTTTATCAAGATGTTTTTCGATACCTTGTTTTCTTTGATGAACTACCTGTTTAGAAAACAATCCTATTTTGAATATCTTCACAGTCGGGGAATCAGTGCGAAGGAAATAAACCAGATAGTAGCCAATATTCAATAACGATGACAAAAAAAATCATCTGCATCACAGGTATGGATGGCACTGGTAAAAGTACTCTTATTAAAGGTTTAAAAGAACATCTTGACTCCTGCTATGTAGCAACCATTTGGGATCTGATGGCTAGTCCTGTGAAAGGATTGCCCTTTAAGTCGAAGCAGGAGATCGATAATTTTCTATGTGAACTTTCTCCCGATTCGCGATTGCTGTTCCTGGCCCATGCCATGAAATATGCTATCGATAAGGCGCTACTAAGCAGCGTGAACAATATCCTGATTGACAGTTATTACTATAAGTACTTTGCCAGTGAGTTGGCCCTCGGGGCTGTCGAAGCTCTAACCTGGGAGTTGGCAGAAATATTTCCTGAACCCCATCATGTAGTAGAGTTGATATTGCCCGTTGAAGAATCAGTAAAACGAAAAAGTAATTTCTCGCGCTATGAGTGTGGGCTGAGTGAAAACCCCGGAGAAGCATCTTTTATTGAATTTCAGAAGAAGATTATGGAAGCATGGTCCTGTTTCAGAACCGACAGGTGGCATAAGGTCGATGCCGGATATAGCACTGATAGGGTGTTGGCTGAAACCCTGAAACATATTCAATAATACAATGGAACACATACTGATCACCGGATTGGACGGTTCGGGGAAAAGTACCATCCTCAATGCCCTGGACAAATTAAAAAGGAATAATTCTTTCGATGTAATTCTTTTACCTCGTATCGATACTGAAAACCTGGAAAAGCATGAAAAATTGCAATCGGCGGCTGCCTTTGTCAACACCTTAAGTCATGAATCAGATCTGCTTCAAATACCTCAGCTGAAGGCTATCGCCATATTTTCATCGATGCTGCTTTTTCGACCAATAGCTAAGTACAAATCAGTTCCCAGTATAACAACACTTTATTGTGAGCGGCACCCGCTAATCGACACAGGCATTTATGCGGGCTTCTATGCAGCCAAAATGAGTGAAGGCAAAATTGATGCAGAACATGTTAAGAGGATAGATAAAGTGTATCAACAGGAGATAAGATATATCATCAATCTGATTCCCCGGAACCTGGTGAGGAAGAAAAAAAAAAGTATTGCATTCCTGGCGGATTTTCTCTTACGCTGGTTTTATGTAGAAAAAAAGCTCGATCTGGAAAACCTGAAGTCGCTTTTCCATGTTAGATTACCGGATAAGATTTTTTACTTGAAAGCAAGTCCCGAAGTATTGATGCATCGCTTGTCCGGCAGGAAATTAGTTGAGGCGCATGAAACACTCGAAGTGTTGTCAACATTAAGTCGTGCCTACGATGCGTTATTTGCATTTCTTTCAGATAAGTTGCCCGATATGGTTGAGATCGTTGATGCCGGAAATGCTATAGCACTATCCAATTTTCAACACAGGTTGGCATCCGTTTATAAGTGAAGGATTATGGTCGGACCAAAACTTCAAAAAACCATATTTCTGATGCTTGGCATCATTTGCCTGGTCCTGGCCTATATTGGTTCTGTACTACCTGGCATACCGGGAACTCCCTTCATTTTGCTGACAGCGTTTTTCTTTTTCAGGAGCTCCGACAGGATGTACAATTGGTTACGCCGGCAGAAACTTTTTGGACGGTTGATCAGAGCGTACGAAAAGGATTCAATAATACCGCTGCGATTAAGAATTATGGTACTAATACCTTTTTGGATCTCAGTGATCGTTGCGGAAATACTTTTTGTCAGAACGCTACTTTACGGGATAGTCCTTGCTGTTACAGCTATAATTATTTCGCTGATAGTGATCTTCGTGAAAAGAAAAGTTAATGATACTAAGGAATGAATCAGTTGATTGGATTTACTTCTGCGGGCATACATTACTCGGTTGTTGAATTAGTTAGATTTTGGCTATTGGCTTTTGGATGTTGGCTATTGGCTATTAGCTATTAGCGCATAGCCTAAACTCCCTATGCTTTGCGATAAACATTTTCATTAACCAATATCAATGGCCGTGGCTTATACTTTTGGTAAGGTGAAATAGATTGTTGCACCTTCATTAATTTTCCCTTCAGCCCTGACAGAACCGCTATGTTTTTCGATGATTTGCTTTACATTGGCCAATCCGATCCCGATTCCTTCAAAATCGTCAGCTGTGTGCAAGCGTTGAAACACTCCGAAAACTTTATCGGAGTATGCATTATCGAACCCTGCTCCATTATCCCTGATGAATAATTCATATTCAGTTTCCGACATTGAGGTTGAACCGATCTCAATAATTGCATGATCTTTTTTGGAGGTATATTTTATTGCGTTTGAGATGAGGTTTTCATAGACCATTTCGATTAAATTTTTATCTCCCCGTATTATAGGAAGTCCGGAAATAATCCAGCTGATCTTCCTGTTTTCTATCTCAGGTTTAAAATGATCAATCACTTCGTAAACCAGCGATTCAAGATTGACCATGGTAAGGTTCAGTTCTAACCTGCCCAGGCGGGAGAATGCTAATAAACTATCGATCATTAAAGACATTTTCCGCGTTGCTGCTTCAATTTTCAGATAGTAGTCAGTAGCCACCTTATCTGGCTGGGGAATTTTTTCGTACAGAAGTTTAAAAAAACCATCGATATGCCTGATAGGTGCTCTCAGATCATGTGATATGCTGTAGGTGAAGGTTTCTAAATCCTTTATTGCTTTATTGAGCTCGTTTGTTCTTTCCTCGACTTTTTGTTCAAGGGTTTTGTTGTACTCTTCAATTTTTTCTTTTGATTGTAACAGTTCAGCTTGCACCCTTCGCAGCTTTAACTCGGTAATAACAAGTAGCTTTACCTGCTCTTCCAATGCCAGGCATTCCGATTTGAGCTTTTTAATTTCCTCTTTATACCGCATGTGAAATATCAGAATCTTATCAATAAATAATGCAGAGTGAGGCGGTGAAATTATGGAAATAATTTTTGCCGGCTATTGGTCCGATTTCTCCGTAAGAATATAATCCTAGCCAGGGGATGTCTTTTCCGATCACATCCTTAAGTACATCAATACCCTTTTCTTTTGCTTCGTTGCCAAAACATAATTTTCCCCTTGCCGCACAGTCGAAATGAAGCACTGCAATGGGCTTCCTGTTTTCAAGTTTTAATTTGGTTCGCTCGGCCATTTTTTTTGCGTTCAACGAGATCTTATCGGGGTCTCGCCTTCCCATTTGAATTTTCGACCCTGTTTGCATTTCTGCAAGAAATAGCATAGAGCCGTCGGGATCTTTGGATGCCGGTCCACGAATTATGTGCGTATCGTACACTGTAGAAAGTTCTTCGGGAAGTTTTTCGCAAATACAAAGCGTACCAGCAGCTTCGGCTGTCAGATCATCTACATCTTCAGGAAGGTATGTTTTAAAAAATGCCCATGCCGGTTCATCATTGATTTCAAATATCCGGTTTGCTTCCGACCGGGTAATTGTTTTTTCAGTGCTTATTGGCACGCAGCCATGACTGATAGCTGTTTCTATATTGGCTTCACCTGATATCAATATACAGGAGGCACTGTCGGAGAATACCATCCCATTATGAAACTGGTATGTTTTGTAAGCATTAATATTATCACTGGCCCCACCACCACAAAACAGAATTGGTTTTTTCAGGTGGCTGTCGATGCCGGCGAAAAAAGCATTTGAGTTCAGGGTTAATCCATCTGGCAGCATAATGAGGACTAGCGGATGAACATCCAGAACATTAATCTGTTTACCTAATTCTTCACCAGCTTTTCTCGAGTCTTGCTTTAATCCCTGGACATTAAAAGTATGGAACCTTATATGGTCGGAAGACCAAACCATAACACCTGCAACACTCTCACCTTTTACCAATCCTGTTTGGGTATAAAAACCTTCCCCGGCAGGACCCGATTGCGTGATAACACCTGTGGCTGAGCAACCGCTCAATTGGGCATCGCCAGTTACAGAACGGACTCCTTTAAGGAGCCTTTCATGATCATAATCAGCGGTTGCAAAAAGTAAAACAAAATCACATTTTTCAATTCCTGCATTGTTCAGTGCAAATGTTGCTGCTTCAACCCCTGCTTCATAAGCATCGGTCTTCTTACTCTCTCCTACACCCACCTGAGTTTTCATTTTACGTCCCTGCCTTTCAGTTCGTTTTATTAGTTTGTTAAAGATTTAGTGACCGAATAAAATATAAAAATCCTAAGTTTTAATATTATTCAATTAATCAAATGCGAAGGATTCAGGTTCACAATGTTTTTTCTATCTGATCAATAACTACTGGTATAATTTATTTTTTGTGCGTAATAATCATTCTCAAATAAACCATAGTAAGAGTTACTCTGCTTACCAGGCAAATAGTTACGATACCAATCGGATTGGAAAATGATCTGGTACCACAAGTAGTTAACTACATGTTATATAAGTTACTTCTTTTTTATGATATCGCATATAATCAAAAAGATAATTTATAATTTGGTGAGGTGATGATCTTAGTTATTCAGTGTGATACCGTTTAAAAGTAAATAATCATATCCTAGAATTATGAAGATATTAGTTATCGGAGGAACAGGATTGGTCGGCAGTTATCTCCTTCCAAAACTCGCAGCAAAGCAACATACTGTTTATGCGTTAACCCGCGATAGCAATAAGGTTGATCGTATCAGACAACTTGGGGCAGTAGGAGTAATAGGTGATATCAGACAACCGGAAACATTTGTTACTAACCTCCCCGACAAACCCGAAATAATTGTTTTGCTGGCGATGCCTTCAGTAACACCGGGAAAAAGAGTTACCAGAAAAAGGAAAGCGGAGTTAAAAAATGAAACAAATGATTTCTTCCGAAATACACTGGATCTGGCTATAAAATTTGGTATACCTGCAATTTTGCCCGGTGGGACCAGTTATAAAACAACGAATAATGAAATTGCCGATGAAACCTGGCCGGTATACAGAAAAGGAGTAATTGAAATTGGTGCCGATACTGATGTAATGGTGGCAGAGGCATTTAAGACAGGCCGACCACAGGTAGTCCAGCTCATGTACGGGAAAATCTACGGTAACGGGGGTATGTTCAGGAAGATGTATGAGATGATGGAGAAGGGTAGTATGAAGGTAATTGGCGGAGGGCAGAATTGCATTCCCAACATTTATGCCGGGGATGCTGCATCGGCTATTGTGTTGGCTATTGAAAAGCTGCCTGTTGGCGAACGTTTCATCATTGCCGACGATACACCTGTTACGCAGGCAGAATTTACCTGTCGGATGGCTGAATTAATGGGGAAGAAGAAGCCTGGAAAAATTCCGGGATGTATTGTAAAACTGGTGATCGGCAAGGACCTGTTCGCAGTAATAAGTATGGATTGCAAGGTCTCTAATGAAAAGGTAAAAAGGATTCTCGGATGGGAACCTGAGTATCCGTCGAGTTTTGAAGGCATGAAAACAGTTATAGAAGAGATGAGAAACAGTAAACCCTATTTCAGTTAGTGTTTCAATATCCGTAGTCTTCGCTATCTGTTCCTTGATTACTGGTTTGATAGGTCGACCTTATTCCCTCTCATCAACATTAATATAAGGCTGGCAAAGGGATACATTCTTGTATGCAGGACGGATAATGCGTTTAGCGTCGAATGTTAACTCTTCCAACCTGTGAGCGCACCAGCCAGCAATACGCGACATTGCAAAAAGAGGGGTATACACTGCTTCGCGTATCCCGATGCAATTGTAAACGAACCCCGAATAAAAATCGACGTTGGCGCATACACGTTTAGCTACTTTATCGCCCTTGTATTCATAAAAGATTATTGGTGCAAGTTTCTCAATCATGTTGTATAATTCAAATTCTTCGAGACGCCCTTTCTCCTTTGCCAGCTCACGTGCCTGCTTTTTTAACAGGATAGCCCGGGGATCGGATACAGTATACACGGCATGGCCTATTCCATATATTTTACCCGATTTGTCATACGCTTTTTTGTTTAATAGTTTATTCAGGTAGTTCTTTACTTCTTTCTCGCTATCCCAATGTTTTACGTTTTCTTTAATATTTTCCATCATGCCCAACACTTCGTGGTTAGCACCTCCGTGCAGGGGTCCTTTAAGCGAGGCTATAGCCGATGCAACAGCCGAATAAGTATCGGTACAGGTAGAACTAGTAACACGTATGGTAAAGGTAGAGTTATTACCACCACCGTGTTCAGCATGCAATATCAGCGAAAGATCGAGGATATCGGCTTCGAGCCGGGTATATTTATCCTGCCCTTTTAACATTAGTAAAAAATTCTCGGCTGTGCTAAGATTAGGATCAGGATGCCGGATTGATAGGGTTTTCTGTTGATAGGCATGCCTCATAGAGTGGTAGGAATAAGCAATTATAGTGGGAAACTTGGCTATAAGATTTAAAGATTGGGCAACCAGGTTTTCCAACGATGTATCTTCAGCATGCCGGTCAAGAGCATACAAACTTAATACCGAACGGGCAAGAATATTCATTATATTCTGTCCTTTCAGCGTCAATATCACATTGTTTGTAAAGTTTTCGGGCAATGCACGCTGCTTGCCCATATACTTCATAAAGTCATTTAATTCTTTCTTGTTTGGTAATTTGCCGGATAGTAACAGGTAAACAACCTCATCAAAACCATGTCGCTTCTGATTGACGGCTCCTTCTACAAGGTCCTTAACATCAATGCCCCTGTATATCAAACGGCCATCGATAGGAATCATTTTATCATTTTCCTTGGTATAACCCACCACATCGCCAATATTCGTGAGACCCACCAAAACACCTGTATGATCGGCATTACGTAATCCTCGTTTCACACTATATTTTTCAAATAGTTGCGGATCGATATAGGATGCCGTTTTTACATGTTCCGAAAGTCGTGCAATAAGTTGACTTTTTGTTGTTTTTGTTGAATTACTCTTCACGATCGTAATGCTTTTATGTTAATAAATCAGGTATGTATTATTGTTCAGTGTTATATCTAATAAAAAATATTACACGAGAACAAGATGTCAGCGGTCAGGATTGAACAGTACAGATGACTTCATACATTTTAAATCTGTAAGTGCTTTTAAAAAATCAAATACATTGAATTACTGTAAGTCCTTACATGCTTTATAGATATTCTCAACCAGTTCAGCAATTTTATTCTGAGGAACAGCCGAAAAAGCTATTCGTATTACATTTCCAAAGACAATCACCCCGGTGCTGTAGTTTTCAAGAAGATGTTGCCGGAGTTTTTCAGCATTAAGTCCTTTCTTAAGCGATATGCACATAAAGTAACCCGAATTGAACGGCAAAGGTTCAAAATATTCGCCATAGGCCGGATTATTAAAACAGTCTTTTAGCAGGTTAAATCTCGTTCTGAGAAATTTATACTTCTGGTATTTGACAGCTTCGTAATTACTGTCGAAGTATACTTTAAGCAATAGCGATTGCGAAAGGTGACTGATATTAGAGATGTTACCACGGATGGCACCTGCCGTTTTATTCTCAAGCGCTTCATAGAGTTCAGGAGTCCCGTTTTTGACCGCATAGCTGATGAAGCCTACCCTGAAACCCCATACATAGTCTTCCTTAGTTGGGCCGTCAAGTTTCACGGCCAGCACATTTTCATGAAGGTTGGCGAGCCTGACGAAAATCGATTCCGGGAAAACATTTTCGGCATATACGAGCCCGAAATAAGCATCGTCAATAATAACAACAACCTTTTTACCAGCTGTGGCTACTTTTTCAATCTCATGCACAATTGCATCTACTTCTGAAGTAAGTGGGGTATATCCCGAGGGATTATTCGGGAAATTCAGCAACAGCACTATCTTCTCTTTTTTAATTGAGTTCAGCTTCATAGCCAGGCTTCCGACATTGAATCCTCCGTCTTTAAACAGCTCAAATGTCTCGATCTTGGCGCCATAGGCGTTATCGAACAAAAGGTCGTAATTTTCCCAGTAAAGATCAGAAAGAATTACCGTATCGCCCGGCTCGGTGAACAGGTAGCCGGCAATGCTTATACCGTGGGTGAGACCGTTTGTTGCAACGGGCTTGCTGATAATCGTATTTTTTAACGATGGATTTTTCAGGTAGATGAATTCCTTCCACTTATCCCTGAGTTCAGGCTTGCCAAAGCTTGGCGCATAGGGAAAAACTTCCTGCGGATCGATGTTCAGCAGGGCGTCAAAACTTTCAAGATGCATGGGCGATCCGTCGTCGTTGCGCGCTTCGCCAATGGTGGCATTGATTTTCTTACCCCTGGCCTGGGCCGATTGTGAAAGTATACCCGCTTTCGGAAAAAAGATATTCTTTCCGCGCTCTGTCAGCATTTTTAAAATATTCGGGTTTAGCTTCTCAATGGTACTGTTTAAGGCTACTGCTTGTGCATCCATAAAATTTATGTTTTAGGGCAGGTTTTTACATGTCGAAAGTAAAAAAAATAATGTGATATTATATACATATTCACGTATTCAATTTAAAAATTATTAGAAAAGTTTATGTATTATTTAAAAATTGAATAAAATATGAACAGATTACTTATAAGATATAAAAATATTAAGAATGAGTGAATGAAATCAGGTTATCTGCCAATCGATTATCTATTCCTTATTTCTGCGAACCATTAGTTTGATCGTAGATGATAAGCGATCATCACAAACTTTTATAAGGTATAAGCCTGGCGGAAACGAAGCAGTGCTGAGGATATAATCGTTACCGGGTCCGGATGAAGCAGTAGCCCCTTGGACTCTCTGTCCGGAGGCATCAAATACGTCTAAATGAATTCTTTGCGTATTAAATCCTGTACAATGGATAATGCATGAATTTATTGCCGGATTGGGAAAAACAATGAGATTATTTATCGGTGAATTTGAAGCAATACCATCACCGGTTAATGTTGAATAATTAAATACATTGTAATCATTAATTTCACCGGCCAAACCTCCATCTGTTGCTGATAATTCTCCCGGTGTGTAGGTTAAAATAACGGGTTCTCCCGATTTAATGAATGGGTACATTTCCAGCTGCAACCTGAAGGAATCATTTTCCGGATATGAAAACGATCGGATTGAATACGCATTACCACTAACAGTAATTGTGAAATCTTTCCCGGTATTCACCGGCAGATTCATTTTTTTGCTGAATGATAATTCAAGTTTGTCACCGCCAGGCATCACAGCGGCCGAATAAAACTCAGGGATTGAGCCTGTTTCCGAATTGTCCAATGTGCATATACCATATCCGAATGGGTAGAGAGGAGAATATTCGGTATCGCCAATATTTATCGGAAGCTGGGCGTTGTTTACAGGCCATGTGTAACTTAGGCGGCCACATGGTTGGAAGTCGCCAAATAATATATCGGCAATTCCCCCTCCTTCAGTACCCGGTAACCATGCTGCGATGATCACATCAGCAAAGTGCAAAATGGACTGGATATTTACAGGACGCCCGGTAACAAGAATTACAATCACCGGTATGCCATGCGACTTCATAGTTCTTACTGAATTGATATCAGCTTCAGAAAGAATTCTGTCAATCGACCCCCTGTCACCTAACGATTCCGCATAAGGAGTTTCACCTATAACAACTATGCCAACGTCTGCATTGTTTCCTCCCGATGCATCCTGCGATACAATATACGTATTGTCCGGAGCAACCTGCATCAATCCTTCATAGATACTGGTTCCGGGAATAATATTGCCGGTCAGACCGGCCCAGGTAAGCGTCCATCCACCGCATTGATTCCCGACATTATGAGCACTGCTGCCACTCACACAAATTCTTAAATTCTCTTTCGACAGGGGTAGTATATCATCTCTTTTTTTTAGCAGAACCATCGATTCCCTGACACATTGGCGAGCTATTTTCCGGTGAGAATCGTTTCCGATACTATCCAGCAAGGACCGATTGGCATAGGGATGCTCAAATAGCCCCATTTCAAATTTTACCCTTAAAATTCTTCTGACCGCGTCGTCAATACGTTCCATTGTGACATCTCCTGAATTTACGAGGGCAATCAGGGTTTCGATATATGACCTGTAGTTGTTTGGCTCCATAGCCATATCAATCCCTGCATTAACAGCCGATGCAATCCGTTCGCTCCAGGTCCCGGGCAAGAGCTCAATGGCATTCCAATCGGAAACTACAAAGCCGTTGAATCCCAATTCGCCCTTTAACACATCGGTTATTAAATAGCTGTTGCCGTGCATGAGCTGTCCGTTCCAGCTGCTGAATGAGGCCATTACGGTAGCTACACCGCTGTTGACAGCAGCAATATACCCGGGAAGGTGTATTGCACGAAGCGTAGCTTCATCCACTTCCGTATTGCCTGTATTGATCCCGTTGGTTGTGCCTCCATCTCCAACATAATGTTTAGCACAGGCAATAATGGAACAGCTATCAGCCAATGTATCTCCCTGGTATCCTTTTACCACAGCTGCACTCATCAGCTTAACAAGGTCGGGTGATTCACTGAAACCTTCGTAGGTTCTGCCCCAACGTTCATCCTGCGGAACAGCGACACAGGGCGAAAATGTCCAGTCCAGTCCGGTGGCTGCGACTTCAATTGCAGTAATCCGTGCTGCCTGCTTTACCAACTCAGGATTGAATGTGCAGCCCAATCCTATGTTGTGGGGAAAAATAACTGTTCCATAGAGTGTATTATGTCCATGTACTGCATCGATACCGTATAGTATCGGGATACCTAAACGGGTTGCAAGTGCCTTCGCCTGTAATTGGTCGTACATATCGGCCCATCCTTCAGGCGTATTTACTGCAGGAGCTGAACCTCCGCCACTTAGAACCGATCCCAGAAAATAGGTTGTAACATTATCATTATTTGTAACAGAACCTCTTTCAGCCTGCGCCATCTGGCCAACTTTTTCTGCCAGAGTCATTCGTGAAAGCAAATCTTCAACACGGCCATCTATCGGAGCTTCGGGATCGAGATATACCTGCGAAAAACTGCAGATGTTTATTGAAGCGATAAAACTCAGTGTAAAAAATCCCTTCCTCATATCGTTATATTTAATACTATGACAATTAATAATGGATTATTACTTAGGGTAATTCAACCGTAGCAAGTGCATTGCATATGAAAAATAAAAGTTTTGGAAGGATAGGGCATGGAAAGATATTGGGAATAACAGACAAAAATCTAAGCTGATAATAGTTCAGTATTCACTTATACATTTTTCATTCCGGTTAAACTTAATATATTTGAGGTATGAGCTGCTACTTTATCGCGAATATAAAAATTGAAGATCAGGACGAATATCAGCGATATATTGAAGAGGCCGGAACTGTCTTCAAAAAATACAAAGGAAGATATCTTGCGGTCGAAGATCATCCTTCGATCCTGGAAGGTAAGTGGGATTATTCGCGGACTGTTCTCATTGGATTTGATACCATAAACAACTTTCAAGAATGGTATTACTCGGAAGAGTATCAGCGAATTCTCAAATTCAGGCTTAACGGTGCTCATTGCGATATGATATTGATAAAATCGACGGAATAATATAATTGATCATGGATAAATTAAATATTCTCTGGACCACAGACAACAAGGATACTATCTTTAATATGTTGTCGATGTATGCTATTAATTCTAAGAGTAACGGATGGTGGAAGGATGTAAATGTGATTATGTGGGGTGCATCCACCAAACTTGCCGGTATCGACCCGCAGGTTCAATCTGAAATCAGGGATATGATTGACCAGGGAGTCTCTGTCGAGGCCTGTAAAGACTGCTGTGAAACCTACGGTGTAACAGGTAAACTTATGCGGCTGGGTGTCAACGTAAGGTATATGGGCGAACCGCTTACTCAGTACCTGAAAGCAGGAGAAAGAATTCTTACAATATAATCAGCAGGAATTGCCCGGAAAAATGAGACCAACAAGCAATCAGCAGGAACTTGACAACATGAGGAGAGATCCGCGGAATTATAAATGGGGAATTTTTTATTTTAACCGTCGTGATCCACGGTTTATTCTTCCTAAAAGAGAACCATCGCTCGGATTTACGGTCAATTTTGCCCACCCGTTGGCATACCTGGTGCTTCTGAGTATCCTGATTTTTGCTGTTTGTATGGGGAACATCGGTAAAATTCTGAATTGAAACGTTTGTTGTATATACTGTTTCGTATATATAAAATATTCATCCTGAGTAAACGTTTATTAAGATAGCTTCGTTATTGCGAGTCTTATGACCACTAAACCAATTTGTTCTATGAGGGCACAACTCTGTATCGCCGTCTTGTTATTTTATTTCTCTGCTTTATGTGCTGAAACTTATTATGTATCCAATTCGGGTAATAACAATTGGAACGGTTCGCAATCAACTCCATGGGAAACGCTTCAATACACTGTTAGCAGGGTTCATGCCGGCGATTCAGTCATCGTTCTGGCGGGTGAGTACGCAGGATTTGTTTATGGATGGGACGACGAGGAAAATGGTACTGCATCGGATCCTATTGTGTACAAAGCAACTCCAGGCGCTACAATCATTTCGGATAATATCCACACCAACGACGGGATAAACCTGGAAGGCGCCGACTATATTGTTATTGATGGTTTTACCATTACCAACCAGGGAGGGAGTATTACACGTGCTGGTATCCGTTCTGTCACAAATACCGGCGTGGTAATCCGCAACAATACGATCGACGGAATGGGAACCTGGGGAATATTTACAGGATTTAGCTATAATATCCTTATAGAAAACAACCATTGCTCGAACTCGCAGGATGAACATGGTATTTACTTCAGCAACAGCGGCGATAATCCTGTTATTCGCGGTAATATTTGTCATCATAACAATGGGTGCGGCATTCATATGAATGGCGATATTGGAGAAGGCGGCGACGGAATTATCAGCAATGCACTGGTGGAAGGGAACATTATATATGAGAACGGGAACGACGGTGGCTCGGGTATTAACTGCGACGGTGTTCAACATTCAATCATCCGAAATAATCTGCTTTATAATAACCATGCAAGCGGTATATCGCTATACCAGATCGATGGCGGCGAACCGGCCCATGATAACAAGATCATCAACAATACCATTGTAATGCCGGCCGATGGTCGCTGGGCAGTTAACATTGCCGACGGAAGTACGGGCAATATGGTACTCAATAACATTCTTTTTTCATACCACTCGTTTCGCGGTGGTCTTGTTATCGATGAAATCAGCCTGACCGATTTCACCAGCGATTTCAATGTAGTGATCGACCGGTTGAGTCCCGATGGCGATGCTACCATCCTATCCCTTGAAGAGTGGCAGGAAGAGACCGGACAGGATGAACATTCATATGTTTCTGCGCCGGAGGATATTTTCATCAGTGAAAGCGATTTTCACCTGAAGGAAGGATGTATTGCAATTAATCATGGTACCGATCTTTATGCTCCGGCGACGGATATTGAAGGAGCAATAAGGCCATGGGACGGAGCGTATGATATCGGTGCGTATGAATTCGGTGCTCCGGTGGGAATATTTCAGATGAGTATGGACGAACAGGTAATCCTTTGGCCAAATCCTGCAAAAGATTACGTTACAATATCATCTTCAGCCCCTTTAATGAAAGTGGAAATCCATGATCTGAAGGGAAGAATTCTTTTCAGCCTCGATATTGAAGGCTTACATGAAATATATATTCCATTTTCCGGCATGAAAGCCGGACTATATATCATGCGTATATACAATCACAACGATATTATCCAAAAAAAGATAGCGATATATTAACCTCACGCAACCAATTAGCATTTTCTGTCATCATGGTGTTGTTGAAAAGGAGTCCTGTCTGCAACAGGTCTCACTACCATTAAAAGCCTACATCATGAAAATTATTACAGCAGCATTCCTGATCCTGCTCAGTGTGTTATCCTGCAAGGATGATAAAGAAGAAACAACCGGCACTGTTTGTGGTGTCGAAGATCCATTAACTGACCTGGAATGGCTCAGCCGGCATGTTCCTGAATGTGACAACAACCTCATTTGTCAGACATCCATCTTGCAGGGGATATATCAGAATGAAACAGTATTCTTCTTTGGTTATGATGGCCCCTTATGCGATCCTGCAATTCATATTAAACTTTATAATTGCCAGGGAGAATTAATAAAAGAGTACTTCTGGGAAGATATAGAAGCATATGAGAATGAAGTTGATTCGGTAAAAATGTTATTCAGTTGCTGGGATAAATAAACTCCGTCCAGCTGAGTATTGTTTATTCTTCCGATCACTGTTGTCCTGTAAAAGTTAAAAAAATCATATGCCACTGAATCAAAAATGCTGATAACTCTTGCTATAAACATATATTAGGATTATCCATTCGTTTTACCCGGAAAGCAATGTTCTTCCAATTTTACAATTTTCCGGTTTTCAAATTTTCAAATTCTCCATTTATCCCATTCTTCCACTCTTCCAACGATCCATCATGAATATTGATATATCGAATAATGTTTGATACTTGTCAATTGTTTTGGTGCTTACTAAATGAATTTAATTTGTAATCCAAACCTTTAGATTTTCAATCCATAGTTGTTGAGTTCACTGCCTGGATACTTTGTGGGTGGATGAGTATGTTCCCTGATCATTGCATATAGTGATGATATACATACCTGATTCCATACCTTCCATGCTGATTGTGCCTCCTGGCCGGACGAATCCGGAGCTGATAATCACTCCCCGTAAATTATAAATTTTCACACTGAAAAGTTCTGTAGTGCAAGCTGATAAATGGAAGGTCAGATTATCACCGGCAGGATTCGGATATAAATACACACCCGGCTCATTATGTTCAGATGAGTTTTCTATCGATTCAGGCGGTTCAGCAATGGTGTATTTTTCATATAATGTCGCTATCCAGTTATAAGCTGCTGTACCGTATTCAAGTGTGGGCACTGCAGCAAAGCCTTCCGTATAGCCATTCCAGGTATTTACTGTTATACCATTGGCAGGAATATCTTCAACAATGGCCGTCAGAGAATCTCTCCAGGCCTGGTTATTGCCATAGATCATTGAGGAAGGAAATACTACGTGTGCATCATAGCCTGGCGAAACATCGATGATAAAAGGAATCGAGGTATTATTCCATCGCTGACAATAATCCCGTTTCCATTCGATAAGAGCATTGTCATTATCGAAGCCTGTCCAGATTTCCGGAATAAAACACTGAATACCCAGTATCGACTTTTGGGTTGACAACCATGTATCGGCATTTTCAGGGGTAATTTTAAAGTTGCCGGGTGAATACGTTGCAACCGGCAGGGCATCCAGCATGAAACCAATACGAATACCTGTATTATTATATATGGAGTCGGCAACCAAATCAAATCCTTCAGCAAAGGTTTGGTTATTTACTCCACCCTGGTCGGACGATACATGAATAATGGAAATTATGTACCGTTCGTTACCATCCTGATCGAATGCCCGTGCCCACTTTTCGGGCCAACGTGCGTTGCCGGGATGTATCAGGTATCTATTCAACAGTTCACTGATCACGGAAATCAGCTGGGGTGCCGGATTATCGGACGAACCCGGAAAATCCTCCATGAAGGAAAATCCGTCAGAGTTGGTAGTCGCAGCATACGATTCGATATAGGGAGCAATAAGTATATGTTTATCAAGCGCTGCAGTAAAAAGTTCATCGTGTGCATAGGTGGAAGTCTGCATGGGAGCCCAGTAAGCCCAGTTGTCGGTACCACGGGGCCCCCAATACGACATGTTGATCATATTAACACCCACGCCGATCATTTCATTAATAGCAAAGGTCCGATACAATACATTTTCTGACCATCCCAGATGACGCGAGTCAGATGGATGCAAAGTATACAGGCCCGTATTATCCGTAGGATTGTATTCGTAAAACTGAACACCATTACGCCAGTTGCCGGCAAAGAAATAGGTACTTTTGATATACTGGTTTTCAAATCCCGGATTTGCAAGGCGGCCCCAGATATTTTGGCCGTAAGCCAGGTAATTTACCAATAATAACAGGAAAAAAATGAGGGCAGATTTCTTCATTTCGCACGGTTTTACGGATCAGGTAGTAGTGGACGTATCTTATTGTTAAATAACGAAATATAGTAATTTTATGCTGAATATCGTTATGCTGGCGGTGTTTATGGAGCCAGATCCTCTGATATGCCGATTTTAGTTGTAATTTTAAAGAGGATAATGTAATACAATGATAGTAAATAATAAACATTACAGGACTATCTGGCTGAAAGAAGGTGACGATAAGGTCATCCAGATAATCGATCAGCGATTCCTGCCCCACAAATTCATCATTGAGGATTTGCATTCATTCAAAGATGTCGTTGTTGCGATCAGCGATATGCATGTCAGGGGTGCCGGACTTATCGGCGCTGCTGCAGGTTATGGGATGTATCTTGCAGCATTGGAAGCCCGGAATGAAAAATCATTTGACAATTACCTGTCCGAAGCAGCTACCCGTTTGAAAGCCTCCCGTCCAACAGCAGTCAACCTTGAATGGGCTGCAGATCGTATGCTAAATGCTATATCGGTTGTAAATTCTGTAGATGAAAAAATAAAGATGGCAAAAAAGACAGCCATTGAAATTGCGGATGAGGATGCTGAGAATTGCAGGATGATTGGCCGGCATGGCGTTGTGATTATTGAAGAACTTTCAAAGAAGAAGGGAGAAGCCCTCAATATTCTTACTCATTGTAACGCAGGCTGGCTGGGACTGGTCGATTATGGGTCGGCTTTGGCGCCGGTTTATGAGGCGTACAACAAAGGAATAGAAATTCATGTATGGGTGGATGAAACACGTCCGCGAAACCAGGGCGCAAGTCTTACAGCCTGGGAGTTAATAAATCAAGGTGTGCCGCATACTGTTATTGCCGATAATACCGGAGGCCACCTGATGCAGCGTGGACTTGTCGACATCGTCATCACCGGGGCCGATCGCGTAACCCGCACAGGCGATGTGGCCAATAAAATCGGCACCTACCTGAAGGCTCTTGCAGCCCGGGATAATAATATCCCTTTTTACGTTGCGCTTCCTTCCACTTCTTTCGACCTGAACATTGCTGACGGTATAAAAGAAATTCGTATTGAAGAAAGAGATCCCGATGAAGTAAGATATATAAGCGGCCTTTGTGAGGGTGAATTAAAAAAGGTCTTACTGACGCCTCCCGAAAGTAAGGCATTGAATATTGCCTTCGATGTCACTCCGGCGAAGCTGATTACCGGGTTGATCACGGAGCTTGGCATTTGTAAAGCCAATGAAAGAAGTATCCGTACTATGCTGAAAAGAAAAAACCGGAATTCATGAACGAAGCAGGAATCAAATTTCATTGCAGGTGGATACGATCTGAGCCGTTGGCAGACAGGTATATTGAAGAGTTGAACAACTGGCGCGATAAACTTTATGCACTGCGGCTAATCGGCGTTTATACAAATGGAATAGGTTATGGAAACATAAGCATCCGCCGTGAAGGGAAGCAATTCATCATATCAGGAACCGATACCGGTAAATATGAAAAACTGGATGCACGTCATTATACCCTGGTTACGGAATATGATCTTGCCCAAAACACGTTAACCACTGTCGGG
Source organism: uncultured Bacteroidales bacterium (assembly GCA_964634105.1). Taxonomy (GTDB): domain Bacteria; phylum Bacteroidota; class Bacteroidia; order Bacteroidales; family UBA10428; genus UBA10428. The sequence goes on along the minus strand of CAZWIU010000023.1, from coordinate 16,000 downwards.
CCGGTTAAAGCTTCATCCGAATCGCTCACTCATGCGGTTCTCTATGACCACAGTAAGGACATTAATGCCGTTATTCATGTACATCATTTGGGGTTATGGAAGAAGCTCCTGAACAACGTTCCAACTACAAACGATGTAGCATACGGAACACCGGCAATGGCCAATGAAGTAATACGTTTATTACAGGAATCCGATTTTCCCCGGCAAAAGATCATGGTTATGGCCGGACACCGCGAAGGAGTCGTAACTTTTGGTAACGACCTTACAGAGGCAGGAGAAAGAATAGTACATGAACTGGCTGCCTTCGAACGGGAGGTTGAAAGAATGAAGAAGAGATGAGGTGAAGAATAAATTAGAATGAAGGGGTGAAAAGTAGTAAGGGTGAAAGGGAGAGGAGTTGCAACAGGGATGTTAGCTTCGAAAACTTTATAATAAACCTGCGGGGGTGATTATATGTTTATTACGCAACGAAAACCAACTCCATGAATATTCTGGATTTGCACTGCCGGCTCGGAGGCCATGATTTTCCTGAGGCGTGATATGAATACATCGAGGCTTCGGCCGAGGAAATAGTTATCGTCGCCCCAGATCTCTTTCAGGATCTCTTCTCGTTTCACCACCCTGCCTGCATTACCGATTAAAAATCGCAACAGCTCATTTTCACGCTGTGTGAGTTCCCGGTCTTTATCGCGAAAGTGGATACACTGATTTTTAAAATCGATGACCGATTTTCCGATCTCCACCGTGGGCCTTGTTTCACCATCATAAATGTTGCTTCTTTCCAGGAAGACTTCCATCCGCAATGCCAGTTCATCGATACTGAACGGTTTTGTGATATAATCATCGGCGCCGATCGACAATCCTTTGATCTTGTCTTCAACCATCGATTTTGCAGATAAAAATAGGATGGGTATCGCCGGGTCCATTTCCCTGATCTTTTGAGCCAGCGTCCAGCCATCCATCACTGGAAGCATGATATCGATAATGCAAAGGTGAAATTTCTTTTTCCTGAATAGTTCAAATGCCGAGGCACCGTCTATGGCATGTTCGACGATATAACCCCTGAGATTGAGATTATCTTTTGTCAGATAAGCGATGGTCTCATCATCCTCAACATACAATACTGAAATTGGTGTATACTGATTGGTCATTTTTTTGTGTTAGGTATCCGGATACTAAATTTGGTGCCTGCTCCGATGATGCTCTCCACGTCAATTTTCCATCGATGCAGGTCACAGATATGCTTTACATAGTACAAGCCAAGCCCGAATCCTTTTACGTTATGCACGTCGCCGGTCGGGATACGATAAAATTTTTGAAATATACGCCTGAATTGTTTTTTATCAATTCCCATCCCTTCATCCCGGATAGAGAAAACGACCTCTTTCGGATTTGTCTCAAGACCAATCTCGATATTCGTTCCCGGCTTGCTGTATTTGATCGCGTTATCCATCAGACTGATCAGTATATTGGTAAGGTATACCTCATCTGCCATTATCTCAACCGGCTTATCGGGCAGTCGAATACTAAAGGTACGCCCCTGTCCAATAAAGCTGTCGGTTACTTTTTCTATAAGCTGTACAAGGTCAGTTTGTTTCTTATGCAACCTGAACGACCGCTTTTCAATGTGCGATATTTCGAGGATGCGTTCCACCCTGTTGTTAAGATGGTCCATCTGTGCGGAAATCATTTCAAGGTATTTTGAAACACGCTCATCTGCAGCTGACAGCTCATTGTTTTGAAGATATTCAAGCGCTATTTTGGTTGAAGTGATCGGTGTTTTAAATTCGTGTGTCATGTTGTTCACAAAATCGTGCTGCAGCTCCGACAAGCGTTTTTGCTGTAGTACAGTAAAGATGACAAAAACGAAGAAGAGCAGGATCAACAGTGAGAAAGAGGTCAGAACGATCCATATCTTCAGTGTTCCTATCACATAGTTGGCCTGCTGGGGGAAGCGGATTCCAAAGTAGTATACAAGGTCAGGGTACTTCGGAAGGTATCCCTGTTGGGTATCTTCATCTTTGGTATCCAGACTTATGTAATTACCATACACCATCTGGTCCGATTCGCAGTCGTAGATACCATATTCAAAATCGGCCTCAATGCCAAACCGGCGTAATTCGCTCTTCAGGTAGTATTCAAGTACGTCGGCACGAATATGATCGTTCACGTCTACAACATAGTAGTCGTTCGATACCTTTTTTACCGGCCCGGTTTCAGGCATATTACCGATATCGCGGCCGTACATTTTCCGGACAACTTCAAGCAGGGCAATATGCACGGTCTGACTGAATTTCTTTTGTCCTTCGCTGAACGCCATGTGCAGCAAGTGAAGCTGAATGCCAAAATTGCTCAGGATGGCGATCATCCCGAGTACGATTAGCCAACGAAGTGTGCTGTTCTTCATAGCTGAAAAGTACTAAAACTTAAGGCTTGTTTTTCAACTATTAACATTTCCTTTAGAAATTTTCAAAAATCGTTAACAGCAAAAATAGCAGACAATCCGTTTCTTTACCTTAATGAGCGATTAATTAACATATTAATACAAACTCAAAAAACGAAAATTATGAGTACACAAAAAATTATTTACACGATCGCAGGTTTATGCCTCGCAGGTCTTATGTATGGTCAGAAAATGTCTCTCAACAGTTCATCGGAATCTATGGCCCCAACAGCGGCTACGCTTACATGGGAAACAACAAATGCCGACCTGGGAATCATTAAACAGAATAATCCCGTACAGGTTGATTTCAGGTTTACCAATACAGGTAATCAACCCATTGTTATTACCGATGTAACTACTTCGTGCGGGTGTACAGTTGCCAAACACAGTCAGGAGCCTGTCAAACAGGGTGAGTCCTCAATAATCTCTGTTACCTATAATGCAAAAAGTGTTGGTTCCTTTCATAAAACTGTGACTGTAAAAACTTCAGCAGATACAAATCCGATTATCCTCACACTTTCAGGAGAAGTCAGGTAAACAGGTAAGTTACAGGTATTCATTTCTTTTTTAACCACAAAGAAAACAGAAAGGGCTTAAAGAGTTCATACAGAACTAATAATTTTTATTATTCTTTGTGTCCTTGGTGCTCCCGATGCTTCGGGACTTTGTGTTCTTTGTGGTTTATCTTCTTTTTAACAACCTCTCTTTTTCGTCTAAGATTTCATTTTATTTTGAATCTATCCCGAAGTAGTTTAAATTTAAAGGTTATAAACCCAACTTATTATACCAATGAAACTACTTCGAAACTTACTATTCCCGGTTTTATTACTGGCTGCCTGTAAAAGCGGAACAAACGAATCATCTGCTACCGGTGAAAATGCTGAACAGCGAATCAAGGCTGTGTGTATTTCAACTGGAACTCCTTTAAAAGAAGAACCAAAAAAAGAGGGGAAATGGATTTCTTCCATGGTACTTGGTGAAACCCTGACCTATCTGAATGAAAGTGCAATTGACTCAGCAAATCCGCAGCATGAATACTACCATGTAGAACTATCCGACGGGAAAATAGCCTGGGCCCGTTCCTATGGAATTGCTCTGAATGCATATCCTGCCGCTATCATCAACCAGACGCCCATATACAAACGCCCTGACCTGGTTACTAAAACTGACAAATCCTTTAATATTGCAGAGTTTGTTGCTGTTGTGAATGAAAAAGAGCAATGGGTTGAAGTTATCGGGGCTGAAAAACGTAAATCCGGATGGATCAAAAATGAGAGCATTTCCACCGATAATGAGGATATTGCTGTTGCAACCCTTGCACAGAAAGACCTGCTTGATAAAGAGGGCAAGATTATAATGGATAAACTTTCAACTTTCCTGGAAAGTCTGCCGGGTGGCAATTCATCGCTCGCACGTTACTTGCAGGACCAAATGAGCAACCAGGTGGAGGGTGCCATCGAGAAATCTATCGAGGAATATGAAGCTACTTCCGACGAGGGTGAGTATACAGAAGAGGGAGCTATAAACTAATGCGTTGCCTGCCTTCCGAAGCTCATGGAGCCTGGGTGGATCTGATTATTCGCTTTACGCCTGCGCTTAAGTGAAAGAGTTAGCGCAAGCAGATAAATCCAGAACATGGACCTGGTACCTAGGCTCTGAAAACAAGTACCTGGCATCTGACAGGCAACGATTATTGAAGGATTGTTCTTTATTTATCCCAATTTATGCATTAGAAATTTGAAATGGAGGAGATAAACCAGCCACTTTGATAAATAATTACTCCAAAAATTCCCTTCTTTTTTATTTTGCTGATAGTTTTAATGTTGTTTTTCTACCGGATCTTAATAAGTGACTTCCTATTGCATTGCATTGGAATTGCATTGTTAATAAAACCGGATTATGCTTGTGATTCAAGATTTGCAGTCTAAAAAGACTCATTAGATTATGTGGAATCATAGCTTATCGGAAAGCTGCTTCTGTTGCATAAAAATCATTCAGGCTAAAGCCTTCTATCCCATAATCATATTTAAGTTCACGAATTCGGTTTTCACAATCAGTACGCTGATTATAAAGATACCAGACCGTTTCGGCTAAAAGATCAACATTAGTGAAAAATGCAGAATATCTGTAGCTTTCAAATTCAGCAATTTCAAGAAATAACAATTTTCCTCCTGTTTCAGGATGCTTTCCCACATCTTTGCGGACAACCACCATTCGTCTGGGATTTTCCCATCCCATTGCTTCATATGGGAAGCTGCAAACCCAATGCCCATCTCTGGTTGAAAACCAGTTCTTTTGTTTGAAAATACGCTGTACAAAATCACTATTTAGTCTGGCTGCAACTATACTGAAGAGAGTTGCTTTACAGTATTTCAAGCTTTTTATCTCCATAAAAGCCACTATCTGCCCGAAATAGTCCTATTTGCTCTTTTGGAATGATTTCAAAAAGCTCATCTATAAATGACTCAAAATCTGTACTTGCAGAACTTTCTCCGAGTCGCATCCACGCATTAGCAACCATCTTTATTTCTGCAACAAATGCTAATAAAGGATGATAGGAACCTCTTCCGGGCTGTTTAGGATTATAACCTGAATTTATTCCTTCTTGCTTTTCATATCGGGACAATATGATCGAATCAACATCAATAGTGAACATGTCCATTTTTATTTGAGAAAACCAGAAACGGTTTAAGGCAGCAAAGACATGATCATTACGCTCCTGATCAAATTTTTTAAAAAATCGGCTAAAAGTGCTTTGGCTGGCCATTCCTTTCTGCCAGCTAAACATTCTTTGTGTTACATGATCGTTTCGCAGAGTTCCTGGATGTGATAGCCGCTTTGCTCCCAGGAGTATACTAATGATAAATCCTTCAATAAGATCAACTGGTGAATAACCTCGATATGAAGCAGGTAATGGTAAATAATTTTCACTTATTTGTTCGATTTGGCCTTTCAGCCCACTGCGTCGATAGGTCTCTTTAATGAGTCGTAAACCTCCCCATGGTGAAACTGATTTTTCAATAAATTCGTTGGGCAAATCTTTCATCTTTCAGGGGAATGGTTTATTCTTGTCAATGTAAAGATAATAAAGTAAAACAAGCTGGAATTAAGTTCCTATCGAATTAATTGGGATTATAAAAAGGCTGAAATGAAAATGCTCGGAATAAATATTACCCCAGACATTTCATGCAGGTTAATATTCACAAAGTCCTTAACTATGAGTAGAATGAAAGGGAAAGAGATGTATAAATTAATTCACCACTTAACAATTCGAATACTTACTGGACCGGAAGAGGATGAAAGCGTGAGCAGATAATTTCCCGCCGACAATCCTTCCAGTAATGATAGAGTCATCTCATGAGTACTGTTACTCTGGTTTTCATTATCAACATAGGTTTCTAATACTTTACCCTGAATGTCTGAAAGGCGTACCGAGGTTTCTTCTTTAGTTCTTAAACTATAATTAAGAATTACTCCCTGTTGAACCGGATTGGGATATATCCATAGCTGATTTATCAGGAAGGAAAGATCTTTAATTGATGTCGGTGTCCAAAAATGATATTTAGCCAGGGTAAAATCGACTTTCGAGCCATTTCCCGAATACCCGACAAGTATAATATCTCCTCCAGGAATGATAATTGATGAATTCACCCCGTCATTATATGTATTAATGTCGGTTGTAACTATCCCATTTGTACCAGAAGTGTTATCCAGAGCACCATTTGTGTTATACTTGCATAGAGCGAAATCCTAGGTTGTGCTACTCCAGGTACTTCCGGCGACCACCAACATGCCATCTGGTTGAGGATAAACCAGTAAGGTATTTTGACGTTTGAAGTGGTAACAGCAGTAATGAAATCAAAAATAAGCCTGTATTTTCATGATTATTGTAAGAAGGAAGCTGAGGAAGAATATAGGGGTGATGGGGTGAATCAGATCCATCTGTGCTTTGGCAAGAACAGATTCACTATTATACCTTCGGATAAGGCAGCATATTTCGGCGGAACCTGTTACCGGGGTATAGCCTATCGGTTCGACTGAAATGAAACTACCAAAAAGGATCAGAATTCCAGTGCAATAAAGATCCCTGATATGACCATTGCCGTGAAGGACTGCGGCGTTTTTACATACGATCTGGGCTTATTGGTGATTGAATATAACGGATGGAAATTCATCTGCCTAAATTTGAAAATGACATCAGAAAATGGATAATTTGATAAAAAAGCGGTTAGTATTGAAGAATATTCGCTAATATCTACCACTCTTTTCCAAGTTCCCGGAGGATAACGATAAACGAGACCAGCTTTTAAAATCTTGCCGATGACACCCATAACCTGAGATGTAGATGTCTGAGGCTATCGGATCATCACTACTTTTCTGGTTGTACTATATTTCCGCGTCATACACTGCACATAATAAATTCCATTCATGAGACATTTCCCCGAATTGTCGGTTCCATCCCAATTCAGGATGTAGGAACCGGCAGGTTGGCGGATGTCGGAAAGTATAGCAACTTTTTGTCCCAGCTGATCAAAAACAAATACTATCAATTCTCCGCTTTCAGGCATATTGACTGAAAAGGATATCGAAGAACTGAAAGGGTTTGGATATCCCGAACTCATAACGGATTCATCGCATTGTGTTTGTGTTCTGACCATGTCCGGAATAGTCAATTCATATTCATTTACAAAAGTTTGCTCTGAATCAATTTTGTATTCGATAGGTGTAAAAGTCATGACGGTATATGAAACATAAAGGTGGTTACCAAGAAGTTCCACCCAACTCCCACCCGCTTCAGTGCGGCCAACACTATCAGGAACTGTATCAAAATCAGTTACTATTTCGTCCTGGATCAGATTCCAGTCGGTATCAAAAGCAGCCAATGCAACATTTGCGATGGGTGGATCTCCTTCCGGCCAGGGCGGACCGGGGAACCTTTTACTTAAATCATTATATGCCACAAACCAATAACCCCCGAAATTGACAGCTCCGAGTGGGAAGAAAGCTTTGCTGCGGAGCAAATGTTTTTCAACGAAATTCCAGTTCTTATCCAGGATCATTACAATCAGATCGCCATAATAGGCTGATGCAGTGAACATAATGATATTGCCATTTGGAATTTGTCGTAATGTTGATTCCGGGCAGTGCGGAGGAACATCCGGAGAAACAAGGATCTTTTTCCCCATAAGCTGTAAATCAGGGGTCAGGAAGTGATGATGAGAACCTCTTCCTTTAGGTCCGTCAGGTGTTCCTCCCGGGAAATACTCACCGGAAATTGTGATCATACCGTTGATGAAGGATATAGTGGGGCCATCACTCCACTCCTGCAGGCTATCCAACGGAATATCCACTGTCCCGAGCTCTTCCCATGTTTCTATATCGTACTTAAACAGACGCCAAAAGTCGGCGGTTCCCGGTCCTTTGTTCCATACTTTTACCAGGTAAAGATTGTTGTCAATAACACGGGAATTCCAATCACCGATGTCACAAATAAGATAACCATGATTTGCAGTCGGTTGCAAATCTGTATCAAGTTCTTGATAGCCTAACGTTCCTAAAGGGCAGGAATCAAGACACGGGTGATCAGATTCAGTAAGTGGCGGTAACGGTATGGGGGTTTTGGGAGGACTGGTTTTAAGCATCACGACAAAATTGCCTGTCATTGGAATATAGAAAATCTCATTACTACTGACTCCGGGCACCGTATTATCACTAAAGTGATCATTTGATTTCACCTCTATTTTACGGATGAAATTGAACAGGTTGCCCGATGTATCCGATAATGAATTAACATTACCGGACTGTGAAGCAGAGGGACTGATGTAAATTATAAGGAAAGTACTTATCAAGGCAGGTCCCATAAACTTGGGATTCATTTGTATTGTCTTCATTTTCACGTACAGATTAAATTAACTTTTCACTTTTAAAATTCATGATCGTAATCTGCATCAATAAATATCTTTGTATACTTTTATATAAGAATCTTATTGATCTCAAAACAAACATCTAATTTTCAACAGTGCATTTATTATATTAAACAAAGTTTCATCCTTTGTATAAAAGGTAGTTTTAAAATGCGCAAAGTATTTTTCAGTTAAAATTTCATCAAGTTAAAATTGTCTGTACAGTCAGCGGATCATAACTACTTTGCGAGTAACATGGAATTTTCCTGCCTGGCATTGAACATAATAAATACCGTTCATAAGCTGTCTTCCCGAATTATCTGTTCCGTCCCATTGCAGGATATGCGTACCTGAAGATTGAAGGTTATCAGAAAGTATAACAACTTTTTGTCCCAACTGATTAAAAACAATGGCTGTCAGTTTTTCGCACTCAGGAAGATCGACTTTGAATGAAACGGAAGAGCAGAATGGATTGGGATATCCCATGCTAAATCCGAAATCATTGGATTGTCCTACCGGTTCAATAATGTTTGGAATAGTAAGTTCATACACATTCACATAATCCTGTCCGTCGATCAATTTCATTGTTTTGGCTTCAAAATTACTGATTGTGTAAGATACATAAAGTTTATTCTCCAGAAGCTCAAGCCCGGGATTCTCTCCTTCGGTGCGACCAACGGTATCCGGAACCGTATCGAAAACAGTTATTAACTCGTCCTGGATCAGATTCCAGGAGGTATCAAAAGCTGCCAGTCCTACGTTTCTGACAGGTGGATCTCCTTCGGGCCAGGGTGGACCTGCCGGCTTTTTACTAAGATCGATATAGGCAACAAACCAGTAACCTCCATACAAAACTGAGCCAATAGGGAAAAAACCATCTTTACGAAGCGTCTGTTTTTCAATGAAATTCCAGTCTTTATCCAGCCGCATGACCATCAGATCGCCATAATACGCTGTGGCTCCAAACATGATAATATCTCCGTTCGGGAGCTGATGCATAGAAAATTCGGAACAATGAGGAGGAACATCCGGAGAAACCAGGATCTTTTCTCCCATAAGCTGTAAATCGGTAGTCACGAAATGATGATGAGAACCTCTACCTAAGGGTCCATCGGGCGTACCATCCGGAAAATATTCTCCGGAGACCGTAATCAAACCGTTTATGAATGAGAATGTTGGACCATCGCTCCATTCCTGCGTACTATCCAGAGGAATGTCGACCTGACCGAGCTTTTCCCATGTATAAGCATCGAACTTATAAAGTCGCCAGAAGTCGGCTGTTCCCGGTCCATGATTCCAGACTTTAGCAAAGTAGAAATAATTATCAATAATTATATCACCCATGTCACCGATCCCGCAAGCGAGGTATTCATAATTCCCGGTGGGTTGCATATCGATATTGTATTCTTTGCAGCCAATAATTCCGCCGGGACATGAATCCAGACAAGGGATAGCAGGTTCAAGGAGAGGATCCAGCAAAAGAGGTGTATCCGGCTCGAACGTGTTAAGTACGACGACAAGGCTGCCTGCCACCCCATTGTAGAGAATGTTGCCGGGTATCTTGGAACCGTTGAAATGTTCATCTGGTGTCACTGTCACTTTCTTGACGAAATTGAATAAATTGGTTTGTGAAGTTGCCGGCTTAACAAACTCCATCAGAGACAGGAATGCCAGAGTAATTTTAACCAATATGTAATTGCAATTATATGTTTTCAAATTTTTCACCTTTTTCATTGTTAAGACTTTTGATGATTATTTCTACTTAATAACTTCGCACTTTCTGAATTCTACAAAATCATCTGTTGATAGCCTGAAGAAATACCTTCCTTCTGCCAGGTGTGCTGATTGAAGGGATACCTGATATCTCCCCGGACCCTGAATTTTGTCGACCAGCACCGCAACCTGCCGGCCTGACATATCAAATAATTTCAGGGCAATGTAGGTCTCGAAAGGTAATTCATATGCTATTACTAACTGTGTGCGGGATGGATTGGGATATAGACCTGTAATGAGCGATGAACAGGATGCTCCTGATTCCTGAATGCTGGTTATCAACCCGTTTGTATCAAGAGACGGATCGTACATTTCAACCTTATGTAATCGTACATTTAGCTGATCAGCTCCGCCGACTATATATATTTTACCATCAATTGTATCGGAAGCAAGTCCCCACCTTCCGGTTGGAATGGAGGTTTTCAATGTCCAGCTGTCTTCCTCCGGATCATATTCTTCCACTGAGTTGATCAGAGTTCCTAAGCCTGTGCCTCCGGCAATTACATACATTTTCCCTCCGACCACTGATGATGTTGAAAGACAACGAGCTGTGTGCAGCGCCGATTTTGTGGTCCATAAATCTTCTTCGGGATCGTATTGTTCAACAGTGGAGATACCTGCCAGGGCATTATTAAAAGCACCACCTGCTGCGAGGAGCTTACCATCCAGGACCGATAAGCAAAAATCAAAACGTGCTGTAGGCATATCCGATCGCTCGGCCCAGGAATCTGCAACTGGATCATATACCTCCACCGTTTTATAGGCAGTTAACCATCCAGCCGGCGCTCCTCCAACAATATATATTTTTCCGTCTACAACACCGGCAGATGCTCCCAAACGTGGCGTCAGCATATAAGCTTTCTGTGTCCAGTTGTCTTCCACCGGATCGTATTCATAGGTGCATGAATCAACAGCACCGGTTAATCCATGTGAACCTCCGAATACATAAATTTTCCTGTTTACCGAAGCAGCGGCAAAGTTCATGAGCGCGGCAGGCAATTCACTTTTTATATACCAAGTATCAGCAACCGGGTCATACATTTCAACATTTGAAAGTGATTCCAGCAGATCATTACAACCTCCTATAGCATAAAGTTTTCCTTCAACTGAAGAAACTGTAAACAGATTACGTTGGGTGGGCATATCCGCTTTTCCGGTCCATATATACTGTGCAACCGTATTATTCCCGAAGTAGAATAGAATCATGCAAAAAAATATATGGATCTTAGCAAAATAACTTATATGGTTTTCCATATCTAAGTCGTTTGGTTATTTCGGAACAAATCTAGGGGTAACACTCCCAAACAATTTTCAGAAATAAACCAAATGCTTTAAGAAATAAACCATCGAAAGAAAACAAGAGAAAAAAGTTAAGGGAGAATAATCCGGGGAGTGCGGAAGACCCAATACTATTTTTGTTTGTTGTATTCCGAAGGCGTTACTCCGAACTGTTTTTGAAAACAATCTGAAAAGTATGCCGGACTATTAAAACCTGTTTCGTAAGCTATCTCTGAAACATTGCCGTATTTTTGCTTCAACATGCTGGCAGCACGCTTTAACCGGACAGAACGTATCAGTTCCACCGGCGATTGATTGGTGAGCGCCTGGATCTTGCGGAGAAGATGGGAATGACTCATGCCTACTTCTTTACACAAGAGGCTTACCCCAAAATCAGAATCGCTCATATGCTTTTCAATGATCTCCATTGTACGGTTCAGAAACCGCTCATCAGCAGAAGTAACAGAAATTTCATTGGGAGAGATGGTAATATCACGACTAAAACGTTCCCTCAATTTGCGCCGCTGTTCGATCAGTTTTGCTGCTCTTATAATAAGTTCCTGAGAATTGAAGGGTTTTACAAGGTATGCATCAGCTCCGGTTTCAAGTCCATCTAATTTGCTTGCATCTGAGGCCATAGCCGTTAAAAGAATAACAGGAATGTGGCTGGTTCGTTCATCGGTCTTCACTCTTTCACAAAGTTCAAAACCGTTCATCACCGGCATCATTACATCACTTATTACAATATCCGGAACGATTTCAGTAATCAAATCAAATCCTTTTTTTCCGTTATCTGCTTTATAAACAGTATAATCCGGACTGAGCAAAGTTTCAATATACCGCGCAACATCCTGATTATCTTCCACAATAATTAACGCAGGCTTATTCTTACTAACTATCTGCTTTTTATTTTCATTAACTGGCTCGTTTAAAATATCGGATTTAAACAATGAAAGGTCTGACGCCAGTTGTTCAAGATCAACTTCATGTTTTATTATTGAATGGGTTGTTATAGGTAAAACAATAGTAAATTCAGTTCCAAGTGATTCTGTACTTTGTACTTCTATTTTTCCATTTAATATCGAAACAAGTTCTTTTGTTAATGCTAAACCTATTCCGGTTCCTTTTGATTTACCTGTAATTGGGTTGTCAACCTGATAAAAACGATCAAATATGTGGGACAGTTTATCAGCCGATATTCCAACCCCATTATCCTTAACTTTAATAGTCAGTTCATCCTTTGTGTTCACCTGCTGCCTCTCAATAGTCATCTCTATACTACCGCCCTCCATTGTGTATTTAATGGCATTCGACACAAGGTTGGACAGGATCTGCATAATCTTCTGCGGATCAAAATCCATTTGTAGCTGCTCAATATCTGTCCGGATAGTTAACCGGATATTTTTATTATCGGCCAGGGATTTAAAGGATTGGAAAATATAACTGAGGTAGCCAATGATCTCTCCCCGGAGTATGTTAACTGGCAAAGCTTTTGATTCGATTTTTGACAGATCGAGCATTTGATTAATCAGATGCAATAGATTCTCCCCGTTTCGCTTTATCATCTGAAATCCTTCATATGTTCTCTTTTTGATATCCGTTTCCATCTGCTCGGCTATCCCAAGGATAATTGTCAGGGGTGTTCTAAATTCATGAGAAATATTAGTATAGAGTCTTGTTTTTGTATCATCAAGTTCTTTTAATCGTATTGTTTCAGCTAGTTTCATTTTACTTGACTGGTTGGCATAGTACATAAGTGCTGTAAAGAATACAATAACGACAGTTAAAAAATGTGCCAGGAAGAAGAACAGATTGATACCGGGAGTCATGGGAGGATATGGAACAAGCCATGGTTGAAGAATAGCTTCGATGAGAACGGTAATAATATATAGTCCTAAAAACAGGATAGACACCTTTCTATTTTGAAAAATGGAAGCAAACAGAGGACCAATCATTCCAATAAAAACCGGACCACCGGAATGAAGTATTCCTCCTCCTATCACCACCATAAAAAAAGAAATGAATATGTGGAAGAATTGTGTAATTAATGCAAATCTTTGAATACCCTTTCGAATTAAATAAAAAACTAGCAGATTTATTAAATTAAAACCACAGTATACATATACCAGCAAAACCCAGTATCTGAGGTGAAGGAATATAAAAGAGGGTAGGAATAATAAGAGAAAAAGTGAAATAGCATGAAGGTAAATCCAATAAATACGTTTCAGGAGGATTATTTCTTCCGTATCTCCGGGATAATACACCGACTTGATCACCCAGGCGTTGAATTTAGGACTAAGATGTTTACACATACACATAGATGAACTATTAAATGTAATCAATTTGAATCTGTTACATCATTATCCAACAGAAAATTTTTTGTGCTTTCATATGTTAAATACTTTCCGTGAAAAAAACGGCAGTGAGTATCCCTTTTTAAAATACTTGCAATTTCATGAATTAACAAAAATGATATAGGGATTAATCCGGTCACATAACATACTCCCAGCCACAGGGTCATTTTATAGAATGGCGATTTCGGGCGATACCGCTGCAACAGAGACGCGAAATCTGCAATAATCGGCTGGGAAATGGCAACCTACCTGCAGGAAAATATTAATACGCTACCCTTCCTTTAATAACCATGCATTTTCTGCTTTGAATATAATCATCTATGGTCCACTAGTACAGATATATTACCTCGTTTAATGACTCACCATTCAGGATGATATGGTATCTCTCTGGTTCCTCATCTTTGTCGACAAGGGAGGCAATCTTCTGGCCCGATTAGTTGTATAAGTTCAGTGTTACATGGCTTGCCGATGATAAATCATAGCTGATGACCGATTCCGAGCTGAATGGATTGGGGAAATTCTGACTCAGCAGATTTTTTTTCAAACGGTAATCCAGGCCGATCGGATACTTCCGGTTTAGTATCAATTTATATATGCTCACAAATCCTTCAATGTTATCAAGATTTTCCGGGAGAAGAACCACGTCATAAGAAACATAGATCCGGTTTTCCGGCATCAGCAACGAGGGTCTTCCCTTAGACAGGGAGTCCATATGAGAATAATCGGTAACGGCTATATATTCCAGGAGGTTCCACTCATTGTCGAAAGCAACCAGATGAACATTCGGGTAATATGGGAGAAACTGCGGCTTGGTTCTCCATCGTGTCTCCAGATAGGTGAGATAGAATCGTTGTCCGTCGAAAGCAACTCCTTCCGACCAATGCTCCTGACGTATTAGGTTTTTCATCCCGAGATAATTCCAGTTGTTTTCGTACATCATCACGAGAATATCCCCGGTATATGCAGTAGCTGAAATAAAATAATAAATGCCGTCTATATATAACATTGTTGACCCTGTAATATGCAGTGTATCATCTAGTATTCTCTCTTCAAGAAATTCGAGATCGGGCGTAAAGTATTCATGAAAAGTGCTTGCGCCCATCTGAGGAGGAGCTATTTCACCGGATATCAAACATTGTGAACTGATGTCAAGTTGTCCGTTGACGAAAGCAAGCATCATATTCCCGTTCATTTCATTATCAAGATCGAGTGAAAATTCGGTATCAACCAATTTCTCCCAACTTACAGCGTTAAACTTAACTATGCGCCAACCGTTCAAAATCATACTTGCAGCATAAAATTCATTTTCCACGAGAAGTCCGCCAACATCACCGAAGGAGTCATACAGAGCCTCTGATTTTCCTGTCAGCTGCATATCAGTGGAATATTCCTTTTAAGCATAACCTCTCGTAAGACCGTTTATAGAATCTGTGAATACTCCTCCGAAAGTTACCACCAGGTTACCGATTGCGGGAACCAGCCCGATCCATACAAAGGCCGCACTTTGAAAGTTGACATCAGGTGTTGTCTCAACGATTTTGATTTAAGTAAAAATACCCGAATCAAGCTCTGCTTGGCTAATGTGAACCTGTAGTTTATACAGAGTAATACTCCATAGAGACAGTTCAAGAATGGGTGAAACGGTTGCCTGCAATCCGCTGTCTATAATTACCGTTGCCGGCTGTCTAGGTTCATTATAGGCCATGGTATCTGCCGATACGATTCGTCACCATTCTCCCCGGTCAGTTCTGCATTCTCCATGTCCAGCTCCAGTGATTGATCCCGGGACGTAGGATTAACTATCGCAACCGTTAAGCAGTTATGATCACTGGTCAGGGAGGCAACAACATTCAGAGAATTGTATATAGCTGAGATGGCAAAAGGTAATGTTCCGAAATGGCGACGATATACAATCAAGGGTAAAGCATTAATTTCAAAAGCAGCCGCTGTGTCGGTCGTTTCAATGTGTCCCATAACATTTACCGGATGCGTATTTTCCATGAATATATTTTCACTATGTCTCAAAAGCTCATGCAGGGCTGTTGTCATGCCTACGCATCCTTAAAGTAATTGCGCACACCCCCATCGTCATATAAACCTAGTTTATTTCCCCAGAAATAATTCCACTCATCCAGGACCAACGGAATATTCTTATTCTGAAGGGATGGAAGTTCGCGTGCGAACCTACGAGGAGCGTATCCCTGCTACCAAGTAGGTATGTGATAATAATTTCTGGGGAGATACCTTCG
>CAZWIU010000022.1:0-54374 GCA_964634105.1 uncultured Bacteroidales bacterium | reverse complement strand
CTACTTTTATTCACTTAAATAATTAACATTCTTATATCGAACTCACGTTAATTAACAATTGTCATTTTATGCCTTTCGGTTTTGCTTAATTTTATTCTTTTAAACTTATGAGTTATGTATGGTAAAATACAGGAACATCTGAAGAAAGAACTGATAGCTATCAAGGAAGCGGGATTATACAAGAATGAGAGAATTATTACTTCTCCGCAGGACACGGCTATTAAACTTTCGAATGGGAAGGAGGTATTAAACTTTTGTGCAAATAATTACCTGGGTCTATCCTCAAATGCCAGGTTGATAAAAGCTGCAAAAGACGCACTTGATACCCATGGATTTGGTATGTCATCGGTACGATTCATATGTGGGACCACCGATTTGCACAAGCAATTGGAAAAGAAGATAGCGGAATTCTTTGGCACAGAAGATACAATTCTTTATGCTGCCTGTTTTGACGCCAATGGAGGAGTGTTTGAACCATTGCTGGGTGATGAAGATGCAATTATTTCGGATTCCCTCAACCACGCCTCGATAATCGATGGTGTCAGACTTAGTAAAGCTAAACGCTATCGGTATGAAAATGCCAATATGCAGAATCTGGAGGAAAAATTAATAGAAGCAAAAGCTCACCGGTTTCGCATCATCGTTACTGATGGTGTATTTTCGATGGATGGTAATGTTGCCCCTGTCGATACCATCTGTTCGCTGGCTGAAAAATATGACGCACTGGTTATGGTTGATGAATGTCATTCTGCGGGAGTTGTCGGAAAAACAGGTCGGGGTGTTACAGAGCTTTATAATATCAGAGGGAAAGTTGACATCATCACCGGGACTTTGGGAAAAGCTTTTGGCGGTGCAATCGGTGGCTTTACAACGGGTCGTCGTGAAATCATTGAATTGTTGCGTCAACGGTCGAGACCCTACCTGTTTTCAAATTCACTTCCTCCGATGATTGTCAACGCAGGTTTAGCTCTATTCGAATACATGGCTGAAAGTAATGAACTCCAGCAAAAACTTCACGAAAATACATCCTATTTCAAAGATAGGATAGTTGCTGCAGGTTTCGATATAAAACCTTCACAATCGGCTATCGTTGCAATTATGCTATACGATGCCAGGCTTTCACAGGATTTTGCTGCCGCACTGCTCGAAGCCGGAATATACGTTGTGGGTTTTTACTACCCGGTAGTACCCCAGGGTCAAGCACGGATACGGGTTCAACTTTCGGCAGCCCATTCAAGACAGCAACTCGATATGGCTATCGATGCATTCGTAGATATCGGGCGAAAAAAGAAAATTATTAAATAGATTTAACCGGTAGCTGCCTTTAACGGGTCAATGATCTGCCAACACTCTATTCATATAAGAATGAACCATTGCAAGTATTTTTTCAAGAGCTTGTGAATGGGGTAATTTTGCTATTAAACGATCTGCAATTCCTCGCTTCTTTACCTGCTGTATAGAATAGCTGAAGTTCAGATCATAGATCCAGCTTACCCTGAAAAGTATTGAATCATAAAATGAATGCACCTGGTCGAGGACGATAATCTTATCGTTTTCAAAACATTGCAGCAGGTCCTCAGGTACATCGTATACATCGGGTTGTACCTCGGTCTTGATTTTATGAAAAATGTTCATTTCAATGGACACTCTCCAGATATCCAGTTTATCGGCATCGCGTAATAGTTGTGAGTAATATCGAACAATATGCGGCTCGTCTTTTGGAATTCGGGGAAGGTTATGGTTAAGTATTGCCCGGTAAATAATTTCACGGTGCCGGTCAGGTATATCTTTCAATAGTCCCTGCTGTTCAATTATCCTGACAGCAATTTCAGCATGGTTCTCCGATTCTGCATCGGCAAAAGTGTTATATAATTTAAATTGCTCAAAACGTCCGATATCGTGGAGCCATGCAATTATTTCTGCAAAGGCAAGCTGCTCTTTCGTAAAATCAAGAGAATTCCCTATACCGCTTATTTCGTTAGATACATGAATGGTATGTATCTTCTTTACATCGATATGCTGGTTGTATATTTCATCATTCCTTTTATGAAAGGAAGCGACATAATTTAGGAACAAGCCGCGGATTTTTTCAACCTTTTCGGTTGAAATTGAAATCAATTCGGAAGCATCCCTGGTTCGTGCAATTGTCATCTGGCACCAGATTGTTTAATAAGTAACAATTAAAGCCTTATACTGTTAACAGGTTTATGATATTTTTAAATAGCTCAAAATGGTATCAGTAGCGCCAACATTCCTTTTAATATAATTCAAGGTTGCAGCAGAGGCAGCCTGCATAGCATCCTTTCGCTCACGAAGCATATCCAGTATTGTTTTCATCTCGTTAAAATCGTGAATACAAAAAGCTCCGTTTTCCTTTTGCAGCTCCACAGCTTCCTTGAATTTCCAATGATTCGGTCCAAAAACTACAGGAATTCCATATACGGCCGCCTCAAGTATATTATGGATTCCCTTACCAAAGCCTCCTCCGATATAGGCAATTTGTCCATAACGATACAGTGTTGATAACATTCCTACATTATCTATAATCAATACCCTTGCGTCTGTCAGATTTGCATCATTTGCCTGTGAATATAAAATTACATGCTTTTCAAGTTTGTTTGCAAGGCTTTTAATTTTAACCGGATGAATTTCGTGAGGAGCAATGATATAGCAGACGTCCATTTTACAACTGTTAATATATTCGATAATCATTTCCTCATCCTTTTCCCAGGTACTTCCAAAGATGTATGTGAATCGGCCTGTTACAAAGTTCCTTGCTATTAAATTCTCTTTTGCTTCGGCTGCAATCTGGGCTACCCGGTCGAACCGGGTATCACCAGCTATTCTTACATGTTCCATCGAGATATCAGCCATCAGGTCAAGTGAGTTTTCATCCTGAACGAAAATATGATCGAAAAACCTCAGCATTCTTCTGAACCAGATTCCATACCATTTGAAAAATAGCTGTTGCTTCCGGAATATAGCTGATATAAGAATAAGTTTAGAGCCACTTTTTTTTGTCTGGTGTAAGAAGTGATACCAAAATTCATATTTAATAAATACTACCATCTCAGGTTTTGCTATCTGAAGAAAACGCTTTGCATTCTTCCTGGTATCGAGCGGAAGATTAAAGATAAAATCAGCACCCGGATAATTTTTTCTCAGTTCATAACCTGAAGGTGAAAAAAATGTCAGGAGTATTTTATAGCCCGGGTCTCTTTTGCGTAATGCTTCAATTACAGGCCTCCCCTGTTCAAATTCGCCAAGTGAAGAAGCGTGAAACCAGGCAATTCTGCCCGCATTTTTCATTTCAACCTGCATCCTAGTGAACAAATTCCTTCTCCCCTGTATCCATAACCTGGCTTTGGAATTAAAAAGCGATGCAATAAGGATTGCCAGATAGTACAGATAAATTCCTGCATTATAGAATAGAACCATATAGTGCCATAAAAAATCGATCCAAGTTAGCAGAATTATAAGAATAATCCCTTACGAATTTCAACCATAAGTCTTCAATTTAAAAAAATCAGAAACCGAAGTAAAATGATCTCGCAGTATGAATGAACCTTTTCGTAAATTATTGGTTATATAGATAGTTGTTGATTATTTATTCATTAAAACTTGATGTTATGGCTTTTGAATTACCAACATTAGATTATAAATATGATGCACTTGAACCGTACATCGATGCCCGGACAATGGAGATACATCACACTAAGCATCATGCAGCGTATATTACAAATCTGAATAATGCGCTGGCGGGTACAGCAATGGAAGGAAAGAAACTGGAAGAACTTATGTCGGTGGTTAGTACATTGCCACTGGCAGTTCGGAATAATGGAGGCGGACATTACAATCATAGCTTATTTTGGAAAATTATGAGTGCGGCCGGAGGGGGAGAACCATCAGGCATGCTGGCCGACATGATTAAAAAGGATTTCGGCTCGTTCGAAAATTTTAAAAAGGAATTCTCCAATGCGGCAGCTACACGTTTCGGGTCGGGGTGGGCATGGCTTGTAAAAACAGAAAAGGGGCTGAAAATAACTTCCACACCAAACCAGGATAATCCATTAATGGATGTTGCTGAGATTAAAGGCAAGCCTATTCTTGGATTGGATGTCTGGGAGCATGCATACTATCTGAATTACCAAAACAGGCGCAATGATTACATTACTGCATTCTGGAATGTGATCAACTGGAGTGAAGTAGCGTCACGTTTATAGCAGCAAATTCAATCAACGTGAAACAGACCTCTGGTGACCCCGGAGGTTTTTCATTTGTATCCCACTTATGTGATTTTAAAATAGCCCAAAATTTACGATATTTGATAAACACGATCGAAATACATAGAATTATTGTTTAACCCATAAAGAAAAAATAATGGCCTTTGAACTACCAAAGTTACCGTATGCCTTAGATGCGCTGTCTCCCGTAATCGATAAGCAAACGATGGAATTTCATTATGGGAAGCATCACCAGACCTATGTCACCAACCTCAATAATTTTATTGCAGGTACAAAATTTGAAAATGCCTCGCTGGAAACTATTATAAAAGAGGCTGACGGGGCTATTTTCAATAACGGAGCACAGGTTTGGAACCACACCTTTTATTTTAATTCGTTCAGCCCAAAGGGAAATAATGAACCCGCAGGTGAAATGGCTGCAGCCATCAATACCAGTTTCGGTTCATTCGCAGCTTTTAAAGAAATCTTTTCGAAATCTGCATTAACACTTTTTGGCTCGGGGTGGGCATGGCTTGTAAAAAACAACTCAGGTAAACTTGAGATTGTTCAGGAAAGCAATGCCGGAAACCCGTTGCGGCGAGGTCTTATTCCGATACTTACCTGCGATGTATGGGAGCATGCATACTATCTTACTTACCAGAACCGGCGGGCAGATTATGTTAAAGCTTTCTGGAGTATTGTTGACTGGGAGATTGTAGAGAAGCGGTTATAATCATAATAATCCCGAATGCAAAACCCTTTTCAGGTCTTCAGGGGTGTCAATTCCATAGCTCTCAAAGTGGGTGACAGCAGTTTTTATTCTGAAACCATTCTCGATCCAACGCAGTTGTTCGAGCGATTCTGCCCTTTCCAGGGAAGACACAGGAAGTTTGGTTATCTTCCGGAGTATTTCACTCCGGTAGGCATATAAGCCTATGTGCTGATAAAAAACATGTTGTTTATGCCATTGATTTTTCTCTGCCTCGCGAACGTATGGAATAGGTGAACGGCTAAAATACACTGCAAAACCATTCTTATCAATAATCACCTTTGGTCGGTTCGGATCAAAAATGGTCTCAGCGTTATCAACGGGTTTAATTAAGGTAGCAATTTGAGTTTCGTGATCCTCAAAACAGTCTTGTATCGATTCTATTTGTTCTGCCCTGATGAATGGTTCATCACCTTGTATATTAATAACAACATCGAATTTTTTTTGATTAATTTTTTCCCAATTATCAAGCGCTTCAGCACAACGATCGGTTCCACTTTTGTGATTTTCTGAAGTCATAATAGCTTTCCCTCCGAACGATAAAACTGTTTTTTCTATTCTGCTATCATCGGTGGCTACAACAACGTCGTTAAACAATGGACTTACCCGTTCATACACACATTGAATCATTGCCCTGCCTCCAATATCGGCCAATGGCTTGCCCGGGAATCTTGTAGAGGCAAAACGTGCAGGTATAATAGCAATAAAAGAAATCATGTGCAAAACTATCGATTTTGAAAAAAGTAAATATGCAAAAAACTTTTAATATTGTAATTTTGTCAGTAAATACATCTCCTTTTAAAACTAACAGAATGGGAGAGGGAAACAAAATGAACGTAATGAACTGACATTTTTTCTTCATAGCAATGGATGTCCAGAAAATAAAACAACGATTTGGAATTATTGGTAACTCGCCCTTGCTGAACCGTGCAATTGATATTGCGGTCCAGGTGGCGCCAACCGATTTGTCGGTGTTGATTACTGGCGAGAGTGGTGTCGGAAAAGAAGTGTTTCCACAGATCATTCACAATTTCAGTGCACGAAAACATGGAGGTTATATTGCTGTTAACTGCGGCGCCATCCCTGAAGGAACCATCGATTCGGAACTCTTTGGACACGAAAAGGGGTCGTTTACTGGGGCTTATGATAGTCGTAAGGGATATTTTGAAGTAGCAAACGGCGGCACTATTTTTCTTGACGAAGTTGCCGAATTGCCATTATCAACGCAGGTACGATTACTTCGTGTATTGGAAACAGGTGAATTTTTACGGGTGGGATCGTCTAAGATAATAAAAACGAATGTACGGGTTATTGCCGCTACCAATGTTGATATTCAAAAAGCCATTCAACAGGGTAAATTCAGAGAGGACCTTTTCTACCGGTTAAATACAGTCCCGGTGAATATACCACCTCTTCGCGAGCGAAAAGAGGATATCCACCTGTTGTTTAGAAAATTTGCAGTTGATTTTGCTGAACGTAACAGGATGCCAGCCATTACGCTCTCCGACGATGCTGTTAAAATCCTGGTTGGTTACCGATGGCCCGGAAATATCAGGCAATTAAAAAATATAACCGAGCAAATTTCAGTTATTGAAACAAAGCGGGATATTGATGCGATGGTCTTACATAGCTATCTGCCTGATTACCAGGAAGAGAAACTACCTGCATTATACGATGCGCCACTCGATCAGAAAACATTTAATACCGAACGGGAAATTTTATATAAGATCCTGTTTGATATGAAAAGCGATATGCACGATCTCAAAAAGTTAGTATTCGATATTATGCAGAAGGATGTTTCTGATGAGGTTATACATGAGAGTAATGCAAATATTATTCAGAAACTCTATGGGCAGGAAGCCCCGATCATACAGCCGGGCGATGTTGCCAAATCTAGCTATGAATATGCGCACAGGGAAAAAACAAATATTCAGGATACAGAAGAGATAATTGAAGAATCTTTATCGCTTGAGGAGAAGGAAAAAGAACTTATTACAAAAGCTTTGCAAAAACATGGCGGCAAGCGTAAATATGCTGCACAGGATCTGGGAATATCTGAAAGAACATTGTACAGGAAAATAAAAGAGTATGACCTTAATGAATTATAGAAAGTATATCAAGAAAACGGCTTTATTTTTTTCATTTGTGTTTTTACTTAGTGCATGCTTCACGTTACGATACGATATGAAAGGCGGGGCTGATATAGATGCAAAAATTCAAACAGTATCAGTTCAGTATTTTAACAACAGGGCATCGCTTGTGGAACCCACGTTAAGTCAGAAGTTCACCGATGAGTTGAAGCAATATATGGAAGGTAATACAAAACTAAGGTTGGTAAACACCATCGGCGATGTTGATTTTTCGGGAGAGATTACTGAATACAAATTAACTCCAATGGCCATTTCGGCAGGTGATCAGGCCGCACAGACCCGGTTTACAATTACCATTCGTGTGAAGTTTAACAATTCCATCGATCCCGATGATAGTTTTGACACAAGCTTTAGTCGTTACCGCGATTTCGACAGTTCTCAGGATTTCAACTCGGTTGCCCCGGGGCTTTCTGAAGAAATAATTGATGAAATTATAGAACAGATATTCAATAAAGCTTTTGTGAATTGGTAGAGCAAAAAACGGGTATGCCAGTAACACCGGAAATATTAATGACATATATTCAGAATCCCGGGAAATTAAATAATCAGAGTACCCAGAACCTCGATTATTTACTTAAAAAGTATCCCTTCTTTCAAACAGCTCGTTTATTGCATGTAAAGAATCTCCAGAACATTCATGGTACTGTTGACAAGCAAAGTCTTAATCTGACAGCAGCGTATGTCACCGATCGTAAAGTACTGTATTATCTGCTGCACAGACTACCTGAGAATGAATCGTCAACTGTTGTTGCTGGCACAGATGAGAACAAACCTGTTACCCCTGAAAAAGATTTCAAAGAAACATTGCAGGAAAATATTGCCGCCACGCTGAATGAACAGATTCAATATTTTCAGTTTCAACCTGAAGAAACAATAGAACTTATACCGGGACTGACCATTGATGTCAGGAAGGAATATGGCGATGGTATTGAACTTGACGACAAGTCCTATTCAATTGGCCTGAGAAGAATTGCCTGTCAGGATGAAATACTTGAATTGACCAATGAATCAGAAGCCATCAAATTTATTGACCCGGAGCTTGCCCAACCTGACATTTCAATGCCTTTGGAAACACCTCAGGTAAAGGAAGAGATACATGAGAACATAAATTATGTTACTTCACCCTTTGAAATGATTGATGAAAAAGAGATCGAGGAGGATGTTCGGGAAGGAAAAGGATCGTCCTCTTTTACTATGGGTGAAGGTGCTGCAAAATCGATTACTGAATGGCTCGATTCAGTTGAAAAGTACATCATAGCCTCAGAAAAAGAAACTGACCCGGAAACTTCCCAATCTGAGGAAATTTCGGTTAAGTCAGATACATCACACAAAAAAGAACGGGATAGTGCGCTGATAGATCAATTTATAAAAAATAATCCTAAAATTGTCGCTTCAAATCTCCCTGAAGAAAATATAGATATATCTGCTGAAAGTGTAAAAGAACATGAAAGTTTCTTTACCGATACGCTTGCCCAGATTTATGTGAAGCAGGGTAATTATGCAAAAGCAATCCTGGCCTACGAAAAATTAAGCTTGAAATATCCGGAAAAAAGTGCTTACTTTGCGGGTCAAATTTCAGAAATAAAGAAACTGATTAGTAAATCGTAAATACAAGTCATATGTATAATTTGCTTATTGCCCTGACCATTATTATTTGTATACTGCTAATTATGGTAGTTCTCGTGCAGAATTCAAAGGGTGGTGGTTTGGCAGCAAACTTTGGTGCCTCAAACCAAATTATGGGGGTGCGGCGTACGGCTGATTTTCTCGAAAAAGCTACCTGGACGTTAGCTGGTGCATTGCTAGTGTTGAGTATTCTGGCAAGTTGGGTTATCGAAAAGCCAACAGAAGGCATTAAATCACGTATCGAACAGCAAGGAGTCAATCCTGTAAATAACGAAGGATTACCGAGCATACCGGCCGGATTGCCTGAAGATATGCCCGAGTCCAAGTAGAATAAAAAATTTTAGTTCTTAAAGTGTCAGTCTGTCAGAAGGCTGACACTTTTTTTTATTCAAACAAAAATACCATCATAAATTAAAATGCTGAATTTTAGATTGTTACAATATTTTGGTTATCCATAACTTAGGTACATATCGCGCCGATTATGTAATTCTGTCCTAACGAATTTAGTTCGGTGCGGTATTATAATGGTTGGCATAAATTATGTTAAGGGCTGTCAGTTATCCTAGAATTGAATGTTTAACTAAAAAAGATAAGAACATGTCAGAAGTAAAAATTAAACCTTTGGCCGACAGGGTACTTGTTGAGCCGCAAGCAGCCGAAGAAAAAACAGCAAGTGGTATCATTATTCCTGATTCAGCAAAAGAGAAGCCACAACGAGGTACTGTTGTAGCAGTTGGCCCCGGAACTAAAGATGAAAAAATGGAAGTTAAGGTCGGGGATATAATTCTTTATGGAAAATATTCTGGTACAGAATTATCGATCGACAAAAAAGATTATCTCATTATGAGACAATCAGACATTCTGGCAATTATTTAACTTACGAAGTAATCTGTAAAATTCAATAAAAATGGCTAAAGAAATAAAATTCAATATTGAGTCCCGCGATCTGTTAAAGAAAGGGATGGATCAGCTGGCAAATGCAGTTAAAGTTACACTGGGTCCGAAAGGGAGGAATGTAATCATTGAGAAAAAGTTTGGTGCGCCTGCTGTTACAAAAGATGGTGTTACAGTAGCAAAAGAAATTGAACTTGAAAATCATTTCGAGAATATTGGTGCACAGCTCGTGAAAGAAGTCGCATCAAAAACTGCTGACGACGCCGGTGATGGAACAACTACTGCAACTGTTCTTGCACAATCGATTGTTACTGTCGGGCTAAAAAATGTTACTGCCGGTGCTAATCCTATGGATTTAAAACGTGGTATTGATAAAGCTGTTGTAAAAGTGATCGAAAGCCTTAAAAGCCAATCACAGACAGTAGGCGAAGACAGTGAAAAAATTCAGCAGGTAGCAGCTATATCTGCAAATAATGATGAAGAAATCGGGAAACTGATTGCCGAGGCAATGCATAAAGTAAAGAAAGAAGGGGTTATTACTGTTGAAGAATCGAAAGTTACTGATACAACTGTTGAAGTTGTTGAAGGTATGCAATTCGACCGTGGATATATCTCAGCCTATTTTGTAACCAATACTGACAAAATGGAAGCCGTGCTTGAAAATCCTATGATTCTTCTGCACGATAAGAAGATATCTACAATGAAAGACCTACTTCCCGTGCTGGAACCGGTAGCTCAATCGGGCCGTTCACTTCTGATTATAGCTGAGGATGTTGACGGTGAAGCGCTTGCAACTCTAGTTGTAAATAAACTTCGCGGTTCGCTGAAAATAGCTGCTGTTAAAGCGCCGGGATTTGGTGACCGAAGAAAAGAAATGCTCGAGGATATAGCAATTCTGACTGGCGGCGTAGTTATTTCAGATGAAAAGGGACTAACGCTTGAAGGCACAAAAATGGATATGCTTGGAACCTGCGAAAAAGTTACTATCGATAAGGAAAACACTACTATTGTTAATGGTGCTGGCGACAAGAAAAACATCGATGCCCGTATCAAGCAGATCAGAACACAGATCGAAGCTACTACTTCAGACTACGATCGTGAAAAATTGCAGGAACGCCTTGCAAAACTTGCTGGTGGCGTAGCTGTTCTCTATGTTGGTGCAGCATCGGAAGTTGAAATGAAAGAGAAGAAAGACCGTGTTGAAGACGCATTAAGCGCCACCCGTGCTGCCGTTGAAGAAGGAATTATTCCCGGCGGAGGTGTTGCTTATATTCGTGCCCAGGATGCTCTGGCTAATTTAAAAGGTAGTAATGAAGATCAGAACACCGGTATTCAGATTGTCCGCCGGGCTCTTGAAGAACCATTACGCCTTATTGTTGAAAATGCCGGACTCGATGGTTCTGTTGTGGTACAGAAAATCAAAGAAGGAAAAGCAGACTTTGGATATAATGCCAATACCGATAAATATGAAAACTTACTAAAGGCTGGTGTTATTGATCCTACAAAAGTTGCACGTATTGCACTTGAAAACGCTGCTTCAATTGCCGGTATGTTCCTTACTACCGAGGCTGTTGTTGCTGAAATTCCGAAAGAAGAACCTTCGATGCCACCAATGGGCGGCGGCGGAATGGGCGGTATGATGTAAGATATAACTGCTCCATATTTTCTCCCCTTCTTCATAGCCGAAGAAGGGGATTTTTATTTCCAAGTACAGTCACCTATTGAAGAAGCTTTTCAGCCTATAATATCCAGGATATCTGAATAGAGCTGCTGATCTCTTTTTAACGAATTGAATACTGAAATCAGCCCTGATATAAGGTTTGGGAGCATACATAAGAAGTGAAGTAACAATGGAATTATAGCAACTTTTAGTCATTGTCCCTGTGGACAGTTTCGGGTGAGAAAGCAGGAAGGCATATGGCAATATATCGGGCTCCTTCTTTTTCCGGTGTGCTGTAACGCACCCACTCGCCTTTCTCAATTAGGATTGATTCACCTGCCTTTACGAGATAAGTACAATGCCTGGTTTCTACCTTAAGCATTCCTGCCAGAACAACTGTATATTCATTAAAGTCGGGACATTGTCCTGGTTCTTCCCAACCCTCAGAACTACTCATCTGGGCAATGCTTACTTCCTGTGTCGATGTGTTAACGCGCCCGAAATATTCCCGAATCTCTTTTGGTTTATTCCCTGCGGCTTTTATGATTGATGGAGATTTTATATAACGGGACATTTATTCAATAATGAAAGTGATTGTCTTTTCAGAACTGTTGCCCAATTTATCTATTGCCGTAATGGTCAATTCATTCTTCCCTTTTGGTAGATCCTTAATCATTCCTGTATATTCCAATGGCTTCCCACTGTTTAATGTGTACGTCATACGTTGAAAACCGACCACTTTATCGGTTGCCGAAAAGAATAAAACAGTATGGGATGGGTATACTTCAATACCCGATTCTTTCCTCAATAACGACGTACCAAAGGTATAACCGAGTATCGGCCCCGAATTATCAACCTTAACACTGAAAGCCGAACCACTGGTATTATCAACATTATCAAAGCCTGTATAATCTATTGTACTGAATCCTTCATTTTCAATGCTGAAAGGAGTTGTATATTCCGAGGGATTACTTCCGTTTACAGAATACTCAATACGATTAAATCCGGCCTCGTAATCAAAGCCCCTGAGCCTTATTTTTGTATTGGTGTTAATAAATATTGTATCGCGCGATTGAAATTGCGGACCTTCGAATGAATGGCCAAGTTCAGGTCCTGTAAGATCGATATAGGGTATGTTCGTTTTTTCATTCGCGGTCTGACTATTGGAACGGTTGTTCACATTGTCAACGGCATAGGATTTTATGATCAGATTTCCGGCCGACTGAGTCAGGAAAACAGGACTGTCGTATAGCTGATACTCACCGTTATTAACCGAGTACCGGACTTCTTTAACGCCAGCCTTATTGTCGAAAGATGTAAGTTTCAGGCGCGATTTCCCTGAAGAAAATTCTTTCCCGCCGGAGAAAAAGCTTTTACCTAACACTTCCTCAATAATGGTCGGGGGAGTCTTATCAACGTAAAAAGTAAAATTCTGCGATGTTTCCGTATTGCCAACATGGTCTGCTGAATAGTAACTTATGATATGTTCATCCTGCGAAAGATAGGCTGCAGGAATTGGTAATGAATATACTTTGGAGCTACCGCTATCGATCGAATAAAATATTGATTTAACGCCTGCTGTTTTATCTTCAGTGATTAGTTCAATCTTTGATCTTCCCGAAAGAATATTTTCAAACCTGTCGCCAACAACATTCAGTTTAGTAACAGGAGGTGTCTTATCATAAACCAGTAATACTTCATGCAGATTTTCAACATTTCCGACATTATCTGCAGCATAGTATTTTATCCCGTATTCTTTCTCATCCTCTATTCTGATTGCTTCAAGATAAGGTTGGAATGCGCTCCCGTTGACCGAAAAATATATATTCTCAACTCCTGACAGATCGTCGGAGGCGGACAATGTAATCAGGGTACCTCCTCCGGTATAAAGTTTATTGTTAATGGAAAAAAGCTTTGTATTGCCATAATCAACCTTGGTAACAGGAGCTTTACCATCGGAATAAACCTCAAAAACAATATCCCTCATTGGCAAGATAACCTTTTTGGTAGCGGTATCCACAGCTGAAGGGGAACGAAAGGTATTATACCCATTTGCATCAAAATACATTGGATTTGAATAGGCTTTTGTAACCTCGCTCCACAACCTGTTTTTTTCTGAGTTCTCAGATGGAGAAGTCGAAAGCCAGAGATAAACAGGAAGATCTCGCTGAACATAAAGCTTGCCCTCGGGCGATACATACATTTTCTTTGGGTGTGAAAGCGGCTGCTGGGCCATCAATGTCAGTCCTATCAATAATATTCCAAGACAAATTACTAATCGGGGCATTGTATTGTTAGTTTTATTTGTTGCATTAAGATAGGAAAAAAGTAGAAATCATGTCACAAGCATCAGGCAATAAAACTTTTATAATGAAAAGGCAGGTTGGTAATATCGGCATATTCCTTACCTGTCTCCTTCATCTCATCATCGTCTTCATTATAATACCATTCAACTTCAACCTTTTTGCCCTTAACAGGTATTCTTGCCAGGATGGAGAATATCTCATTCAAAGCACGCTGCGATGCTGAATTAAAATAGGAAACCTGCACCTGAAAAAGCGTTTCATCATTTGGATTCCCGGCATATTGTTCGAGCCATGAAAAGATCGGAGTATAAAATTCGATGACATCTTCCGGAAGGGATTTGCCAGTTATTTTGAAAACACCTTTTTTCTTATCAAAAATAATCTCAGGAGTATCATCGGTGGCTTTCAGAATAAGATTTTCCATAGAATAAAAGATTGAAACAGAAAGTTACGGAATAAAACCTATTTAAATACAAATAATTGACTAAAATATGGGTTGCTTAAAACAATTTCTCAACTCAGAAACCGCTCCATTTTTGTCATAAATGTTTTAAGGTCTATTGGTTTTGAAATAAAGTCATCTGCTCCGGATTTTTTCGCTTCGTCATCTTCATCGGCCTGATGTAATGCAGTTTGAATAATGATTGGAATGTCGCTTCGTATCGATTTTATTTTACGGGTAGCATCGTATCCGTTCATATTCGGCATATTTATATCCATCAGGATCAGATCTACTTCATTGTTCTTAATAAAATCGACCGCTTCAATACCATCCTTCACCCTTACGAGATTAGCCTTTGTATCTTTTAATACGGCGGTAAGCAGGAAGTAGTTTACATCGGTATCTTCAGCAATCAGGATGGTCTTATTATACCAATCATGCGGTTTGATACGACGATCAATAGTCCCCTTTGCTGCATAGCATAATCCGATTACCAACACATCATCCAGTTGTGGTCTTTCTCCACGCCACTCATCGAAAGTTTTTTCCAGTATTTTACATTGATCGATCATAGGACGGTCATGCACTTTGAGGATAAGTTCTTTAAAACGTTTAGAGAGAAATTTCATGCCTGTTTCGCCTCCAAACTGATCGACAAAACCATCGGAGAAAAGGTATATATGGTCATTGGGTTTTAATTCAATTTCGTGCCGCGTAAAAGGAATATCCCGTTTTTGATGGTAACTGACCGGCATCCTGTCCGGGTCGAATTGCCTAATTTCTCCATCGCGTATCATAATCATAGGGCTATTCGCCCCTGCATATTGTAACCGTTTATTCTCAAAATCAAGAATGCATAGTGATATGTCCATGCCATCTTTTGGTTCCACCGGGTCGCCCGTCTGATGTAACGATGTAATGATCATCTCACGCAGCTGATTCAATATATCATCTGCATTCAAGGTACTGATATGTTTATTAATAGCAATTTTGTTTACAATCTCATTCAGGTAGGCTACACCCAGCATACTCATAAACGCCCCCGGCACACCATGACCTGTACAATCAGCAACAGCCAGTATTAACACATCATCTTTCCGGGTAACCCAGTAAAAGTCACCGCTGACAATATCTTTTGGTTTATACAGGATGAAATAGTCCCTGAAACTTTGACTGAACGAAGCGTCCAATGGTAGTACAGCCTTCTGAATCCGCTGAGCATATTGAATACTATCGGTAATACGCTTCTTTTGCTGCATGACGAGATTATGCTGAGACTCGATTTCACGTTTCTGTCTTTCTATCTCAGCATTTTGTTCTTTTAGCTTCAGATTAGCTTTTTTCTTATTTATGAATTGCCAGTAAAACAGTCCTATGATGCAACCAAATAGTATCAATCCCAGAATTAAAGCAACAATCTGGGTGCGCCGGGTTTTTTCCCTGGCTTCAAGGCGGGCCTGTTGCGCTTCAAGCCTTGCCTGCTGTTCTTCTTTAAGCTGATTCTCCTTATTGAGCAGCTCGTTTTGTAACTGCATTTCACGATTCATTTCTATAACTTCACCCAGGGTATCGAGCGTATTTTTCAGTTGTCGTTCTTTCGATTGCACCTGCTGTTCAAATTCTTTTGTCTGGGAGGCCATTGCCTCCATTTGCTGTTGCTGCAGATGTTTTGAAATGGTATTATACTTATCGTAATATTCGGCTGAAAGTTTACTATTCCCTAATTTTTCAGAATTTTCTGCCAATATTCCATAACAGCTTTTAGTCATTTCCAGGTTATTGATTTCAAGCGATTTTTCCAATGCCTGTTGGGCCCTGTTATTCGATTCCGCATAATAACCCAGCGATTGAAAAGCAAGTGCTATATTAAGATAATCGGAAGCCATTTCCTTTTTATTCCCCTGAGCAATGTTAAGCTTAAGACTTTTTTCGAAATACGTAATAGCTTTCTGAAATTCATCTCTTTCGGAACAAATCATGCCCAGGTTATTGTATATGGTTTTCAGGGCATTGTTATTACCAAGCTTCTGGTTCATTTCCGCTGAACGTTCGAAATATGAGATTGCTTCCAATCCGGCTCCTATTTGCCAATACAGATATCCGAGTTTTGTGAGATACCGGGCCAGTTCGTTGGTGTTATTTTCTTCTTCGTATTTATTTACTAATAGCTTACACTGTTCAATCTGATTTTGTATGTCGTCTGATCCTGCATTCAGGTTTAAAGGAATGAAGATTGAAGAAATAACAGAAATGAGGATGATGATCAGGGTGGGGTTAAAGAGTTTCATGGTCTTTTTTTATTCAAGTTACAAATGAAGATAGATTTGAAGAATGTCAATGAAATGACATGTATCATCTGGTGTAGATGATTCGAATCACTGTATGTAGAATTGATATAATAGAGATGTTCAGTTTTTCATGAGACAGATTCAGACAACACCCTGAATACCTTCACGGGCATTTCTTTGAACGTTGTCTTCTTATCGAAGGCCATTCCATTTTTAACGCTACCTTCTGAGATCGTATATTATCGCGATGTATGATCGATATAAAATAAGGGGTAGCCACAATTGAAAATCGTCGGGTGTCAATAACCTGAATTTCATTCGTTCGGATTCCTGTCCGTTAAGTAAATAGCGCATTTTGTGAATGAGTATTGCAGATGTAATTAATATCCGGAACCGGAAAAAAGAATTTTACTCGGATACTGCCTCCCAACCATAGTCGATATATTCCCACTTGACATCCCCATTGTGAAGCTGTATATACATAAAACCTTCTTCCATGCCCCTGAGGGGACCAAGCCACCACTTTGCCGACACAGCTCCGCCCACCAGGAAATGAACTTTCTGTTGGAGATATATATATTCGATAAGGTGCACGTGTCCTTGCAGGATCAGTTTGATGTTATATTCTGCCAACATGTTCAGTATATCGAGAGCATTGACCACAACCAGTTCCTCATCATTCGGAGCAGTAGCACCTTTACTGATTTGTCCGTAGGTAGTAAGAAGAGGAATATGAGTGGAAACGACGACAGGGGCAGTTCGGTCGATCTTTTCCAGATCACGTTTCAGCCATTCGACCTGGGTACTATCGATATAACCTTTGTAATTATTTCCTGCGTCGATAATGGATTCCAGCACAATGAAATGCCATCCTTTATGATCGAAAGAGTAGTAGGGGTTCCCAAAATAGCGCTTATACATTCCATCATAATAGTCGGGATGGGTTGTATCAACGCCACTTGAACGGTATAATCCGCAAAGCTCGTGGTTGCCTATGGTATTGTATACCGGGACCTTAATTTCTTTCATCATATTGGTATATAAACGGTAGCATGAATCACTTCTTCCGAGGCTTGCCTCCAGTGCATCAGCAATCATATCGCCGCCTGTTAGTACAAAATCGGCGTCCATTCTATTAGCCACATCAATGGCTTTTTTAAAACCTTCCGGAGCCCTGCGGCCAGGTTCCAGGTGTATGTCAGTCATGAAAATAAAATTGAAATCTTCAGAAGATGAATGTTGGGAAAATACTACTGGTACGGAAAATAACAGGATCCCTGTAAAAAAGAAAAGAGTAAATATTTTTTTCATAGCCTTTTCATTAGGTAGATAAAATTATCAGACAATTTAGGAAGAATTCACGATACATGCAGGAAATTATCTCCTGTCTGTTAACAGTAATTCTAACAGATCAAGGTTTACAGAATTCCTGTTAAATTCACTCATCCATCGGATACAACACGTGTGTTAAATCGATTTACATTATTAAAAGTGATCTAACAATTTGTTCTGCCGGAAAGATTGCCCCGGCTATGACACAAATCAGTATTTATCAACGTTTAGCCAGGATCTGAATTCATCAGTTTTTAATGCATCGTACCGAGTAGCCGGTCTTTTTATCATATTGATCGCGTACCAACACTTTATAGTTATACCTCATATATCGCACATAAGCATTATTTGCCGAGCTTTCTGTTGAGGTCCAACAGGTCCCGTAATGTCCCATCCAACCGAATACTCCGTTGAAGTATCGGCCACCCCCTGGTAATGCACTAAACCCATATTCATCAGTAGCACCTTCATTTGGACTGTCCCATAATCCATCACCATCCTCAATGGTACCTTTAGCTTTTAACTTGCCTCCGGCAATAGTATCGCCATCAAGGTATTCACACAATGTTGTCCATTCCTCATCTGTAGGAACATGCCAACCTTCAGGGCAAAGCTTACCGGTATTTACAGTATGCCAGTTATACAATGCACCATATGTATTCTTATAGGTTGCCTCTTCGTTATCGTACCAGCAATATCCCGGGCCAGTCATACTAGTCCACTCAGCCTGGTCTGTTACCAAAGGAATTGGAGTACCGTCGTTATACGATGTTACTTTCAGGTTTTCCACCATCCATACCTGGGAGCCAATTTTCACTGTATGATACACATTGCCATCGATGTCGGTAACAGTAATATTCTCATCGTCTTTATCACACGCGATTAAAACGGAGATTAACACTCCGGTTGCCACCATAGCGATACTTTTTCTTCTGCTATTAATTTTCATGTTACGTTGTATTTAGAGTAATCTTGGAATAATTATATAGTAAATATGTTTTCAGCATAATTCGGGAAATATACCGGTTATACACGTGTCAATATCCAGCCACGTAACTACAAGCATAAAAACGCAAAAAATGGACACATTTAACCGAAGCATTCCTGATGAAGGTGCTTTTCAATGTTAAAATATCGGAAAGAATGCTACTTCAGGAATAAGATAACATACCTCAATCTTTTCTACAAAGGCAATTTTTTAACTTCCAGTTGTCGTCCTCCCTGGTAATGAACAGCCCCTGTGACTATACCCTGCTCATTGGTAATAAATTTTATGCGGGCTTCCACTACTTTCCAATAGAATTCATTATTCCCGTTATAGTATATTTCAAAAGCCGGTTGCCCTGTCAATTGAGCCATCAGTTTTCCCCCATCAAGATTTACTGTAAGTATCATTCCATATCCATAATCGTATTTTCCGGTAAATGCTTTAAGCTGATCGGTTGTAAGTGAGGTATCGGCAGCATATGATGTCTGCGATTTCATTTTTTGCCACATCATGTATTCCACTATATCAATACAAACCCTTTCAGGATAGTAACCGGCAAATGCTGGAGTAGAATTGGCCAATGCGGTAACAGTCAATTGTTCATCAGGTAAACGCCCTAGAAAGCTGACAAAACCATCCAGGCCACCGCCATGAGATATTGTCTTTATTCCCCTTACTTCGGATATTATCCAGCCATAGCCATAGGAAAGCTCCGGGGCTGTATTGGGATCGTTTAAAACTACCGGAGTAAATGCCTGCTTAAGACTTATAGGGCTTAACACCTTTCCGTTAAAAACAGCCTCATTCCAGGTATACAGATCTACAACGGTAGAATAAATAGCACCTGCTCCGGCTGCCCATGACATATCCCAATCGGGAGCGTTGACCATCTTACCGTTTTCAAATGTATATCCTATTGCTTCGTTTTCGGGTCTTTTTGAGTTACAATAAACACCGCTGTTATTCATGCCCAGTGGTTTAAAAAATTCATCAGAAAGATACTCACTGTATGATTTACCACTGACTTTCGCAACAATATACCCAAGGGTAGTATAACCTGAATTACAATAACTGAAGCGTTCGCCGGGATTAAAATCGAAGGTATCTTTCTTAATCAGTTCCATGAGCGCTGAGTCGGAGATTGGTTTTAACGCCATATCGAGGAAATCAGTATGTTCGGTGTAGCTATGCAAACCCGATGTATGTGTCAACAGATGATGAATAGTAACTTCATTTCCCCGTGGAAAATCGGGTATGTATTTCGACACTTTATCATTTACATTTATTTTCCCTTGTTCCTGCAGTCGAAGAATAGCCGATGCAGTAAATTGTTTGGTGATGGATCCTATTCTGAATTTCACATCGTTGGAAGCAGGAAGATGTTTTGCGAAATCTGCATTCCCGAAGCCTTTTTGATAAATTATGTTACCCTCTTTTGCAATTAAAATTGCCATACCGGGAACCTCATCCTTTGCATTAAAAGGGGACATAGTATTCTCAATATATTGTTCCAGTGAAGGAAAGGCAGTCGATTTATCGGCCCCGTTTTCTTCAAGACACTTTGTAATCTCCGTTCTTCCTTTAACGGCAGCCATTTGCCAAGCAGTTAGTCCATTCATATTGGTTCTCTTCAGATCGGGTGAATATCCAAGCAATGTTTTCACATCATCCAAAGACCCGGCTCCTGATCTTTCAATTATCAGGTCGGATATGATCTCCTTTCCCAACGCACGGAATGAAAACCCATAATCAAAACCCTGATTCTGAATCATGATAAGAATTTGATTGCTGCCTTTATTGAGTGATATCTCAAAAACATCATTATCAATGGCAACGGCCCGTGCAATATAATTACTATGGACTTCCGTTCCGTTCACCCATACTTTAACACCATCATCACTACCGAGCCCGATTAATGCTTTTCGCGGTTCATCGAGTATTATTTCAGAAAGTGCATAGCACAGAATATTATTTTTATTGCCAAGAACTTTATTCAGTTCTACAATATCACTCTCCGATGAAAAAATTTTCCAGGTATATTTTTTGCCTGCCAGATCAATCGGTTTAAGGCTTTCATCTTTATCGACTGCGACCGAAGTAAGAAGATTCGAATCGAATGCTTTTTTCAACGTCGCATCATCCATCTGCCCCGGTTCGATATCTTTTATTTCAATCGGCCCCAGGACAAGCCACTTTTTTATAAAGATATTATCCGGTAAACCGGAATTTGTTGCAGCCCGATATCCCTTATTGTCATTATTACCCCTTGAATAAAGATGAGATGTAAGGAAAAACAGGATTAATGTAATGCAGATGATCGCATTTGTTAAAGAATAATGTATTTGCTTCATGGTATCAGTTTATGATTACTTATTTAATTTTCTGAATAAATCAGTAAACTGAAAAATTAGATTATAAAATAACCATGTGCAAGTGTTCTTAAATAATTAACAGTAAATAGCAATTTATGCCCTGTGTGTATATCGTAAGT
This sequence comes from uncultured Bacteroidales bacterium, assembly GCA_964634105.1. Taxonomy (GTDB): domain Bacteria; phylum Bacteroidota; class Bacteroidia; order Bacteroidales; family UBA10428; genus UBA10428. Next base: position 33,205 of record CAZWIU010000022.1, on the reverse strand, counting down.
GGCTTACTTCTTTATTCTACAATCCTGACTGATACCGATGCTGTAATTTCTTTTGCAGTAGTTATTGTGCTCAGGTCGGAATATATTTGTCCGTCTTTGCCGCTGTAATGACTATGTCCTATAAGTTCCAGTTTTTTAAATTGTCCTACATCGTGCCGGCTGAGCATAATTCTATATACCAGTGCAGGCTGACAGGAAGTTTTGTAATCCTCATCATCGGGGTATTTGTTGTTTGACCAGTAATTATTCCAATCCCAGGTTTGATTTATCTCGAAATAAACATAGAAGTTATCAGGCAGCATGTTATCTGTTTTAGCCATTATCACAAAGTGGGCAGGAGGAGTAGCGCCTGTGTATGCATCAGGGATAGGAGTCTGTTCAGTTGGGATAAATAACCCATCGCTTTCCTTTATGCCCCTGTTAAAAGCCCAAACCGGAAGCGTAGCCGGTCGGCGTATCGGTCCGGGGAGCCATTTGCCTGTTGATTTATCACCGTGGCCATATACGCCTTTGGCAATTGATTCAGCTACATAAAGTGTCTGAATATAATTATTTGAAGTGTCTGTGAGCCATAACGCCATAAGCGGATGGTTATGTTCCGGTCCGCGAAGAAACTTAAATTCGAGCTTATTACCCTTGCCATCCGGATTAGTAATTAATGTATCTGTCCGGTATTCGGCCACAGGGCGGGCCGAACTGCACGCCTGGTAGACTTGCAAGGCTATTAATGAGCTGAGAATAATCGCTGCTGGCAATACTATTTTTTTGTAGTTCATAGATTTTGTGTTAAAATTCAACAATAATTCCAACGGTAGGTAAAATAGTACCATCACTCGCATTATCAATAGTTTCGAGTCGATAACGTTCGATTCCGTATTCATCGGTATATGTATCATTAATGGTAGGATCGACGAATGATTCCCTTACCAGGTAAGGAGGTGACCCGGATTTAAAGTTGTAAACATTTTGTATATCTACATAAAAATTGAGCGACCACTTTTCAAAATAATACTGTTTATCGACTCGTACATCGAGCTGATGAGCAGCTTTCAGCCGTTTACTGTTATACTTTGAATAATCGAGCACGGCAGCTCCCTGGGCATCCCAGGCATCTTTTACAGAAGATAGTTCAACATCGTAGGGAGTATAGGGCGCTCCACCCACAAACCGCCATTTAAATCCAACATACCAGTTACTCTCGAAAGTCCTGGTAGCGGTAAAATTCAACAAATGCCTGTTATCCCACGAAGTAGGAATATACTCTCCCCTGAAAGCAGCACGTTCGTCTTTGAACTCACTCCTGACAAAAGTGTAGGAGAATACTGTGTTAAATCCCAACAGATCCTGCCATCGGCCAAGCAGTTCAACCCCGTAGGCTCTTCCGCTGGAAACAGACCGGACTTCTTCGTCGCCAAAAACTCCATAGCCGGCCCCTTTACTGGCCAAAGGAATTGAATCCCTGACAGAGAACGGATAGTCGGAATAATGTTTATAAAAACCTTCCAGGGTAATCTGGGTATTGCTCTGAGGCTGAAATTCAAACCCGGAAACAAGATGGTCTGAGATAATATATTTTAATCCGTTTAACCGGTTAACATATTCTCCGTCACTGTTTTTATAACCCATTGTAGTATAAGGAGGTCGTTGAAAGTAACGGCCAAAATTGGTGTTCCAGGAAATTTTTTCTGCCAGAGCCAGGGAAGAGGAAAAACGTGGTGATATATTCTTCAACAGGTTTTGCATTTCCTCCGAGTAGGAACTGCCATCGGCACGAAAACCGAGTGAAACTGTCCATCGGTTATCCAAATACGATTTACTGACCTGACCAAAAAGAGCATAGTTAAACATATCCAGGTAGGTATCATACTCAAATTCACGGAGCGAATCACCCAGGTAAATCTGACGATATGTGTTGTTCAGGTATTTGGCGTATTCGATACCGATGCCGGTATTAATCTTGTACCCTTTAGGCGAATCATAGTTTCGCTCATACCTGAATTTATTCTCGATTTCGGCCGAAGCATAATCATAGTTTTTACCAAGGCTCTCGTCATTATTAATGTATTTGTAAGAAACATTATTGAGGTAGTTACGGCTCAGTACCCAGGAATCATAGCCCCTATCCCTGTAGTGTTTATATACAGTACCGACGGCATAATTCCACTGCTCAAAAACAGGAAGGTAACTCAACAGGTAGCGTTGATCGACCGTTTCATTTGCTTCGAGGTTAAGTTCAGAATGATCAAGAGCTCCAAGTCCGATAAATGATATTTCATTCTTATCGTCAATCCTTGTCCTGGTTTTAAGCTGAAAATCGTTGTATGTCGGCAGGAACGGTAGCTTTAATGCCGCAAACAAAAATTGAAGGTAGGAGCGGCGTGCTGAAGCAATAAAGGTAGTGTTTTTCGATAGAGGGCCATCGAGCGTGAGCGCAAGATCACTGGCTCCGATAGAGCCTTTGAATTTAAGATGGTCTTTATTCCCGTCAATTTGTTTCATATCTAAAATAGAACTTAAAGCATTCCCGGTATTTGCAGGAAAAGCTCCCGAGTAAAAATTTACCTCACGAACCAGGTCGACATTAATTATTCCTGCCGGACCACCCGAAGCGCCCTGGGTTGCAAAATGGTTTAGGTTTGGGATTTCCATGCCATCGAGATAGAACCTGTTTTCCCCCGGGCCTCCGCCCCGTACAATAAGATCGTTACGATAGGACACGCTTGAAGCAACACCCGGAAAAGTCTGTATTACTCTAGAAATATCGCGGTTACCACCAGGATTTTTTTCTATCTGTTCAATACCAATACGCCTGAGTGATACAGGGCTTTCCTCCGATTTACGAAACGGAGAAGCTTTCACAACCACCTCATCGATGGCAATCTGCGATTCAATAAGAGGGATTTCAATAAACGATTTATTTGCATTGGTAACCAAAAATTCCTCCGAGACATATTGCTCAAAACCAATTGAATTACCAACGATCCTAACATACCCAGGTTTTACACCGGTAAAAAGGAATTTTCCGTCGAGATCGCTTATAGAACCAATATTGGTGCCAAAAATAACCAACCTGGCAAACGGTATCGGCTCATTATTCGTTCTGTTAAAGATTCTTCCTTCTATAACCCCGGCCTCATTTTGCTGTCCGGTAGCATGAATATTGCCGGAAAGAAGTAGAACAATCACCGGCAGAGTTTTGTAGATCTTCATCATAAGTTTTCATTCATTATTGAAAAATAAACAACCGATTTATAAATTTGTTTAGAATGATTCTAAATAATTTAAACATTTTCTTTCAATTGCTCCAACTCTGAATGAAAGTCGATATATGGATGAAGCCCGCATAATGATTCAATACGGTCGATGGCCGACTGAATGAATTTCCGGTACGAAAGAGTATCTGGGTGCCTGGGTTTATGTTTAAGCGAATCGAGAATTCGTTCGACATCATTTATTATAGTTTTCGTTTCAGGAGTGAATAAAGCTGAAGTAAATCTTTGCCAGGTATAGTCAATAGCAAACTCGGAAGGGTGTAACATATCTGCGGCATAGAAACGGTAATCGCGTAATTCATCCATGAAAATTTCATAGGCAGGAAAATAGTATACATTATCCAACTCCTTCTCAATAGTTGCAACAGCCAGAATGAGGGCTGCTTTGCTCCGTTGATTTTCAACCGCTCCATCCTTCCAATGCCTGACCGGACTTACGGAAAATAGTATTTTAATTGCGGGATTTACCTGTTTTAATTTTAATATGGTTTCTTTCAGATGTTCAACGGATCTTTCTGTTGGAACAAAATAACGATTGAAATGTGAAGCAGGCAGTTTATGACAGTTGGCTACAACCATACCCGACTCTTTCAGCTCAAAGGTCCAGGATGTTCCAAGGGTAAGAATTAGAACATCCGTCTTTCTGATAAACTCACGAGCCTTGGTAAAGCTGTCATTGATTTTTCTAAGACATTTATCCTTATCGGTATCTGAGAATAACGTATAGTGCGAATAGCTGAACCAAAGTTCGTTATGGAATGATAGATCGCTGGGAGTAAATACCTCCTTATCGATCAGAAGCCGCAGGTTATTTGATATTGAAAGAGGATTATAGATGACACCAAATGGATTATGGCATACAGAAAACTTCATCTCTTTCATTTTTTTGCCAACGGCATCAGAAAAGCATGAACCTATGAAGAACAACTTTGATTGATAAGTGAGCCTGAAAGGATAATCAGGTATTTCCACACAGGTCATTAAGACGGACATATTTTTTAGTTAATGGTTTTAAAACAGAGTCGAGCCAATCAGAAATTGCTTCAAACACATTATCGCGGATGATATCATTATGCAATTCATGGTATGCCCCATCCCACTCGATAAATGTAGTTCGATTGCCTGCATACCTGACGAACTTGCGAGTAGCTTCGCATGATGTGATCTTATCGGCGCTTCCATGCATTATTAACATCGGAACATTTATTTTATAAATGCAGGAAGCTGCTTTCGATTCCGAATTAAGAATCTGTATGCCTAAGCGTAAAGCAATCCTGTCGTGAACCAGCGGGTCTGTTAAATAATCAAGAACAACCTGTCTGTTGCGGGATAGATCTTCACTCTTAACACCATTACTAACCTGCAATTTGGGAAGTATTTTGCTAAGGACAGATAGTAAAAAAAGAGTTGCCGGAGCAGGTTTATTAACCAACTCAAGCCATGGCGATGTGATAATTAATCCATCCAAATCAGAAATTTTATGACTTATATAATTCAATGCCAGGTTTCCTCCCAAGCTATGTCCATAGAGAATCATAGGGAGTAAAGGAAATTCTTCACGCCCTTTTTTAAGAAAATCATCGAGATCAGTAATCAGGTTCTGGTAACTGGGGCTATAGCCGCGTTTCCCTTCTGAAAGTCCGTGGCCCCGAAGATCAAAGCTACGAACAATATAACCATTACTTGTAAAGCGCCCTGCCCATGTGGTATAACGTGAACTATGTTCTCCCAGTCCATGAATCAGATTAATAACTGCCTCTGCTTTCCCCGTTGATTTCCATGTTTGTGAATACAGATCGATTCCGTCAAATGATTTCCAACTTTCTTCAGTATGCACCATTTTCTCCTGATTGTGCAATAATTTCAGATTCAACATATTTACATTTGAATTTGACAGCATTACGAGTTAACTTGATCCCAAAAAATCTATTCCATCTACTAAAGTTAATAAAATGCAGAAATTTATACAAATAGGTACCCATCGGAAAAACGCTTTATATGATATTACCCGAGAGGTTGAAAAGATTGTTGCAGAAAGTAATGTTCAGACCGGGATAGTGAATGTTTATGCACAAGGCGCAACAGCAGCCATTATGATCCAGGAGAACTGGGATGATTCTGTGCAACGCGATGTGATTACCTTGCTTCAAAAACTTATTCCATCAGGAATTTGGGAGCATGATGCCCAGGACAATAATGGTGACGCACACCTGAAAGCAGGAATTGTAGGCCCCGGAGAGACCATACCCATTATTAACGGCAAAATGGGCCTGTCTACCTGGCAGAATATTTTTTTCTGTGAGTTTGACGGGCCCCGTGATAGGCGGAGTATTGTTATTACAGTTATTCCGGATGAGAAAAAAACATAAAAGTATTATCAGAATGGTTGTCCCTGGGCTTCCCAAGGTCTGATACCATAACGAACATCCATCAATATTTTATCATGACTATATTTTAGTATTCGCACACCATGCCCCAGCGGATAGGTAAAAACATTCCATTTCCAGGCCAATAATACCAGATCACCAACACGAAATGGTTGAGATAATGCAACCGGGTTCCAGTCGCCATAAAACGGTATCGACTGGTCGATTGAAGGAGGATTGGTAAAATCGCGCCAGTGTACTTTCAGAAGATCTTCATCCGCAAGAATGGCTGCTTCCCCATCATAATATTGGAGAGCCGCAACCGGATCCATGGCAGACCATGAAGCAAACACCGTATCGAGATCAACAGGAGTAAAATATACTGAATCGTAGACCTGGTTTTCTGTATGGTTATCATTAACAGCAAATACCTGCAATAGTATTTTATTATTCTCGAACCGTATTATTGAGGCTCCTGTAAATCCTTCCCTCTCATCCTCCATGCGAAAGTTAAAAGCAACCAACTTATCGAAGATTGCGATCGGACATCCAATAATACGCATCGTTAATCCGGAATATTCACTTAATCGGTCGGTGAATCCGGGATCAGTTATTTTTGCTGAATAGGGTAATCCATTTTTCAAGTCAATTACTTCCTGATCGGTAAAAAAATATGCATTCGCAGTATAAAATGACCTGATAAGTAATGTATCGCCACTGTTCCATGTTTCAACGTACGTAGCGAGGTCAAAAGAATCAACGTTTGGGCTATAATTACATTGAACAGGTACATAATTCATCGTGTTCAATTGCGCCTCATTATTGCATGCTGCAATTACAAGGGTTAAGATAAGTGTTCCTCCATAAAAGAATTTCATAAAATGAGTATAAAAAAGTTTAAAGGTTATAGCACATAGATAAGATACTGTACTTAATGAACGATAAGTTTTCTTGTAATGAATTTATCATTGCCAACTAATGTAACAAGGTATAATCCAGGGTTCATAGAATTATTGAGTTGATATGTTCTATGATACAAGCCCGGAGTAAGATACTCACCATCATAATCAGAAAAAACTTTACCGTTGATATCCATAATAAATACCCTGTAATCGGTATTTACATCGACCGACAGAAACAGATTAAAATAACCTGATGTCGGATTCGGTGACAGAACAAATCCACCTATAGTTTCATCATTTGAATTGGAACTTGCGGGACCCGTAACATGAATAGTCCCTTTCATCCCATACATTGCATGGGGTGTGCATACATAATAGTAGGTTCCGGGAGTATTAAAAACAACCGCTCCACCACCATAGGGCACATCAAAGCCCCCGTTATAAGTATTGCCATTTGCCTCAAAGGTTGACTGGCTTACCTCAACAGCATTATGGTAAGAGCTGAGTTCAAAATTGACAGTGTCCCCGATATTAATATTTAATTCTGCCGGTTTAAAGGTGTAACCCTGATATCCCACAACGTATTTTGCCGAATAACTGATAACAGGTGTTATCAGAATAAAGACTAAAATAAAGAGTAATTTTTTCATCCTATATACTGTCTTGGTTATAGTGTATAAACAAAGTATTAATAAAAGAGTTTTGTATCTTTTATTACAAACTATATGTCTGATAAAGAATACGTATCAGAAAAGTTTTTCAGATCCGAGGTGATTTCGATTACTATATAACTCAGAGACTGTCTAATATTATTATATTATGCAAATTATCAGCTATTTACATTTGAATTTGAGAATCACATTCACTCAAAGGCCTCATAAACTTGGTGAAACCTTTGTGTCCCGAATCATTCGGGATGGTGCCTTTGTGGCTAACTATTTTTATGCCACCAAGGCTCAATCCCGAGTAATTCGGGACACTAAGAATACTCAACAATTTAGACAGTCTCTCAGTACGCTGATTATGTTTTTTTTATGAATCTTATATTGCGCAATAATCTGTCATACCCTGTCCGATTTATGGCCGAGTTCCCGAACAGGTAATTGAATTTCGATTCAGTGAGGGTATCCCATTCATGATATTTCATCGACAGGAATTCTGGATTAGGTTCAAACTCTTTAACAACTGTTGTTTTGACTTTAAGATTCCATGGACATACATCCTGGCATATATCACATCCGAAAATACGGTTATTGAATTTACCCCTGAACATTTCATTTATTTTCCCTTTATGTTCAATAGTCCAGTACGAAATACATTTTCTGCTGTCGAGTTTTTGCGGCGACGATAAAGCTCCTGTTGGACATGCATCGATGCACCGTGTGCACGATCCGCAATAATCGGCAACAGGCTTATCGAATTCCAGTAATTCATCTACTATTAATCCTCCAAGAAAGACAAATGAGCCCAGGCGCGGCGATATCAGATTGGTGTTTTTGCCAATCCATCCCAGGCCTGCTTTAGAAGCCAGTGTGCGTTCCAGTACGGGAGCAGAATCGACAAAACTACGACCCTTGCAGGGGGTTATTTCCGTATTGATAGCAACCAGGAATTGTTTCAGCATGTTTTTCATTACGATGTGGTAATCGGCACCGTAAGCATATTTTGCGATCACAAGATTATCTGCATCCTGCGATTGCTGTTTTTTTGGAAAATAGTTCAGCAGGACAACGATAACCGATTTGGCTCCTGGTAACAACTGTGAGGGATCGGTGCGTTTTTCGAAATGATTTTCCATGTACTTCATGCCGGCATGCATTTCCAGTCGCAGCCACTTTTTAAGGTATGAAGCATCTGCAGGAAGAATCCGGGCCGGAGTAATTCCACAATCGCTGAATCCAATCCGAAGGGCCAGCTTTTTTATTCTTTTCGATATTTCAACTCTATCTGTGAGCATAGATGATATGAAAAAGGCTCGTCTTTTCAGCGAGCCTCATTGATCTTCGATATGGATTATTATAATTTTTTCTTAACCTCGATAATATCAAATGCTTCGATCATATCGCCTACTTTAATATCGTTGAAGTTTTGGATATTTAATCCGCATTCCAGCCCGCTTACAACCTCTTTTGCTTCGTCTTTAAATCGCTTAAGAGAACCCAGTTCGCCGGTATAGATTACAATGCCATCGCGGATTATTCGTACTTTGGCATCACGCCTGATTTTACCTTCTTTCACCACGCATCCGGCAACAGTTCCAACCTTTGTAATTTTAAAAACTTCAAGAATTTCAAGTGTTGCCGTGATCACTTCTTTCATTTCGGGTGAAAGCATACCCTCCATAGCTGATTTTATCTCGTTGATAGCATCATAGATAATTGAATAGAGGCGAATATCAATTTCTTCCTTCTCTGCGAGTTTTCTGGCGCTTAATGAGGGCCGCACCTGAAAACCGACAATAATTGCGTTGGAAGCAGCAGCCAGAAGAATATCTCCTTCCGAAATTTGACCGACAGCTTTATGAATAATGTTCACCTGGATTTCCGGTGTGGATAGTTTAATTAAGGAATCTGATAAAGCTTCCACAGAGCCATCCACGTCGCCTTTTACAATAATATTCAGTTCCTGGAAGTTACCGATAGCAATTCGTCGGCCAATTTCATCGAGGGTGATATGTTTCTGTGTCCGCATACCCTGCTCACGCATAAGTTGATCGCGCTTATTGGCAATATCTTTGGCTTCTCTTTCAGAATCCATTACATTGAATTTGTCGCCCGCCTGAGGAGCGCCTCCCAAACCAAGTATTAACGCAGGGGTTGAAGGGCCGGCTTCTTTAATTATCTTACCGCGTTCGTTGTACATTGCTTTAACACGGCCCATATGCGATCCGGCAAGCACAATATCACCAACATGAAGCGTTCCTGCTTCAACAAGGATGGTTGCAGTATAACCCCGACCTTTATCAAGAGAGGACTCGATCACAGTTCCCAACGCTTTTTTATTTGGATTTGCTTTCAGATCGAGCATTTCAGCTTCGAGAAGTACTTTTTCCAAAAGATCTTTTACATGTAATCCTGTCTTTGCCGATACGTCCTGCGACTGAAATTTACCTCCCCAATCCTCAACAAGAATATTCATATTCGCCAGGGCTTCTTTAATTTTATCGGGATTTGCCGTAGGTTTATCTATCTTATTAATAGCAAAAACCATAGGAACGCCTGCAGCCTGGGCATGATTAATAGCTTCCACAGTCTGGGGCATAATACCGTCATCAGCTGCAACAACAATGATCGCCACATCTGTAACTTGTGCACCGCGCGCACGCATAGCTGTGAAAGCTTCGTGACCGGGTGTATCGAGGAAAGTAATTTTCCGCTTTTCGTCAATTTCAACACTGTATGCGCCAATATGTTGTGTAATTCCTCCCGCTTCACCGGCAACAACATTTGCATTGCGGATATAGTCGAGCAATTTAGTTTTACCATGGTCAACATGTCCCATAACTGTAACAATAGGGGGACGAGGTTTCAGGTCCTCCGGTTTGTCTTCTTCTTCCGAGATGGCTTCCTGAAGTTCTATGCTCACGAATTCAACTTTATATCCATATTCTTCAGCAAGCAAAACCATGGTTTCGGCATCAAGCCGCTGGTTGATAGAAACAAATAATCCCAGGCTCATGCAGGTGCTGATCACCTCAGTTGCCGGAACATTCATCATAGTTGCGAGCTCATTGACAGAGACAAATTCAGTAACTTTAAGAATGTGTTTAGCTTCTTCAACTTTAATTGACTCTTCCTGCAAACGTTGTGAAACAGCATCACGTTTTTCACGCCTGTACTTTGATCCTTTTGATTTGCCTTTTGTCAGACGGGCAAGAGTATCCTTAATCTGTTTTTGAACATCTTCTTCACTGATCTCGGGTTTGAGACTTTTTCTTTTCCGTTTTTTCTTCGATTTATCTTTTCCGAATTCTTCCTCCTCAAATTTTTCTATTTTATCGTCTTCAAACTTTACCCGCTCTTTATCTTTATGTATTCTCTTTCTTTTCTTTTTATGATCAGCGAATTGAGAATCGTCGCTTGAGAATTCTTTCTCAGGACGCTTTGGCAGGTCAATTCTGCCGACTACAGTGGGTCCAATCAGTTTTTCGACCTTGGCACGAATGACATCATCTTCTATTAATTCCGGTATTTCGACATCGATTCCATTGCTATTATCAATAAGAACTTCTTCCTTAACAGTCTCTTTCCGTTGTTCTGCCAGCCGGGCCTTTTTCTCTTCCTCCTTTTGTTCCCGGGTTTTTTTCTGCGGACGGGTCCGTTGATTCATCGAATCGAGGTCAATTCGTCCAACCACCTTTACATGCGAAGCAGCATCTTCCTTCTTGGGTTCGGGTGCCTTTTTCTTTACTTCAGGAATCTCTTCCTTAGGGGCTTTATTCTCCGGTACCAATACCTCATGAACCTTTTCAGGTTTATGTTTACTTTCAGGAACAGGTTGAGTTTTCTCAACAGGCGGTTTATCTTTTATTTTAGGCTCAAGATCAATCTTTCCAAGGATCTTTGGCTTTACGGTGAGTTCAATTTCCTTTTCTGAATCAGTCTCATAAATGGCCCCGGAGCCCCGGTTATCTTTAACCAATAATTCCTCCTGTTCGGTGATACTATCTTCAGGAGAGCTATCCAGATCATTAATTGAAATTGATTGCTGTTTCTCTTTCAGGTGACGGAGGTTCACTTTCTCCGATTCTTTCTTAACAGAAAGATCAGAACTAAATTCTTCAATCAGCAAATCATATTGCTGAGGTGTAATTTTAGTATTTGGGTTGGAATCAACTTTCTCACCTTTTTTATGCAGGAATTCAACGATAGTTGAAATACCCACGTTAAATTCGCGTGCAATTTTACTCAGCCTTGTAGCCTTGCTATCTGTCATATGTTAAAACTCCTGTTATCTTTCTGTTATGGCCGTTTCGCTAATATACTCCTAATTATTCAAATTCCGACCGTAAAATTTTCATCACTTCCTTGATAGTCTCTTCTTCAAGGTCAGTACGTTTTACGAGATCGTCCGGTGAAAGTTCGAGAACACTCTTTGCCGTATCGCATCCGATAGCCTTGAGTTCATCGAGTATCCATCCGTCAATTTCATCTGCAAATTCCTCCAGATTCACATCTTCATCATCTTCGCTTCCTTCGCGGTAGACATCAATTTCGTACCCGGTAAGCTGGCTGGCCAGTTTGATATTTAATCCACCCTTACCAATTGCAAGCGATACTTCATTGGGCTTCAGGTATACTTCTGCCCGTTTATTCTCCTGGTCGAGTTTAATCGAAGTAATTTTAGCCGGACTCAGTGCTCGTGTAATAAAAAGTTGATTATTATTTGTGAAATTTATTACATCAATATTTTCGTTCTTCAGTTCTCTGACAATACCATGAATCCTGGATCCTTTCATACCAACACAGGCACCCACAGGATCAATTCGTTCATCGTACGATTCAACGGCTACCTTTGCCCTTTCACCCGGTACACGAACTATTTTCTTGATTGTGATCAGGCCGTCAAAAATTTCGGGTACTTCCAGTTCAAACAGTCTTTCAAGAAATACGGGTGAGGTTCGTGACAGAATGATTAACGGAGTATTGTTTCGCATTTCAACACGGATAACAACAGCCCGGATACTGTCCCCTTTTCTGAAATAATCGGAAGGTATCTGTTCTGATTTTGGAAGGATAAGCTCATTGGCTTCCTCATCGAGGACAAGAATCTCTCTTTTCCAGACCTGATAGACCTCGCCTGTTATAATCTCGCCGATACGATCGCGGTACTTAAGGTAAACATTATTTTTTTCCAGGTCGAGAATTCGGGAAGTAAGATTCTGACGAAGCGATAATATTGCTCGACGTCCAAAATCGGAAAATTTCACCTCGTCGGTAACATCCTCACCTACCTCATAATCCTCATCTATCTTTTTGGCCTGCGAAAGGGCGATTTGTCTGTTCGGATCTTCAACCTTACCATCCTCAACTACTTCTCGATTGCGCCAGATTTCGAAGTCACCCTTATCGATATTAATGATTACATCGAAGTTTTCATCGGTACCGAACATCTTTTGCAGCATACTTCGAAATACATCTTCAAGAACCGATATCATGGTAGCCCTGTCAATATTCTTAAGCTCTTTAAATTCCGAAAATGTTTCGATCAGGTTAATGTTTTCCATACTTCAATTTTTTATCTATATACTTAAAATGAAATAACTAAACGTATCTTGCTGACCTCGCCGTATTCGAGTTCAACTTTTTCCTTTATCACTTCTTTCTTTTTTTTTCCTTCAATTTTAATATGTTTTTCAGCTTCGACACAGAATTTTTCCGGATCGGCATGTAATAATACTCCCTGGAATTGTTTCCCGTCCTTTCTGATTACCTCCACTTTTTTTCCGATGTTTTTAATGTACTGCTCCTTCACCTTGAAGGAAGAGTCAAGGCCAGGAGAGGACACTTCCAGCTCAAAATCTTCGATTTCCCTGTTCAGGCCATGTTCAATGGCCCTGCTAAGCTTAACACAATCGTCAATGAGAATTCCTTTCATGCTATCGACAACTAACTTGATTTTATTGGCAGGTCTCACTTCGAGCGACACAACAAAAATCCCTTCTTTAGCTGTCAGACTTTCTATCAATCGCAGTATTTCAGATTGTGTTATCATATATCATCAATAAAATAGGGGACTTTTGTCCCCTAACAAGAAAATCTCCAAGCCCTGCAAAAGTATAAAATATCAACAAATCCACAAAAATATTGTGTATCAATTAGAAAAGTTTTTACGGGGTTTAAAACTTTTTACTAATGTTTTGCTTTATCTGCCTAGCTTTGCAGCATAAAAGATGTATATTTTCAGTGAGTGATTTTGTAAGAAATAAAAGAAAGATTATTAATGATCCGGTACATGGATTTGTAACAATTCCCTCTGACTTTATCTACGATCTTATTGAACATCCATACTTTCAGCGACTCAGAAGAATCAAACAGCTGGGTCTTACGCATTATGTTTATCCAGGCGCCACACATACACGTTTTCAGCATACCATTGGCGCCCTTCATCTAATGACCCTCGCTCTTGAAAGTTTAAAAAGTAAAGGGATTCCTGTTACTCCGGAGGAAGAGGAAGCTGTTTTGATTGCCATACTTCTGCATGATATCGGGCACGGACCTTTTTCTCACGCACTTGAAAAAAGTATTATCCCGGGAATTAGTCATGAATATCTTTCACACCTTCTCATGGATAATCTTAATGCAGTGTATAATCACAGGCTTGATAAAGCAATTGCTGTTTTCGATAACAGATACCATAAAAAATTCCTCCATCAGCTTGTGACCAGTCAGCTCGACATGGACCGCCTCGATTACATAATGCGCGACAGTTTTTATACAGGTGTCACTGAGGGCACGATAGGTACCGACCGTATCATAAAAATGCTCACTGTCGATAATGACACGCTGGTAGTAGAAAAAAAAGGAATTTATTCCATAGAAAAGTTTCTTATTGCCCGCAGGCTCATGTACTGGCAGGTTTATCTGCATAAAACCGTTATTGCATCTGAAAACCTGCTTCTGCGTGTGCTAAAACGTGCCAAGTTCCTGGCAGGACAGGGACAAGAAGTCTTTGCAGTCCCTGCTTTGCATTATTTTCTTTATAATAAAATCGGCGCTGAGAAATTTAAAAAGGATACGTTGGAAGTTGTTGCTAATTTTATAAAACTGGATGATGCTGATATTATTTCATCGGCTAAAGAATGGATGAATCATCCCGATCAGGTTTTATCCATGCTAGCTGCATCGCTTATCAACAGGAACCTGCCTGCCGTAAAAATAGTTGATCAGCCCGTCGGAAAGGAGATCATCACAAAGCTTCAGAAAAAAATAACAGAGAAATATAATGCCGGTGAGGATTCCATGGAGTATTACATTACATCGGGCGAATTGTTAAACAGTGCCTATAGCAGCCACGAAGATATGATCCAGATATTAATGAACAGGAATGAAACAAAAGATATTTCAGATGTTTCTGATATTCTGAATGTTCCTTATCTTCAAAAATCTGAAAAAAAGTATTTTATCTGCTACCCGAAGGATTGTGGAGTATAAATTATTATACCTACTTTTGCATCCAAACTTTTAACTATGGAATTTACTGCTCAACTTATTGCCAATTATCTGAAGGGCGAAATTGTTGGCAATCCGGAAGAAACAGTGCATGATATTTCGAGGATAGAAGAAGGGAAAAAAGGAACACTGGCATTTCTGGCCAATCCAAAGTATGAAAAATATTTGTATGAAACCCAGGCATCGATTGTTCTCATCAACAAAAACTTACACATCGATAAAAAGGTTAATGCCACTCTTATAAAGGTTGACGACGCGTACCAGGCATTTGCCGCACTGCTTAATTTATATACCAGTTCACTCCCACAGAAGAAAGGTACAGATGCTCAAAGTTACATACATGAAACTGCTAAAGTCGGTACCGATTGTTATATTGGGGCATTTGCATTCATCGGTGAAAAAGCTGTAATCGGGAATAATGTAAAAATTTACCCGCAGGTATACATTGGCGATAACGTCTCGGTGGGAGATAACACCACGCTATATCCAGGGGTTAAGATCTACAAGGATTGCATTATTGGGAAGAACTGTATACTCCATGCCAGCGCAGTTGTGGGCTCCGATGGTTTTGGTTTTGCGCCCGGTGAAGGCGTCTATCAGAAAATACCACAGCTTGGGAATGTGATCATTGAAGATAATGTGGAAATAGGCTCAAACACTTCAATTGACCGAGCCACCATGGGATCAACAATAATTCATAAAGGCACCAAACTCGATAACCTGATACAGATAGCACATAATGTGGAAATCGGTGAGAATACTGTTATTTGCGGACAATCGGGGGTTGCCGGATCGACGAAGGTCGGTAATAATGTAATGATCGGAGCACAAGCCGGAGTTGTCGGGCACATTACAGTTGCCGACGAAGTAAAAATCGGCGCCCAGTCAGGGGTTTCACATAGTCTGACCAACAAAGGAGAAATAGTCCTTGGATCGCCCGCTTACAACATTCGTGAAACAAAAAAATCGCTCATTATAATTAAAAGGCTTCCGGAGTTATATGCAAAAGTGCTCGAGCTGGAAAAAGAACTTGAAGGGTTGCGAAAGAATATGAATATTTAATTGAACGTTCATTTCGGAAGATTTTATAAATTGCGCGCTTAAAAGAAAACAGTTAACAATCACATGACAGAGAAGCAAAAGACCCTCGAAAAGGAAATACTATTAAAAGGAAAAGGGTTACATAGCGGAAAGGAAGTAGAGATCATTATCAAACCTGTAGCTGCCAATACCGGAATTCAGTTCGTCCGTACGGATCTTGAAGGAAAACCAGTTATAAATGCATTGGCCGAGAATGTTGTCAATACTGCACGGGGCACCACCATTTCACAAAACGGGGCAGAGGTAATGACAATCGAGCATCTCTGCGCAGCGCTTTACGGATTATCGATCGATAATGCCAAAATAGAAATCAACGGACCAGAAGTACCGATTTTCGACGGTAGTTCGAAAGTTTTTGTTGAAGCTATAAATAAAGCAGGGATCAAAGAATTACAGCAAGACAAGGAATTCTTTGTAATTAAGGAAAAAATTACTTACCGGGACAATGAAAAAGATATTGATATTGCTGTTTATCCTGATGACCAATTCTGCATTGACGTTCAGATCGATTTTAACTCGAAAGTATTGGGAAATCAGTATGCCTCATTAAGCTCGCTGGATAAATTTGAAAAGGAAATATCCTGCTGTAAGACCTTTGTATTTCTTCATGAACTGGAACTTTTAATAAAGAATAACCTCATCAAGGGCGGTGATGTTGATAATGCGCTCATCATTATTGATAAACCAACCACTCACGAACAACTTGATCGACTGGCAGAACTCTTCAACAAACCAAAAGTAGAAGTGTTGCCTGAAGGTTTTCTGAATAATACCAATCCTGTTTTTCAAAATGAACCAGCCAGGCATAAATTACTTGACATGATCGGCGATTTATCGTTAACAGGTGTCCCTTTAAAAGCAAGGATTATTGCCCGGAAACCGGGGCATCATGCCAATACTCAGCTGGCCAAAGAAATCAGGAAGCTGATAAAGAAAGAAAGGTCGAAACCCCAACCGCCAGCTTACGACCCGAATGTGCCACCATTATTCGATATCAAGGAAATACAACAAAGACTTCCCCACCGCCCTCCATTTCTTCTTGTCGATAAGATTACCTTTATGGACGAATGGAATGTTTGTGGGATTAAAAATGTAACCATGAACGAAGCTTTCTTTGTGGGGCACTATCCGGCAGAACCGATTATGCCGGGTGTTCTGCAGATAGAATCCATGGCTCAGGTTGGAGGCATATTATTGTTAAGCAAAGTGCCCGATCCTGAGAACTATGTACTTTATTTCCTGAAAATTGAAAATATTAAATTCAAAAATAAAGTAGTCCCCGGCGATACCCTTAACATCCGTATGCGCCTGCTTGAACCCGTTAAACGAGGAATAGCCCTTACGCATGGCGAGGTATTTGTAGGTAATACGCTGGTTATGGAAGGACAATTCATGGCCCAGCTGGCCAGAAAACCAGAACCCGATAAAACAATATAAACCAATTATATGGATAATTTCCAGGCGTATATTCATCCCGATGCAAAAATTGGTAACAAAGTAACCATCGATGCCTTTGCTTTTATTGCCAAAGATGTTGAAGTTGGAGATGGTACCTGGATAGGCCCCCATGCTATACTGATGGACGGGGCGCGTATCGGTAAAAACTGCCAGATATTTCCGGGAGCCGTTATAAGCTGTATTCCACAGGACCTGAAATTTGCAGGAGAAATTACTACAGCTGAGATAGGCGACAATACCACCATACGAGAGTTTGTTACGGTTAATCGTGGAACCAAAGCCAAAGGAATAACCAAAATTGGTAAAGATTGCCTGATACAATCGTACGCTCATGTTGCTCACGACTGTATTATTGGTAATTTTTGCATCTTAGGAAGCCATGCCGGCCTGGCCGGAGAGGTTGAGATAGACGACCACGCCATTGTCAGTCCTTATTCAGTGGTGCATCAATTCGTACGGATAGGAACACACTCTTTTATTCAGGCAACAGGCAAAGCCAGTAAAGATGTTCCTCCCTATGTACTGGCCGGCAGAGAGCCACTTTCCTATACCGGAATAAATTCTATCGGTCTGCGCAGAAGAAACTTCGCTAACGAGACTATTTACCAGATCCAGGAAATATATCGCATTATTTACCAGCGTGGATTGAATATTTCCGATGCCGTTATTTTTGTTGAAGCAAATCTTCCTCCCTCCGATGAAAGAAATCGTATTATTAAATTTATCCGGGATTCGAAACGCGGCATAATCAAAGGTTACTTCGATGATGAGAAGTAAGACAGCCGGTTCCTGACAAGCTCATTATCTACTGATTTTTTCTGTCGTTCAATCAAATTCAACGTTTTAATATTTCGTGCCTAGGCCCTTTTAAGCTAATTAAAATTACCTCTTCTTCAAAAATTAATACCTGCGGTACTTTCTTTTAGCCTCGTTAGAGGTTATTTATTTATAGAAAAAGTCACATGTGAAAATTTGAGCCCCGGAAGTTGCGATATATCCATATTATTTAAATTCATGGGTTTGAATATTTTAATCGGACAGTAGTGATTTTTTTCACTATTAACAGGAATAGCAAATAAATCGACCTACTCATTCTAAACGAAGATCAACAAAGCCTTTTAGAAGATATTCTGTTTGCCTATTTAAAGGCAGGAATATTATAAACTATCAAAAAATGCATGGTTGAATGGTTTTCGAAGGATCGGTTATTTCCAATAAGGTGTATATCTCAATTTTACCTTCAGTTTTGGCTCTTATATCGTTAAAATTCCATTTGTGGTCTTATTTGTTTTTTCAGATGACCTCAACTACCTATTTTTGCTCTAAATCATATTCAATGAAAAGAGTATTTATATTTTGTCTTATCCAATTATTAATCCCTGTATTACTCCCGGTATTACTTGTAGGACAAGACAATGATAGTATCTGGACGCTGAATGAGTGTATGGATTATGCACTCAGACAGAATATATCTGTCAGGAAATATGAACTGAATAGCGAAACCAACCTGGTAAATCTGGAACAGGCAAAAGCCGGCAGGTTTCCATCGGTGAGCGCATCAGCGGGTCAGAATTTTTCATGGTCACGATCGACCGATTCAAGCGGAATATATGGTAATTACAATGGTTCGGATGGAGCCAGTTTTGGCATTAACTCCAGTGTACGCCTCTACAATGGAATGAGAACCGAAAATTCTATCAAACAATCGGCATTAAGTTACAATGCTTCTCTATTTGATATCGAAACCGTAAAAGAATCCGTAAGTATTAGCATACTTAATGCCTATTTGCAGGTACTTTATGCTGAAGAGCAGGTTAAGAATAGCGAAAAGCAGATAGAATCAACCACAGGACAACTTCAGCTGGCAGCAGAAAGGCTAGCACTTGGAGCTATTTCAAAATCGGATTACCTGATGGTTAAATCAGAGTTAGCCGGCGAAAAGCTCACTCTTGCCAATGCACAAAGTCTGTTAATTACGAACAGGGTTAACCTGATGCAGTTGATGGATCTGCCGGTAACTAATAATTTCAGGATCGAACATCCCGACCTGAAAGAGAAAATAACAGTTTTCAAAAACCTTAACACAGATTCTATTTATAACATCGCGCTTGAAACAAAACCTCAGATAAAAAGCGCTGCAATCAATAAAGAAATAGCTGATCTCGATATACTGATAGCAAAAGCAGCGTATCAACCTTCCTTATCACTAAGCGGCGGAATATCAACAGGATATTCATCCAATAATAATTCAGCGTTTGCCGATCAGGTGCAGAACCGGGCAATTCCATCGGTAGGACTTTCCCTCTCTGTTCCCATCTACCAAAACGGACAGGCACGTTCGGGCGTTGCATTGGCGAAGATCGGAAGTCAGAATGCCGAGCTGGAAACACTTAATACTAAGAATCAGTTGCGGAAAGAAGTAGAACAAGCCTGTGCCGATGTGTTATCTGCGAACATGAAATATGAGGCCAGCCTTGATCGATATAACGCCGCTAAAGAAGCTTACAATGTTGCCGAAGAAAAATATACAGTTGGTCTATTGAATTCAATCGATTTCCTGATACAAAAAACCAACCTTATCAATGCTGAAAGTGAACTTTTACAATCGGAATACAATCTTGTGTTCAGCTACAAGATTCTTGATTTCTATATGGGGAAATCCCTGGTTTTTTAAAACTATAAATAATGAAGAAAAAAATAATTATCGGAAGTTTATCAATTGTTATAATCGCCTTGATTGTTTTGCTTATCAAATCATGTGGCCCGAAGGAACAGGCCATCTCTGTTGAAACAGTGAAAGCCAAGCTTGGGTCGGTTACTAATTCGATCACTGCCACGGGGACTGTTGAAGCTATTAAAACAGTAGAGGTTGGAACCCAGGTTTCGGGCGAAATACGAAAAATATATGTCGATTACAATACGCAGGTTAAAGCAGGTCAGCTGCTTGCTGAACTCGATCGTAAACCGTTGGCCACAACCCTCACGATTTCAGAAGCGGCACTCGATGATGCAAAGGCTGAAATGAATTACCAGGCCGCGAATTATAACAGGATAAAGGCTCTGTGGGAAAAACAACTTGTTGCCGAGTCGGATTACGATCTGGCGCTTTACAATTTCGAACGTGCCAAAACATCGTTAAAAACTGCACAGTTAAATTATGATAAAGCAAAGATCAATCTTGAATATGCTTATATCTACTCCCCCATCGACGGGGTTGTTCTGAGCAGAGCTGTTGATGAAGGACAAACGGTAGCGGCCAGCTTTAACACGCCAACACTTTTTACCATTGCGAACGATTTAACCCGTATGCAGGTAGAAGCTTCGATTGATGAGGCCGATATCGGACAGGTAAAGAACGGGCAGCGCGTCGATTTCACAGTGGATGCTTATCCTGAAGATAAATTCGCAGGGAAAATAACACAAATAAGGCTTGAGCCTGTAGTCACCTCCAACGTGGTTACCTATACTGTAATTGTTGAAGCGCCAAATCCTGATAAGAAGCTCATGCCCGGTATGACAGCCAGTATCACCGTGTATGTTGAGGAAGCAAATAATGTACTGACCATTGCCAGTAAAGCATTGCATTTCAAACCCGACCCCATGATTATGGCGGCATACTATGAAAAGCAAACGGGTAAAAACAAACCGAAAGATTCTCCCCGGAAAGATTTTAAACCACAACCAGGCGACAGTATCCATGCATTTAATCGTACCGGTCATCCACAGCATGCCGTTGAAAGTACTGCAACTGAAGTATGGATAAAGAAGGGAGTTGATATTCATCCGGTGAGAATTGTGACAGGAATCAATAACGATATTGATGTTCAGGTAATCTCAGGTCTTAAGGAGGGTGATGAGGTAGTAGTTTCGATGAATTCAGGGAATGAACTTTCAATAACCACTGACCAGGCGGCAGCAAGGAGCCCTTTCATGCCAAGACCACCCTCAAGAAGAACCGGAACCAGATAGTATTATGGGCAGGACAATTATAGAAATAAAGAATGTAAAGAAAGATTTTCATGTGGGTGAGGTCACTGTGCATGCTTTACGTGGAGTAAACATGAAAATTGAAGCCGGGGAGTTTGTTGCCATTATGGGTGCAAGCGGATCGGGCAAATCAACCATGCTGAACATACTGGGTTGTCTCGACAAGCCGACTGTGGGAGATTATGAACTCGATGGCGTCTCAATTGGCGGTATGAATAAAAATGAGCTTGCCTTTCTTCGCAACCGGAAAATTGGTTTTGTGTTCCAGTCATACAATTTGTTGCCAAGAACCACGGCACTTGAAAATGTGGAGTTGCCCCTGTTGTATAATGCTACAATTAAAGCGAAGGAGAGAAAGGAACTTTCGATCCGCGCCCTTGAAGCCGTAGGGTTGACCGATCGCATGCATCATACCCCAAATCAGCTTTCGGGAGGACAACAACAACGGGTTGCAATAGCACGTTCGCTGGTTAATGATCCGGTTGTAATTTTAGCAGACGAAGCAACAGGTAATCTCGATACCAGGACCTCATATGAAGTGATGACGCTTTTCCAGGAGCTTAACGCCCAGGGGAAAACCATAGTTTTTGTAACCCACGAACCCGATATAGCAAGACTTACCAAGCGGAATTTGATATTTCGCGACGGACATATCATTAAGGAAGTACATGTTACCGAGAAGCTACTTGCCCGCGATATACTTGAATCATTACCGGTTAATACCGATTTCGACTAAATTCTAAACAACTAGCGATGAATTATTCAAATCTTTTAAAAATAGCTGTCAACGCATTAAAGCGAAATAAAATGCGTACATTTCTGACCACGCTGGGTATTGTTATAGGAGTTGCATCGGTAATAACCATGCTGGCAATAGGCCAGGGTTCAAAAAAAAGCATACAATCGCAGGTTTCAAGTATGGGATCGAATATGATCATCGTATTTCCTGCATCGCAAATGAGAGGTGGAGTGCAGATGGGAAGCAGCAGCAGTAAAAGTCTGACCATTGAAGATGTGGAGGCTATTGCTAAAAACTGTCCTTCGGTCAGAGTGGTTTCCCCCGAAGTTCGTAGCAACGGGCAGGTTATTTATGCCAATAAAAACGCTCCCACCTCGATCTATGGTGGAAATGAAAATTATCTGAAGATAAAAGTACTTTCTGTAAAAGAAGGCCGGGAATTTACCCAAAAAGAAATAAGTACTGCTGCTAAGGTCTGCCTGATAGGGAAAACTGTAATCTCCAATATTTTCGGAGAAAATGCAGATCCTGTCGGACAGATCATCCGGTTCAATAATATTCCCCTGAAAGTTATCGGTGTTTTATCTGAGAAAGGGCAAAATACTTTCGGGCAGGATCAGGACGACCTGCTTCTTGTTCCCTATACAACAGTTCAAAAGAGAATACTGGCCATCACACATATACAGACCATCCTGGCCTCTGCGCTTGACGAAGCTTCATCGCCTGCAGCGGTGAAAGAAGTTGAGAGTATCTTAAGACAAAATCATAAGCTGGCTGAATCGGAAGAGAACGATTTTGAAGTTCGTTCGCAGGAAGAACTTGTTAAAACATTCAGTTCAATCAGCAATATTCTTACAATTTTACTTGGCGCTATCGCAGGAATCTCTTTACTGGTCGGAGGTATCGGTATCATGAACATAATGTATGTGTCGGTCACAGAGCGTACGCGTGAAATTGGATTACGAATGTCGATCGGCGGCAGGGGAATTGATATCATGATGCAGTTTCTTACCGAATCAATCCTGATCAGCGTATTCGGAGGAATAATTGGTATACTCTTAGGGATAGGTGCTTCGAAAATGGTTGGCTCGGTTATGAAATGGCCGATCGCTGTTATGCCCCAGGCAGTTATTGCAGCATTTGTTGTTTGCACAGCGATTGGAATTTTTTTCGGTTGGTATCCTGCACGAAAGGCTGCCAATCTGGACCCGATAGATGCATTAAGGTATGAATAGAGAATTGATGATTGTTGATTACAGACTTACCCGTATTGAAGTCTACCCAAAATCTTTGTTCGTCGACTTCAATTGTCGATAATGGGTTTTATTGATAGCTTTATTGATACAATCTGATTAAGCTTATGTCATCGGAAGTTCAAAAAAAATACAGCTATTTTCTGAAGGTGATTCCGTTACATCTGGTTGCATGGCTGGTTCTATTCCTGATAAGCTTCCTGTTTATTAAGAACTACCGGATCACCTTTGACCTTCAATTTCATATTATTTCATGGGGAATATTCATACTGCTTTTCTATTTGAATTACGCTCTGTTAATGCCATTCCTTTTCTTTAAAAAACGCTTCGTATTCTACATCATCTCTTCTTTGATCCTTCTTGCTGGTTTTAATTTTTTTAAACAACAGCTCGATATAGCCCATTTCGAAAAAATCTTCAATACCGAAATGCACATTAAAAGGATGCCCGACAGGCAATTTCTTCCTGAAAAACCTGGACCACCTATCACGGATGACAATATACATCCTCCGCCACCCAGAGATCAAAGAAAAATGAAAGGCCCCCGGTTTTCACTGTACAGTCTTCTGATGATATATCTTGCCAGTGTATCGTTGCGTTTTATCAAGAAATGGCAGGACGATGAAAAACGTAACCGTGACATCGAAAAAGACAAAATCGCAACGGAGTTAACCTTCCTTAAACAACAGGTCAATCCGCATTTTCTTTTTAATGCGTTGAATAGTATCTATTCCATGACCATCAATACCTCCGATATTGCTTCGAACACCATCCTGAAACTATCAGCTATCCTGCGTTATATGCTGTACGAAACAGAAAATAAGATGGTCAACCTGAGTGACGAGATCGGTATTATCGACAACTATATCGACCTCCAAAAGTTACGGTTACCCCGGAACGTATCTGTAAATTACCATGTATCGGGCGATACTCATAATAACCAGATAGCTCCCTTACTTCTGATTCCCCTCATCGAGAATGCATTTAAGTATGGAGTAGATAATGTGAATGATACATTTATCGATATTATCATCTCAATTTTTGATGATACATTAACGCTGGAGGTCAAGAACCGTATTATTCCGAAAAGTAATGAACCTTTCTCTGATTCCGGCATAGGCATAAAAAATATAAAACGACGACTCGATCTGATTTATCCTGACAGATATCGTTTTGAAACTGATCAGAAGGATGATATCTTTACAGTCAACCTCGAAATTAAACTTAAAGAATGAATTGTCTGGCTATTGACGATGAACCACTTGCACTGGATATTATAAAAAATTTTTGTGCAAAAATCGATTTCATCAACCTGGCAGGAACGTTCACCAATCCGATAGAAGCAATTAAACTGATCAACCGGCAGGAAATTGATGTGATCTTCATTGATATACAAATGCCTAATATTACAGGACTGGAATTTATCCGCTCCCTTAAAAATCCACCCCTTGTGATATTTACTACGGCATATCCGAATTATGCGTTGGAAGGATTTGATTTGAATGCAACCGATTACCTTGTTAAACCTATTTCTTTCGAGCGGTTTTTAAGGTCGGTCAACAAAGCCTATGAAATTATTAATTTACGGAACACTAAATTACCGCACACTGAATTAGCGTCAGATACAGCTGTTCCCGAAAAGTACCTGATGATCAAGGTTGAATACAGCACAGTTAAGGTCGATCTGTCGCAAGTTTTGTATATCGAAGGGTTAAAAGACTATATAAAAATATATACCGGCAAGAAGCCCCTGCTTACGAAAAGCACGATGAAAAATATCGAGGACAAACTACCTTCCGATCAGTTTATCAGGGTGCATAAATCGTTTATTGTCGCTTTCTCAAAAATTGAATCGATTGAGAATAACCGGATTATAATTGGTGAAAAATATATCCCCATAGGAAATCAATATAAAGCAGGCTTTTATGCAATGCTCGATTCGAAAAGGCTTTAGAATCCATGCAGCCTTAATAGTGAATAGTTGTTCATCCCATGCATACGGCAAGCTATTTCTGGATTTATGGATGAATGATTGGAGGATTGGCTGATTGGAGGATTGGATAATTGGATGATTGGATGATTGGAGGATTGGATGATTGGATGATTGGAGGGTTGGAGGATTGGAGGGTTGGAGGATTGGATAATTGGATGATTGGATGATTGGAGGGTTGGAGGATTGGAGGATTGGATGGTTAGTTTTTTATTATCATAACAAAAATTTTATAATAGAATAATTTGTTTGCTATTACCAGCACTCATTGATTCTCTGTCTGTATTTCTTCTCTTAATAATCTTATCAGAATAATATTCTTTGGGGAATGCAGCTCTA
The DNA here is from genome assembly GCA_964634105.1 of uncultured Bacteroidales bacterium. Lineage (GTDB taxonomy): Bacteria > Bacteroidota > Bacteroidia > Bacteroidales > UBA10428 > UBA10428. The sequence goes on along the minus strand of CAZWIU010000022.1, from coordinate 7,627 downwards.
TAAGTATACCTGCTAATCGTACGAATGCCGCATAAACCATCTGTCATGTACCGTAAAATTTATATGCAGAAGGAGGTAGTCTTCACGAAATAATCCATTTTTTGTACTACCCGACTTACCTCCTTCCAGTGAAATGTTAATCATGGTCAGTTCTTTACGCAGGGGAATGCCAACTCCTGTAACAAGCGAATAGGAATTCATTGGTATGCCATCGATAATCAGGTAACTTTTATTATAATTTCCTCCCAAACGGAAAGAAAGTTTTTTCCATCCTTCATCGCGAAATCCTTTGTACGGGGTATACTCGATACCTGCTGAAAAGCGCTCACCATCGCGTGTTTTAAGATGCGGGTATTTGAATGTACTAATACCACTCCACTCCTTTCGTTCATAATCGACTCCCACCCTGAATTTATACCCTTTTTCAAATGCAACTCCGGCTCCATATTTACGGGGCAACCAATAGGTATACTCTGAAGCATCGAGTTCTGTTGATACATCATCAAATTCTATCGTCATTGTGTTGTCCGACGATAACTGCTTTTTTTCACCATAGACAGCTCCCAGGGTCAGGCACATATCCTTGAAATTGAATGTATACTGAGCTCCATAATCCAATTGTACCGTATTAATGTAACTTGTCCTTGCGATAATATATAGATTTTCACCCCCCGAAGAACCGGTTTCGGTCTGTGAAATACTACCCAGATAGTAAGAAATATTCATACCCAGCCCGAGATTTTTAATAAGTTTGAATGAATGTGCCCAGTAAAACTGGTTGATCCCTCCCGACCCCTGGTATGTTTTTGTATAGGCCGATAATTCCCCCTGAACATAATCCGTTGCATTAATGGTATACCCGACTGAACTGAAGGGCATAAATCCAACGCTTGTTTGCCACCAGCGGGTAAAACGACATCCGAATGCCATATATCGAAGATTGGCATCGTACCTCGATTGGTTTTCATCTTTACTGATATAATTTGTATATTTTCCATAAAGGCCTGTTTCGAACAGAAATGACAGACTGTCGATAGCTGTGCAGGAAGCAGGATTAACCGGATTCAAAGCATATCTCGATCGAAGTGCAATTCCGGTACCTCCGAGTGCATGGTTAGTTCCTGATCCGATATTTTCGATCTGACCTTCAGCAAACAAAGAGTAGGGAGAGGACGTAGACTGGCCGATAATAATAGTTGTTATAATAACTGAAAACAGTAAAGTCAAACTTAATCTGATATTCATGTGAGCAATAATCCCTAATAATGTACATAGTAAATCTTTAACATTGCAGCATTGTCGAGGGTTTCAAAAACAACTCGTTTCAGGCTGCACAAATATTCTTCATATGAAAACGTCATGATCAGTCCGTGTTCGATATCGAAGTATGAATCATTCATTTCCGATGCTATGAAGCTGCTGAGATCGAAAGTATAGGAAGTTTCTTCGTAAAATAATTCATCGAGCTCAAAAACAGGAGCAAGTACTTCGTCTTCCTCATCGTAGAGTATTGATCCTATTTGATTGTGTTTATCTGTATTATATAAATATATGGTTTCAGGCAATTCAAATGTGTTGTAGCTCATTTTGGCCGGTCGTATGATCAATTCAGCGCGGAGTAAGTGACTATTCTCAAACATAAGAAATTCATTCAGGGTCGGGAATTCAATTTTCGTCATTAGTCCTGTTCCTCCCTGAGTGAACGCCTTATTATTCATCTTGCCTGAAGGAACAGCTCCTTCCAGGAAACTATAAGTGCTCAGTAAGGAATTACCAAAGTTATGTTCAATCTGGTTAAATTGTTCTTCGGTATTGATTACAGGAAATTCATATTGAATTTCTTCCAGAGTTTCAGCAATGCGGTGTGTATAAAGTACCAGTTTTAAATGCTGCGACTCGGTGTCAAAACCTACAATGGACGAATTGTAATTCGTATCTGCGGTAATATATATTCCATTAAAGAATTTGACGAATTCAGCCTCTTCACTGATCTCATCGCTGTTTGTCCGCATCAAATCAAACAGCTGTCGCCCGATAATATCATTGAGTTTTATTTCAACCGAATCTTTACTGTTGGGTCTGGGTTCGAAAGTATATCGGACGAGTGGGGCAGGCTCATGTTTGAAGGACGATGTATTATACAGGTATCCCGACTGGGTAGGCTCTATATTTTCAGTGAGCCTATGAACCAGTAATGTCATAGGGCTTAATGTATCTCCATAGGAGTACCCCGTATACCAAAGAGTGATTGTCAACGAATCAAAAACATCATCATCAAGGATATCTGTTCCTTCCGGGAGACCAATTTCAAAATAAGAGCTTGCGGTTACTCTTCCGAAAATTTCATCGCGATAATTACCAACCAGCAATGTATCGACAGTTGAAGAAGGGAGTGAATCGATCAACACAGTCGAAAGTTTTACTGAAAAAGTATCAATCAGCCTGACACTAGTGCCAGATTCTATGAAGTCTTCCCCCAAAGCAAATTCAGTTTTATCCTCCGAACATGCTGCTAAAAACAAGCTCAGTAGTATGCTCTGAACAAAATAGTGCCACCCTGCATTTCGATTTACTAATAGCTGCATAGTATTAACTGTATGCTGCAAATCAAGAGTATTCTGTTAACTAAAAGAAAAGGAGTATACGAATTATTTGGATGTGTCGACAAATAGATATTATATGACTGTTCATCATAAATTAATAGGATGAATATTACTGGGTACCTGTATTGTCGAAACCGGAGGGTTATATGTCGATTATTTTGCCCTATTAATCTACTTGGTTTTTACCGGATATCAGACAAGTATATGTTTGTTCCCGATTAATTCTCAAATTGAATACTATGCATAAAAAACTATTTAAACTCGCCATTCTGTTTTGCTTTCTGCCTGTTTTTCCGTTATTCGTTGCCTGCGAAGATGATGAAGATGAGGATGAGGACCTGGTGGGAAATTGGGTACGATTATCTTATTTTGACGGAGTTGCTCGATACGATGCAGTGGGTTTTGCAATTGGAGATAAAGGGTACCTGGGAACGGGTTACGACGGCGATGACCGGTTAAGTGATTTCTGGGAATATGACCCCGTAAGAAATACCTGGTCGCAAAAAGCTGATTTTCCGGGACCTGCCAGAAACAGTGCAATTGGTTTTGGCTTGTCAGGTAAAGGATATATTGGAACCGGTTACGATGGTGAAAATAAACTCAGGGATTTCTGGGAATATGACCCTGAAACAAATCAATGGCAACAGAAGGCTGATTTTGGAGGTTCGGCAAGATACGGAGCAGTCGGTCTGACTATCGGAAACAAAGGGTATGTCGGTACAGGATACGATGGTAACTATCTGAAAGATTTTTGGGAGTATGATCCATCAACCGATCAATGGACACAAAAAGTAAGTGTCGGAGGTATAAAGCGCCGCGATGCAGTTGGATTCTCCATTTCAGGAAAAGGTTATATCTGCACTGGTATCAATAATGGCTCCTATGTCAGCGATCTGTGGGAATATGATCCCGAAACCGAAACATGGACGCAAAAGAATTCCATAAGTGACATCAGCGATGAAGACTTTGACGATGATTATACCGATATCACGGGTATACAAAAGGTTGTTTTTACAATCGGTGAACTGGCCTATCTCACAACCGGGGGCGAAAGCACTACCGGGGTGAGTACATGGGAATATAACCCTGCAATTGACTTATGGACGCAAAAAGCAGACCTTGAAGGTTCTGCCAGATCGGAAGCTGTGGGATTTGCTATAGGAAACCGCGGATATATCACAACCGGCCGAAGCAGTGGTTATAACTTTGATGATATATGGGGATTTGACCCTGAAGACGAAATAAACGAAGATGATTAAAAAGATCCTTATCGGCCTGTTGGTTGCTGTTGTTTTTTTCATTTTACCTGGAACAACTGAATCCAAGCGATTGAATGATCATCCTTATACAGCAGAAGCTTTTAAAACATCAGGAGGATGGGGATATAAAATCAGTGAGCATGGTCAGGTAATAATTTTCCAGGAATATATTCCTGCACTTGAAGGAAAGCAATCATTCCAACACCAAGAAACTGCTGTGCTTGCAGGAAATCTGGTGATCAGGAAAATTATAAGCAACCGGTCTCCCGTCATAACGAAGAAAGAACTAATAAAATTACTAAAACAAGATGCTAATTATGGCAGAAACCGGAAGAATGAGTTAACCAAAAACTGACTCATGATAATGATACTTATAAGCTGAATTGCGCCACAGGAATTCCGGAAATATAAAGTAGGGTTCATACAATGCAATTAATCCGAATTCCTGGTATGGGTCAAAGGTGGTGGGTTTGTGTCCGCCCTGATTAGAAATCGGGCGGACATTTTTTATCATTCAAGAAAGCTTATTTATGACAGATTTTATCACTCCGATAATTATTCTGGATGAATTTTTCTTTATTTTCTATCTTATTTATATTTTAGTGCCGACTTTAGCGTGTTGTTTTAACTGAAACAGCAAAAAACATATTTTAATTTTAAAAGGAAATGAAAAGCTTTCTTATTGTAATGCTTTTGATTTGCTCTTTCATGATTTGTTGTGAAAGCGATAATATTGAAGAAAAATATTATTGGCAAATCGGTGATACTACAAATAATGATACGACAAATCCGCATATAAATCACCCAAGTGGTGAAATTGCATGGTTCCCGTTTAATGGTAACCTGAATGATTCCACAGGTAACAATATCCCGTTGCTCTTTGTCGGCGATACTGTTACTTATGTAGACGGACTTAGTTCAACTTTCGGCGAGGGTATATTTCTCGATGGTTCCAGTTATCTGATCATCAACCTGGGGTACTACGATACCCTATCCATACTATTTTGGATTAAAGGTGTCGGTGAACTTGGAATAACCAGGCATCCCGTTCTCTTTGATTACGGCCTGAATGCAATATCTGCGCAACTCGACGGGTCGACCGGAGCTACTGCAGTAACTGTTCATAATAACGACAGTACCGCAACATCTGCTGATGTCATTGAGGATCTGAATTCATTTAGTAAGTATAGTTTTCTTTACTTCGAAGCAGGAACCGATATTACACGGGTTTATTTTAAAGGATATTATCTCGATGGGGCCGAACGGGTTTACCAGGCCGATCTGAATTTCCCGGGAATCATCGACCCACAGACAGAACTAATGTATATCGGACGTACCTCCTTGCGGGAAAACTTTACAGAGTCATTGTTTCACGGGGCGATTGATGAGATCCACATTTACAGTCATCCGTTAACCGACCAGGAAATAGAAGCATTTGCATTCACACAAACCGAGTAGCTATGAAGAAATTTAACATTATATTAGCACTGGCAGTATGTTGCTGCTTAATAATTCCGGTTACGGCCCAGGATACCGACCTGGAGTCATTACTGGAAGAGGAGATGGGAGAAACCACCGACTATACCTTCGGCACCTTCTTATCAACCTATGTATTAAACAATCATTCGGTCGATCTCTTAAACCGTAATGGTATCAACTTCCGTTTTTCGCATAAGTTCGGATTTATGAACAGCGGTCCTGAAAGTTTTTACGGGTTCGATCATTCAAGTGTATTCTATGAAGTAGAATATGCCCCGCTCGACTGGATCAACCTGGGCGTTGGAAGAAGTACTTTTCGCGAATCGGTTAATTCGCATCTGAAAATCCGCATGCTCCGGCAGTCGAAAGGCAAACTGACAATTCCTGTTTCCCTTGTAGCGTATGGCGAACTCGATTATAAAACAACGAACTACACCAATGAAGATTTGGATGCCGACCGCATAGGGCGTATGGAATATACATCGCAACTACTGGTTGCCCGCAAATTCGGAAAATTTTTCTCATTGCAGCTCATGCCTACGTATATTCACCGAAATTTAGTGGAAACCAAAGAAGATCTTAATGATATAGGAGCCCTGGGTTTCGGAGGAACCTTAATACTGCTCGATCGTTTCAGGGTGAATGCCGAATATTTCCTGGTACAGGAACATAATAACCTGACCGAAGAATTTTATGATCCTATATCGCTTGGTATCTGCTATCAGACTTCAAGGCATTCATTCGAACTTTATGCAACTAATTCGACCGGCATAACTTCGAACGATCATATTGCCTATACTACAGGTAATTTCTGGAAAGGCGATATCTGTATTGGTTTCAATGTATCCATTATTTTCAGTTTCAAACGAAAATCTCCTAATCCATGAAAAAAGCAATAAAAATAGCTCTTGCAGGGATAATGTCCCTCGTTCTCCTTAGCTTAGTGAATGCACAACAATATATTACAAAAACAGGCCATGCCTATTTTATGTCGCATACCGATGCAATTGATATTGATGGGAATAATCATCAGGTAGCAGCTATTGCCAATGTTGAAACAGGTGAAGTTGTTTTTATCATGCTGATAAAAGCCTTCACTTTCACCCTGGCTACTGCAGATAAGCATTTCAACGAAACCTATATGGAATCTGAAAAATACCCGAAAGCAACCTTCAAGGGGAAGATACCTATGCTCACCGGTATCGATCTTACAAAGAACGGAGAATATAAAGTTACTGCCGAAGGCATGCTTACAATACACGGTCAGACTCAACCTGTAACGAAAGAAGGAAAACTGACTGTTAAAGACGGAACCATTGGATTGGAAAGCGATTTTCAGGTTTCCATATCCGATTATAAGATTGAAGTACCCCGTTCGGTTGAGCACCGTGTTGCCAAAATTGTTGATGTACATATTGATATGGTGCTTACAAAGAAAGAAGGCTGATTACATTTAATCTGACACACAGGCATTTCCTGAAAGTACACTCCCGTAAACAGATTTATTACCTTTAAAATATACAGAACGTAGCAACTATTCAGAGAATAAAAATCTTATCTTAAAAAATCCATTATTTTTTGGGGTATTCTGCAGATATTTACTGATCATTATCCGGCCAGATTCAATATACTACTTCAATGTATGCAGGTAACTACCAAAATGGATTTTACAAGTTAGTTGGCATATTATTTATCTCGGTTATAATGCTCGGGTTTACAGGCATGGATATCCTGCATATTACCAGGAAGATCAATTTTATTGTCCAACAATTTATAGTGAAATTCTCCGAGGAGGTGGTTGTTCTGCATGTTGAAAACACCGACTGGCTTGCTTCAGAAGAAAAAGAGATTATAATCGACGGTAACTATTTCGACATTAAATCATATCGACTTAATGAGGACGGAAGTGCTGAAATAACAGCCAAGCCAGATGAATTTGACAGTTTCCTGTTTTACCTGAAGGAGAATTTATTAAAAAAGGAGAAAAGCCAGTATCCTATCCACTCTCAGAAATCGAGACTTAAACATCAGATTACCTGGATTGTTGAACCATTGAAAAACCTGATTACCCGTCATCTATTTGTCGAAAAACACTTCTCGGTTTATTCTTTACATGATCTGTCAGGCTATCCGGAACGTGTATTTATTCCGCCCAAATTCAGTGTTGTTTAGTTTAATTATATTCTATTACACATCCTTTGAGATAACATGATCAAAGGTGAATTTGTATTATTAACGTGAGTTCGAAATAACATTATCTTGTTAAAGCCTTATTATCAATTATTT
>CAZWIU010000021.1:0-54507 GCA_964634105.1 uncultured Bacteroidales bacterium | reverse complement strand
AATGTGATTTTTTCTACAGATAATTAGCCTCTGACCAGGCTTAAGGAAAGTACCGCAGGTACTAAATATTTGTAGAAGAGGCAATTATAATTAGCTTAAAAGTGCCGTAGGTACGAAATATAAAAAACATTGAATTTAACCGGACAATAGTGTTTATTTTTGAAGCCTTAATACAATTGACGTGCATCCCATGAAGATAGTAGAAGTCGATAATTTACGGTTAGTGAAAGAATGGCTCAATACACCGAAAATCCTTTATAAACAGGATAAAAACTGGATTTGTCCATTGGATGTCGAAATAGAAGGTATTTTTAATCCCCTGAATAATAAGTGCTTTGAACATGGTGAAGCCAAACGATGGATTTTAAGGAGCGCTGAAGGTAAGCCTATAGGGCGGATTGCTGCATTTGTCGATTTTAAAAAAGCCAACCTTTATGCTTATCCCACAGGTGGTGCCGGTTTTTTTGAGTGCATAAACAATCAGGCTGGGGCCAATCTTTTGTTCGATACTGCCAGAGCATGGTTGCAGTCAAAAGGCATGAAGGCTATGCTGGCTCCTGTTAATTTTGGTGAAAACTATGTTCACTGGGGTTTGCTTGTCGATGGTTTTATGCCTCAGGGATACGGTATGCAGTACAATTTCCCCTACTATCAGCAACTCTTTGAAAACTATGGTTTCAGAAATTACTTTGAGCAGTATTCTTTTCATAAAAACCTGAAAGAAGGTTTCCCGGAACGAATGTTCAAGTTTGCCGAATATACTGCATCAAAACCGGGTCTGTCGTTCGAACATTTCAGCTACCAGAGGGCTGAAAAATATATAAATGATTTTGTTTTCACTTATAACGAAGTATGGTCTAAATTCCACGATGGCTACACGCCTATGCAGCAGAGCGAAATCAGAAAGCTGCTGGAGGAAGCAAAACTGGTGATTGATCCGGAATTCATCTGGTTTGCCTATGATAATGGTAAACCTGCAGGTCTGATGGCTGCCTTCCCGGATATTAATCAGATCCTGGCAAAACTCAGGAATGGCAGGTTAAATTTGTTGAATAAGATCAAATTACTCTATTTCAGAAGAAAAGCAATAACCCGTTCCAGGGTTTTTATTTTTGGAATTTTACCCGAATATCAAAATACCGGACTGGTAGCAGCTCTTTTCCTCCAACTGGTTAAGGTGTTGAGCAGAAGGCCTAAACATACTGAAATTGAACTTTCATGGGTTGGCGATTATAACCCTAAAATGATTAGTGTTTATGGCATTATAGGAGCCAAACAGGCTAAGAAACACATTACCTATATGCTTCTTTTCGATGAAGGATCAACCTTTAAACGATTTGATAATGAATTTGAAGGAAAATTATACAGGTAAAAATTTGATTAATAATTTTTCAATCAGAATTATTTATATAATTTTGCGAACCCAAATAATTCGAATTTATTGGAAAACATAAAGAAATGAAGAAAGATATACATCCAAAGAATTACAGGCTGGTGGCATTCAGAGATATGTCGAATGGGTACACTTTTGTTACACGTTCGGCTGCAAGTACAAGAGAAACCATTAAGTTGGATGACGGAGTTGAGTATCCACTTGTAAAACTTGAGATCTCAAATACCTCACACCCATTCTTTACAGGTAAGATGAAATTCGTCGATACTGCCGGACGGGTTGATAAATATTACAACAAGTACAAAAAACATTACGAGAAGAAAACAAAATAATTCTATAGTTTTCACTTAATGAAATTTGAAGCTCCGTTGCCTTTCGAAAGAATTAACGGAGCTTCGTTTTTTAATACAGTTACCTAGGCATCAAAGGTGATTTGGTATTCTTTAATGACATCTTCTCCAATAATTACTTCACTGATCTGAGGCTATAACGTTAATGAATATTCTTCCTGTCAGAGTATGAAAGTGTATATTTAGAGACTGTCTAAATTTTTGAGTATTCTTAGTGTCCCGAATGAATAGGGACACAAAGGTTTCACCATGTTTATGAGGTCTTTGAGTGAATGTGATTGTCAAATTCAAATGTAAATAGCTGATAATTTGCATAATATAATAATTTTAGGCAGTCTCTTAAATACCATATAATTGAGGGTACTGAAGCGGCTACTATTTAAATGAATGATTTCAGGTAAGCAGATAAGGATTTTCTTTATGCTATATTTGAAACAAAATTGGAAAGGAATATAGAAAGCTTTCGTTTTATGGCACATAGATTGTCTACTAGGGGATCGCAATTTGAAAGTATAATTATCTGTCAGATTGTCGTGTTATAACTTTTGAAGGAAGGGAGTAAAAATGAGTAAAAGAATAGAACCAGACTTTTCTAACATATATATTGCCAGCACTGTGAATGAAGAGGGCGATTTCATCCCATTGATCACCGACCAGGACGAGGATATCCTTATGGCTACTGATGTGCCTGATACATTGCCAATTTTACCATTACGTAATACGGTTTTGTTTCCGGGTGTGATTCTGCCTATTACTGTAGGCAGGGAACAATCCATGAAGCTTATTCGGGATATTTATAAAAAGACTAAAGTATTGGGCACAGTTGCCCAGAAAGAACCTGAAAACGATGCTCCGCATTTTAACGATCTTTATTCGACCGGAACCGTAGCACAGATTATTCGGATTCTTGAAATGCCCGATGGGACGACTTCAGTGATTATTCAGGGAAAGAGAAGGATACAGTTGGTTGAAATGTTGAGTGAGGAACCCTATATCATCGCCCGTGTTAAGCAACTAACCGATGTAAAGCCACGCAAGAAAGATCCGGAATTTGAAGCTATTGTCGGCTCACTTAAAGACTTATCGCTCAGGATCATTAAATTATCTACCAATATACCGCAGGAAGCTTCTTTTGCCGTTAAAAATATTGAAAGTTCAACATTTCTGATAAATTTTATTAGTTCTAACAGCGACATTAAAATTTCAGCAAAGCAAAGCCTGCTTGAAGAAAATGATCTGAAACGAAGGGGTATTATCCTGTTAGAACATTTGGTACGTGAGGTCCAGATGCTCGAGCTGAAGAACGATATTCAGGCAAAAGTTAAACTCGATATCGATCAACAGCAGCGTGAATACCTTCTTCATCAACAGATGAAAACTATCCAGGATGAGTTGGGAGGTAATCCTATCGACCAGGAAATTGAAGAACTCAAAAAGAAAGCGGCAACAAAGAAATGGAACAAAGAAGTGGGCGAGGTTTTCAGCAAAGAGGTTGATAAGCTTCACAGACTGAATCCTGCCACTGGGGAATATTCTTTACAGCTCAACTACTTGCAGACATTACTTGATCTTCCCTGGGGTTCATATACAAAAGATAATTTTAACCTGAAGCGCGCAAAAAATATTCTTGAGAAAGATCATTACGGTCTTGAAAAAGTCAAGGACAGAATCCTCGAACATCTGGCTGTATTAAAGCTGAAAGGCGATTTAAAATCTCCTATCCTTTGTCTGCTTGGCCCTCCGGGTGTTGGCAAGACATCGCTTGGAAAGTCAATTGCGCATGCGTTGGGCAGGAAGTATGTCAGAATGTCGCTTGGAGGACTACACGATGAGGCTGAGATTCGTGGTCACAGGAAAACTTATATCGGAGCAATGCCTGGCCGTATTGTTCAGAGTATCAGGAAGGCAAAATCTTCAAATCCGGTATTTGTACTGGATGAAATTGATAAAGTAGGGCGAGATATTCATGGCGATCCTGCATCGGCTTTGCTTGAAGTACTCGACCCGGAACAGAATATTGCCTTTTATGATAACTATCTCGAAATGGAATATGACTTATCAAAAGTCATGTTCATTGCAACTGCCAATACTTCGGCAAGCATACATCCTGCTCTTCTTGACAGGATGGAACTGATTGATGTCAGCGGATATATTGTTGAGGAAAAAGTTGAGATTGCCCGACGACATCTTATTCCACGTAACCTTACCGAGCATGGTCTTAAAAAGAGCGACCTGATTTTCTCCAAACCTGTTATTGAATTTATAATTGATAATTATACCCGTGAATCGGGTGTCAGGGCACTCGATAAAACACTGGCAAAAATTTGCAGGGTAATTGCCAAAAAGGTTGCCATGAAAGAAAAATATAATACAACTCTTTCTGTTACACTTACAAAAGAAATTCTTGGATATCCTAAATATCAAAAAGATAAATACGAAGGAAACGAATATGCCGGGGTTGTTACCGGTTTAGCCTGGACCCGGGTGGGTGGCGAAATTCTGTTTGTTGAAGCCAGCGCCAGCAAAGGGAAAGGCAAATTAACCCTGACTGGTAACCTGGGCGATGTGATGAAGGAATCGGCTGTTATTGCACTTGAGTATCTTAAAGCACATAGCTCGAAACTTAATATTTCTCCTGAAATTTTTGAGAATTGGAATATTCATGTTCATGTTCCTGAAGGAGCTATACCGAAAGATGGTCCGTCGGCAGGAATCACTATGGCAACATCAATTGCATCTGCCTTAACACAGCGCAAGGTAAAGAATAAAATTGCCATGACTGGCGAAATTACCCTGCGAGGTAAGGTGCTGCCTGTTGGTGGAATTAAAGAAAAGATACTCGCTGCCAAAAGAGCCGATATTAAAGAGATAATTCTTTCAGCTGACAATAAAAAGGATATCGAAGAAATAAATAAAATTTATCTTAAGGATCTGAAATTTCATTTTGTAACAGATATCCTGCAGGTACTTGATATAGCGTTGTTGAAGCAAAAGGTAAAAAACCCTGTGAAGTTTATTTAGGTACTAAGTTTGCTAACTCATTACATTTTAGTATCTTGGAAGAAGATAATAAACTAAATCTTTATGAAAATGGGTGCCGGACTATTTTGGGGAATCATTCTGATTGTCATTGGTTTAAGCATTATTCTGAGGGTAGCTTTTGATGTAAGTATATTCAGAATTGTTATTGCAGTTATCTTGATTCTGATCGGTATCAGAATGCTGATTGGAAAACCTGTCGTGCATTACCAGGAGAAGGAAAATCATGTCATTTTCGGCGAGAAAACCAATACAGCCGACCCGGTAGATGGCACTGAATATAATACCGTCTTTGGAAAAACTGTGTATGATTTCCGCTCAATGCATCCATTAAGCCAACCCAGGACCAAGATCTCTTTTAATACCGTATTTGGCAATAATGAAGTTATTTTGCCAAATAACCTGCCCGTCAAAATTAAGGCCGACGCAGTTTTTGCAACTGCCAGTATGCCCAATGGCAATACCGTGGCATTTGGCAGTACAACGTACGAGGCAAATACCGATATTGCCGATTCATCGCTTCTTGTGATCGATGCCAATGTTGTTTTTGGGGCGCTGATCATCCGGCAATGATATCTTCTCATAAAGGCCATTCCGTATTGTTGAATCCATTCAATAAAAAAGATCTGACCAGATAATATGACTATTCCGGAAAGTATAATTTTTTGGGACTGGAATGGTACACTGCTGGACGATGCCGGCACTTGTTTGTCGACCATGAATACCATGTTGAATCGCCGCGGTATGCCTGCCATTACCCTTGAGACGTATAAAGAAGTGTTTGGATTCCCGGTAATTGATTATTACAGGAAAATAGGATTTGATTTTATTAGAGAGAGCTTTGAGCAACTGTCGGTCGAGTTCATCGAGGTATATAACAAAGCTCTAGGCTCTGTTCCATTGGTAAAAGATGCTGAAGAGGTGCTTGTTCATTTTAGTAATATGAACAAAAAGAATATTATTGTTTCTGCTATGAAGCAGGATTTCCTTCTTCAATCAGTAAAAGAAAAGAAGATTGAAAAATACTTCACACATATTCTTGGTATTGATTCTATCTATGCTGCCAGTAAAAGCTCAATGGTGTTAAATTTCGTTTCGAGCCATAACATTAATAATCGGGAAATACTGCTTATCGGAGACACTACTCACGATTACGAAGTCGCGCTGCAGATCGGGTGCAGATGTATCCTGGTAGCCGATGGCCACCAGGCTGAAGAACGCCTAAAAGCTACAGGAGCAAAAGTAATTTGTAAACTATCAGATCTTTTACGAGATTAGCTTAATCTAATTGCTTCAAAAGAAACATGGTTAACATACGATGTATACTGTTTGCCTTTGTATTTTTGTAAATCACAAAGCTCAATATCATGAATAAAACGGCCTTATTTCCAGGTTCCTTTGATCCCTTTACCATTGGACATGAATCAATTGTCAGAAGAGCACTTCCTTTATTTGATCAGATTATTATTGGTATTGGATATAATACCAATAAAAGAGGATTTTTTCCATTGGATGACAGGCTGGGCTGGATAAAATCAGTCTTTGAGAATGAACCGAAAGTTCAAGTTACAGTTTTTGAAACGCTCACTGTTGAATATTGTAGTTCTGTTGGTGCCAGTTATATTCTGCGCGGGTTACGGACTGCAGCCGATTTTGAGTATGAGAGGGCTATTGCCCAGATGAACAGATCCATGCATCCCGAGATCGAGTCAGTCTTTTTACTGACTAAACCCGAGCATGCCCATGTTGCTTCAACAATTGTTCGCGATGTTATTTTACATGGAGGTGATGCCTCCCAGTTCCTGCCCGAGAGGGTGAAGATTACTAAGAAATACCGGTACAATTCATGAGGTTCATTTTTTTGTTTTTAACGTTGCTTATTACTTCCAGTAGCGTTTTAGCTAACGATTCAACCTGGATCTCAGGGCATGATATAACTTATGCCGGAACTGAAATAGTATTTAACAGGTATAGCGACCAGATATCAGGTGCTGAGGAAGTAATTGTCACAGCTAAAGTAGATCCTGAGGGTAATTTTAACGCAGCATTCTCATTGGATGAGATTACACAGGTCTTTGCTTATCTTGGTGTTTATAAGATCCATATTTTCGCTGTACCCGGAAAAACATACAACATAATTTTGCCTCCACGCCAGGATAAACAACCTGAAGATTTTTTAAATCCTTATTTCTCACCCGAGATTGTTCATCTGGGTACGGAACAATTCGACCCGAATGAGATCAATTCGCTGATACGAATGTTCAACGATGCCTATCTTCCGTATTATAACAAACATATTCTCAAGCTTAATTCAAATAATGATTTTGCTGAACTTGACGACGACATTGCCCGGATGGAAAAGCCATTTTCGATGTCCACAGATTCATTCTTCAATAATTATCGAAGGTATCGTTATGGAATGCTTAGGCACCTGGCTTTTCAGCATAAAACAAAAAGTATTTCTGCCGATTATTTCAGAGACCAGCCTGTATTGCTAAATAATATAGCATATATGGAGCTGTTTAATAAGGTCTACGATAAATATTTCTACCATTTTGCTGTTACTCCCGAAGGAAAACTCTTGGGTGAAAGCATTAATAATCGTGATCTCAGGGCATTACGCAGCACCCTGATCAACGAAAAGGTACTCGGAAGTGGCGATCTGCTTGACCTGGTCATTATTAAAAGTCTTTATGATGAGTTTTACGATGATAACTATTCACGTAGTGCCTTGCTTGATATGCTTGATACAATTATTAAGACTGTGAAGTCTCCACGGCTTATCCATGTGGCAAAATCTGTCAGGTTTAAAGTGACCCGCTTGCTTGTTGGTTTCGAACCTCCGCCTTTCCGGCTATTCGATCGTGACAGCAACCTGGTAGGGCTTGGGAATTTCAAAGGGAAATACGTTTACCTGAATTTCTGCAGCTGTTTCAGCTATACATGTCTGAACGAATTCATAATGCTGAATACTTTATATGAAAAGCACAAGGATATACTGGAAATAGTCACAGTATTAATCGATAACGATAAGGATGTAATTAACAGTTTTCTTAACCGCAGTAAATATCCATGGGTTTTTTTGCATTATGGCAATCAGTCGTCAATTATTCGAGAGTACGATATTCGTGCTTTTCCTACCTATTACCTGATTGACCGGAATGGTAAACTGGCCATCTCACCGGCACCTTCACCAGCTGAAGAATTTGAGGCCCGATTCTTTAAACTTCTCAGGGAAAAGGGCGATTTATAATTAAAACTGAAAGTATATAAAGGGTTGCAGTCCGGCCGATACCGACTGGTAGATTATAAATACGGCCATAACACTTATTGCTATCTGCTGATAAACAGGACGAGCAATGAACCATTCACGAATATTTATTTTAAAAGTTTCGGGCAACCAATGGATTATAAAACCGATTATTATAAGTACAAATACTTTCCAATAGTTAAGTATCATTGCAGGAACCATAGGCCATCCAAAGTGTGATGTTATCTGCCTTAGCAGGTCAACTGTTCCCTGCATTGTTTCTCCCCTGAACCATATCCGGGTGAAAGTAATAAATACAAAAGTGAAGAGTATTTTCCAGGTATTCGCCAACCAATGGGTACTGTTCTCATAGGGACTGATCTTACGCCAAAATTTGTAAACTACAATTCCGATCCCGTTCAACCCGCCCCATATCACAAACATCCAACTCGAACCGTGCCATAAACCACCGATAAGCATAGTCAGCATGAGGTTAAGGTTGGTGCTTACGGTGAGCTTGAAGCCGGGGAAGATTCTCGTCATTAACCATATAATACTGATGATAAAAACAAATATCGGGATAAGGATGAGTTTCTGCGCTATCAGTACGATAAAAATCAATATTATGGTCAGGCTTGCGTAAGTGAATAAAGAACCACCCCGGTTACCTCCCATGGGTATGTACAGGTAGTCTTTAAGCCAACTCGACAAAGAAATATGCCATCGTTTCCAGAAGTCGCCTACATTTTTTGCTTTGTAGGGAGAGTTAAAATTTTTTGGGAGGTAGAAACCTAAAAGCAATGCTACCCCGATGGCAATATCAGTATAACCTGAAAAGTCGCAGTAGACCTGTAATGAGTATCCGAAAAGGGCGCTCAGGTTCTCAAAACCCGAATACGAGGACGGATTTGAAAAAACACGATCGATGAGGTTAACTGCGATGTAATCGCCAATGAGCATTTTTTTCGTAAGACCTTTAATTATAAGGTAGAAAGCAAGCCCGAATTCATAAACAGTAAGGGTGTACTTCTTATACATTTGCGGTATGAATTCCGAAGCGCGCACGATAGGTCCTGATACCAGTTGAGGGAAAAATGAAACAAAGAAAGCATAATCAGTCACTTTTTTAACCGGCTCAATCTTCCCCTGGTAAATTTCAATGGTGTAACTCATCGATTGAAAGGTGAAGAACGAAATACCTACAGGGGGAAGGATTTTGCCAAGGTCGAAATGAGTCCCGAAGATAGCATTCGACCATTTGGCTGCATGGGTTATAGTTTCGAACTGGGTACCAATAATACTGTTTATAGTATCAGTAAAGAAGTAATCATACTTAAAAAAGGCAAGTACGCCAACATTGACAATTATACTTCCAATCAGCCATAACTTCTTCCTGTAACTTGTTGATGCTTTATGAATCAATATTCCAAGGCTATAATCCACCAGGATTGAAAAGATTAATACAAGAACGAATAATCCGCCGGTTTTATAATAAAAGAAAAGGCTGAAGAGCATCAGGTAAACATTACGAAGGGCATTCTTTTTATAAACAAAACAATAACCCGTAAGAACAATAAGCAGGAATATCCAGAAATTCAGGCGGGTGAATATCAAGGGATTTTTTTCATTAAAAAGAATAATATTTCTGAAATATTCCAGGAGCATACTATTTTAGCGGATATTCAAGTTCGTTTTCGTGGTCGGATAATTATTTATTCCGGTAAAAAGCTCAAAGTTTTCAATCTGGCTCTCCCATTCTTTAAGGAAAGCAGCGAAAAAGAGTTCTCCTTTCAGGTTGTATCCGGCACGATTAAAATGAATTTTGTCATGTCTCATAAGACCCGATGAATACCATGCCTGACAGGAGTTCAATCCTCCCATGATGGAATAAAAATCCCATACGGCGCAATCATATTTCTTCCCGAGGTCGATGATAACATTCCTGATCTTCTCTGTATTCATGTTAGTATATCGGCGGTATAGATAGCTGTCGTTTGGAACTGTTAACATCATGGCAGCATCGGGAACAATTTCTTTTGTAATCTCGATTAACCGGCAATATTCCGTTTTATATTTTTCAGCATCAAAATCACGGGTATAGCCGTCGTTAGTTCCTATGGAAAAGATTACCAGGTCAGGATCGAGGGCCAGTAAATGGGGGGCATATAGTTCACATGCCAGATATGACCCCAGCATTGCTCCGTTAATACCAACAGCATTATACACCAAACCAGGGGCATCAGTATCGAGCGATATTCCGTAAAGAGTAAAAATATCAGGTTGATCCTGCTTTTCTATGATCAGTTCCAGGATATCATACAGATCATTTAAATAGAATTCGGAATAACCAAAACGGTCGTTATACAATCCTTGAATGCATGAATCACCGGCGACTATACTCAATATATATGAAGTAGGTTCATGGAATATTCGAACCTTGTTGAAAGAATAGTGATCAGAGCTGTCTCTGTTTGGATCGATGGTAATACTTGCCATGGAGTCGGTGGTCGAGACCGACATCCCTGTGATGCCCAGCCTGCAGGTTTTTTTTCTATCCACGCTGGTACAATATGTCCAATCTCCTGTATACCTGACGCTGAAATTTGAAGGATTATTCGATTTTGTCATTTTAACCGGGAAAATAAGTCCCCTGCCACCGTTCATATCGAACGATAATTCCTGCATACGCTTTCGTATCACATGGGTATAAATATCGGCCTGTATATGAGAACCTCCCATATGGACAATTTGCATCTTTCCTTTCCCAAAGGCAATCAGTGTGTCAAATTTCTCGAAAAGCTTTTTAAAACTGCTGTCAGATCCCGGATACAGGAACGTATTCTTCTCGTACGCAATAAAACTGTATTGTTTTCGCCCAAGATAATAATCAGCTTCCTGGGCTGAAGAATACCCGGCAAAGATAAGCTCTGTGATCAGAAAAGATAGATATAGGCCCGGCTTATTCATTATTCTTATATCCATTTATTCAGAAATACCTGTAGTACGTTTTCTGTAGTTTGCATACTCATTCATCAGTGCATTATAGAACATATTGGCAATGATTTTAGCTCCACGTGCATTGAAGTGCACAAAATCTTTTGAGGCAAGAGGAGGATCGGCAAAAACCCAGCTTGGCATCGAATTCTTACCTCCCATGGCTTTGTACATATCCCAGTAAATAGCGTTGGCATCGAGTGTTGCCTTTTTCATGGCGTCGCGTATTTTTTCAATATTAGGATATGAAACATAGCGGTCTTTTTCTTTGATTGACATATCTGCCACTCCTATTACAATTATTGTAATATCAGGCATGATCTGCCTGATCTTTTTCAATTGATTGCTAAACAGCCTTTCATAATAGGTATAATCATTTTTAATATTTGGGACTACATTTCCACCAAATTGGAGGATAACCATTTCAACATTCATTTCTTTAAATTGTGCACGTATCTTTTCGGCATTCATCTTTGAGAAAACAAGTCCGGAGCTTCCCCGCATTGCAATATTATCAACTGCAATTCCCGAAAGTCCGTCCAGGGCAATCCCATAAATATCCGGACTGCTGGTTCCTTTAAAAAGTATTTTTAGTTCCGAAACAGGATTATCAAACGACCATTTTATTGTTTTCAGAGATGAAGTTGAAGGATACATATCTGCATCAATCATTGAATTGTCCTGATAGAGTTCAACGATGAAGGGTTCCCGGTTATGGCTGTATAATACCCTGCATTGCTGAAAATACTTTGTATTGGAATAGGAATAAGGTGAGCTGGAGAACGAAACCCAAGCTTCAACCGGTTTATTCGTATTTTTTGTAGTATCCGGATCGGGACTGAATCTGCAGAAACTGGCAAGGAGGCCATAACGATTGGTAGAAATGCTGGTATCTCTTTCGCCGTAGATAGTATAGCACAACCAGCCGGGATTAGTTTCCTGGGTAATGGAAAATGAGAAATCGTAAGGTTGTTCCACGGGTACAAGGCCTACTCCCATACCGCCAAATTTCTTTTGCAGATTATTCCTGAGTAATGATGTTATTCGGTCACCTTCAATCTGCGAGTCGCCATAGTGTAAAACACGTACAGGTTTTGAAGAAGACGAAGCGTTCTCGAAAGCACGAAAAGCCTTGTCCAGAATTTTCTTGTTGTTTCTTGGGAATTGTAATTTCCATGTACTTTGTTTCAGGCTGTCGGCATCGGCACGTACTGTGTCCCAAACATCATTACTGTTAAAGTGGGTTGTATCATCAATAACACTATCACTAACCAGGGCATTTGCCTTGATAATTTCAGAAATATCAGCATACTGTATCTTTTCGACACTAAATATATCGCTTGGCGAAGCGAACTTAATGTTTAACTCCTGTGCAATGGATATTCCTTTCTCAGGAAATACAGCAGCAATAACCAACAAAATGGTTAGCACCGAAAGAAGGAAAAGAAGTGTTATCTGCGGTTTGACCCACATACCCGCAAAAATGATACATTAACTTTTTGGCTTGATCTTCAAAGTCTGACCTGGCTTAATTTTACTGGCGTCAGTGATATTATTCAGGCGCATAATATCGGTATCAGTAACCCCCGGATATTTTTTAGCAATATCCCATAATGTATCCCCCCACTGTACTTTATAGTATACAAAGTTTCCATTATTTTCATCTTTTGCAGAAGGTTTTATAGTCTCAGCAGTAGCAGGTTTACCGATCATGGCCTGTTTTTCCGCAAAAGTCATAGCGTCGATTCCCTTATATTTATGAGCTATATTCTTATGTTTATAAATAGTGATTTTTTGGCCTGAACGTATCATATTTCTCCGGATATTATTCCAGTAATTGATATCAGAAACACGCACATCGTACCAATCAGCAATAAGGCCTACAGCGTCGCCCGACTTGACTGTATAGATAATTTTTACATAATCGTCTCCCGGAGGCTCAGGAACGAAGCTGGCATAATCGCGTGTAGTTGGTGTAGTTGTTATTTTTGCTGGATCAAACAGAATGGAATCCTGGTAATGAAATATGGAATCCTCGTAATCAATAAAACTTAGTATGTAATCCTCAGGTAAAGCAAGGGAATAGAATTTTTTACCGGCAGGAACAATATCGTTCCGGAATTGAGGATTCAGGTCGCGTATCTCCTGGAGAGGAACTCCAAGCACGTCGGCTACCTGCTTGAAGTGAAGAGGTTCCTTAATAAGAATTGTATCCGTTTCGATGGGCAGGTCAACCATAGCAGGCACCAGCTTATGTTCGGCATAATAATTCATCACATAGGTTGCTGCAATAAATGCAGGAACATGGCCACGAGTTTCACGGGGGAGATAGTAATAAATATCCCAATAGTTTGTTTTCCCTCCTGAACGGCGTATAGCACGGTTAACATTGCCTGGTCCGCAGTTATATGCAGCGATCACAAGCAACCAGTCGCCATAGATATTATACAGATCACGCGAGAGTCTGGCGGCTGCATCGGTAGATTTTATAGGATCGCGACGTTCATCGACGAGGCTGTTTATCTCAAGCCCGTACATACGCCCTGTCCCGTACATAAACTGCCAGATTCCCACAGCACGGGTGCGCGAATATGCTTTTGGATTCAATGCCGACTCAATGATCGACATATACTTCATTTCATTCGGGATATCATAATAATCGAATATTTCATCGAATATCGGGAAGTAATGTTCGGCTAAGCCAAGCATTACTTCGACCGATTGACGTTTTTTCTTTGTATAAGCATCGATATAGTTCTTCACAACGCGATTATAGGTCAGCTCAACAGTTGTTGGGATGGCAGCCAGTCGCGCAATATAAACGGAATCAGGAAAATCTGGAGCAAGTGTATCAATCATCGGTGCTTTAAGATAATCTTTCGGCAGTGCTTCCTTAACATAGTATAGGTTCATCATACTATCGAGATTGGAATCGAAATTTGAAACGACAGTGTCATAAATTTCTTTGTTGACCGACATGGTATCAGCCAGGTATATTCTTGTAGTATCGGCAGGGTCGATATTAGCCGTAGCAATGATACTGAGATTCATTAAAGCTGCTAAAGCGGTCTGTCCTTTTCTCATGATTCTGTTATTTGAAGTTTAAACTTAATGTAATTCCATATGAAAAATTTGAAGATGATAAGCAAGGTTCCGGAAGCAATGAAGGCTTGATTTTAAGCGAAAGATCATCGCTTATATTATACGAGGTAAAGTATGCATCGGCCATCGCATCAACAACATTGGCAACATACAGAACCCCGATCAGCATGAGTTTATATTCACTTTTTTTCCGTTTTTCCTGAAATATATTCTGATACCTTTCCATTGCTGTTGCATCCTTTGCATCACCTTTAGCTTTCTCCAACAGGTACTGTTCTTTGTTATAAATATATTCTTCGTGGTTAATATAATAATAGTAGTATAAAACGCCACCGGTGGCATAGATAATGGGTATTTTCCAGTATTTCCGGTTATAGGCTTGTCCAAGTCCTGGCAACACTGCCGACAGGATAGTAGCACGTTCCGGTACGGGTGTCCATTTCTTTTTTGCAGGTTTGTTATCAGCACCTGTTTTTTTTACATTAACCAATGCTTCTGTTGATGTATCTGATGTTGCTGCCAATCGTTTTTTGGCAACCAGGTTTGAATCAGGCATTGTATGGGCAGCTTTAACGGGTCGAAGAGTATCCTGCCCGCAGAGTTGAGATATAATAAAAAACAAAGCACCCCACAGGATGCTTGTTTTATATATTATTTTCTTAGTATGGCTCAAGTTTGCTGGCAGTTTCATGTATTCAGTTTGTCAAAAATAGCAATTATTCTTTCCAAATCTTCATCAGTTTTGAACGGAATAACGATTTTGCCACTGCCATTATTATTACGCTGGAATCCAATATTTGAATTAAAATATTTTTTCAGATGTTGTTTTAACGCTTCATAATCCCGTTGCGGTTTTTCTTTCTCAATTTCCTCGGCAGGAACCTCATCGCTCAGCTTCCTGACTATTTCTTCAACTTTTCTGACAGAGAGTTCCTGATCAACAATCTTATTATAGATTTTAAGTTGGGCTTTCGGATCATCAATACTAACAAGAGAGCGAGCGTGCCCCATACTAACCTTCTGATCGCGTATACCAAGCTGAATTTCTGCGGGGAGTTTAAGTAACCGCAGATAGTTAGCTACAGTGGCTCTTTTTTTTCCGACACGCTGACTGAGCGATTCCTGAGTGAGCGAACATTCGTCGATCAGACGCTGATAGCTTATCGCGATTTCGATTGCATCGAGATCCTCGCGTTGAATGTTTTCAATTAACGCCATTTCAAGGAGGTTGGCATCGTTAGCTTCGCGGATATAGGCTGGGATCCGGTCTAATCCTGCCATTTTAGCAGCCCTCAACCTTCTCTCACCCGAAATAAGCTGATAACGGTTGTTATCGATTCGTCGTACGGTGATGGGTTGAATAATTCCGATCTCTTTGATAGAATCAGCAAGTTCTTCAAGTGATTCAGCATCAAATATGGTTCTGGGCTGGTAGGGATTGGCATCGATATCACTCATGAGTATCTCTGCAACCCCGCTCATTTTTTTTGGTTGAGAATGCCTGTTTGCTTGTTCGCTTTCAGCATCTATCAATGCTCCTAACCCTCTTCCTAGTGCGTTTTTTTGTGCCATTTTCGCAATGTTCGCCGTTTATCAGAAAAAATTATACTTCTACTTCCTCATTTTTGGTAATCAGTTCACGGGCAAGGTTCAGATAATTCACCGAGCCTTTTGATTCAGCATCGTAAAGAACTACTGGTTTTCCAAAACTTGGAGCTTCACTCAGCTTGATATTACGTTGGACAATAGTATCAAAAACCATTTGCTGGAAGTGCTTACGGACTTCATCAACCACCTGGTTTGAGAGCCTCAGGCGTGAGTCGTACATGGTCAGGACAAAACCTTCAATTTCAAGGTCAGGATTAAGTCTGCCCTGAATTATCTTTATAGTATTAAGAAGTTTGCCAAGGCCTTCCAGTGCAAAATATTCACACTGGACCGGAATCATCACTGAGTCGGCTGCTGTAAGCGCATTAACAGTAATTAAACCGAGCGATGGAGAACAATCGATAAGCAGATAGTCGTACTGATCTTTCACCGGAGTAATCACTTTTTTCAGCATGTGCTCGCGCTGATCCATATTTAGCATCTCAATTTCAGCTCCTACCAGGTCGATATGCGACGGAACGATATCCATGCCTTCAATTTCCGACTTAATAATTACATCTTTTGCCTCAATACCATCAATAAGGCACTCGTATATACTTTTTTCAATATTCCTGACATCCAATCCGATTCCCGATGTAGCATTTGCCTGAGGATCGGCATCTATAATAAGTACTTTCTTTTCCAGGACAGCCAGACTTGCAGCCAGGTTAATTGCTGTGGTTGTCTTACCAACACCGCCTTTTTGGTTTGCCAGAGCGATCAGTTTTCCCATGCAGAATTTTTATGTTTAATTAATTTTTATATGTACGCAAGTATAGGATATTTTTTTGGATTGTGGTTTCAAAAATAGCACTTAATAACCCGATCGGATTTTTCACGATTTTACTTTTGTAAACATTTTATTTTCACGTTATGAACAGGTTATCAACAGGATTTTCAACCAGTCGCAACCGAGTGAATCAGGGCGATCTGCGAGGGTATTAACTACTCAGTGAGTTGGATTTCGTACATTACCGGCCAGAGTTTACCTGTAATATAAAATGTATTTTTCTCAGGTGCATAGGCTATACCATTCAGAACATGATCGAAATCGCGCGGAATATCGTTGGGAATAAGTTTACTGAGATCAAGTTTTGCCACTACCTTTCCGCTTTCGGCATCAATTTTTACTATGAAGGGCTCGCCATAAACATTGGCCCATATAAATCCCTGAACAAATTCAAGCTCATTAAGGCGCGTTACAAGGCCCCGGGTATCGCACACATCCAGTTGCCCTGTCTGGGTATAATATTCCGGATCATAAAAATAGAGGACCGAAGAGCCATCGCTGACTATCAGTGACTTCTCATCATTTGTCAGGCCCCATCCTTCCATGGTCTGAAGATCAAATTCCCTTACCTGGCGGAATGATTCAAGATCATACACGAATCCAACCTTTTGCTGATATGTAAGCTGGTAAATATATTCTTTCCATCGTGTGATACCCTCACCAAAAAATTCTTCACCAAGATGCCGGTCCAGAAGAATTTTACCATCTTGCGGATCCACTTTCAGTAATCGCGATTGGCCTTTCTGGCCGGTACTTTCGAAGAGGAAGCCACGGTAAAAAAAGAGGCCCTGAGTATACGCATCTTTATCGTGTGGTAATTTTCTGATAACCGAATAGGATAGAGCTTCCGGTTCAATATCCGAAAGGACCGTGATCCTGGTAGTAAGTGATTGCAAAAGCGTGTCGTTATAATACACTATAAGACGTATATCCTGCCGTCCAACTCGTTGGAAAAAGGATGATCGTGAAAAAGATAAGGGTGATATAATTTCTTTTGCTATCAGTATTCCACCAGAATAAACGTGGACAGAATCGGGGTGAATGCCCTTCTTTTCAGTTACAATCTCAACATGGATTGTATCATCGTATGAAAAAACCTGATCAAGAGAAGGCTCCAGTAAGGTGAAAACTTTTTTAGGTTTAACAGCATCCATGTCGGCATGATCTTTCGACCCGGCATTGCATGTAATGAGAAGTATAAAGATGAGAAAGAGAATGGTATTCAATGTAGAATGTGAAAACTTCATGGAATATGGATTGTTATTTGAAAAACTTTTTCAGACGGCTGCCAACTGAAAAAGTTCCTTTTACTGCAAGATTGCTGAGGTCGCTGTAATCTGAATCAATAGAATCGGGATTGATCATTTGCCAGATTTCGCTCCACCCGGGGAAACCTCCAACATTCCGGTCGTCAATAAATAGATCTACGTCAATTTTACGGCTTGAAGTGTTAGGATCAAATTCTTCTTCCGGATAACTTTTATTTATCGCATAAAACTCGATTCCCCTTTTTTTACAAAACTCAACTGCTTCATCCAGCTCTTTTCCGTGCCTGAAACTCCACAATATCAGGCTATGCCCTAATTTCTGAAGTTGTTTCAGTGTCTCGAAAGCGAAAAGCTTTTCCTCACCAATCTGCGGATAGCGGTGCTCAACGATCGTCCCGTCAAAATCAATTGCAATTTTCATCTTGATGCCTGCTAGTTTTATGCAAAAATAGGAATAATTTCAATACTCGTTTGCTAGCCTGAATATTCTTGTAGGTAACAATATTCCAATACCTTATTATTGATGATAACAAGGGAAGGAATAATTCTAAATTATTTTTTTTACCTTTAGGTTAAATATTAATACAACTACATGAAAAATATCAGGTACATATTTCCAAATACACTTACAATTATCAATCTGTTGCTTGGTTGTGCCGCCATAATCACTGTTTTTAAAGGTCAGAATGAATACAATGCAGGTTGGCTTATCTTTTTAGCAGCTCTGTTTGATTTTTTAGATGGATTCGTCGCCAGGGCGCTGAATGCAAAATCTGATTTTGGAATTCAGCTAGATTCCCTCGCCGATGTGGTAAGCTTTGGTGTTGCTCCCACCGTTATCTTATTCAACTGGATAATACTTGTCTTAACAAAACAATCCGATCAAAGCACATTTGAAGTTATCTCCAGCCGGTTTGATCAGGATTTATTGTTGTTCTGTTCTATGTTTTTTATTATTGCTGCTGCAATACGGCTTGCGAGATATAATGTTGCCGATACGGGTAAAAGCGTTTTCAGGGGATTGCCAACCCCGGCTGCAGCCATGGTTGTTGCATCAATCTGGTTGATACTTGGATCCACTGAAAGCGAAGCAATAAGAGCAATTATTTTGAATATTTATTTTGTATTAACAGTAATAATCATTCTGGCAATATGGATGGTTTCAACCTTCAGGATGCTTAGCTTAAAATTCGATGGTTATGGTATTAAAAAGAACTTGATTCAATATATACTTATCATCGCCGGAGTTGCCCTGCTTATCGTTTTCAAAATAGAAGGTATTCTTCTCACCATACTCCTATATTTATTACTATCACTGATAACGGGCTTTACAAAAGCAGCAAAAGCATAAGATTGTATTTTTTTATAAGATTGTTGGAAAACCCGGTTCAGTTAAGTTTGGCCGGGTTTTTTCTTGATAGTATATCCGGCCAGTATTACCTTATTAAATAGAATGATTGCATCCGGTTTGTCAATACATTTAATTAAATGAAGATTTTTATCAAGAATCCTAAAATAATTTTAGGGCTTATATTGCATTTAATAAAAAAACCTCTAATTTTGCGAGCCGATTTTAAAGAAAAATCATAAAAAAGTTTGTATGCCAACAATACAGCAACTAGTCCGAAAAGGAAGAAGTAAGATTGAAGATAAAAGTAAAGCGCCCGCATTGGATTCTTGTCCGCAGCGCCGTGGGATATGTGTTCGGGTATATACAACAACTCCAAAAAAACCAAATTCTGCGATGCGCAAAGTAGCCAGGGTCAGATTAACCAATGGCAAAGAAGTGAACGCATACATTCCCGGCGAAGGACATAACCTCCAAGAACACTCAGTTGTTCTGATTCGTGGAGGCAGGGTAAAAGACCTTCCCGGAGTCCGCTACCATCTTATCAGGGGTGCTTTGGATACTGCAGGTGTTGATGGCAGAACACAACGCAGGTCAAAATATGGAGCAAAAAGACCTAAGAAATAATCATTAAGGTGGAGTAAGAAATGAGAAAGACAAAACCAAGAAAGAGAATCATATTGCCTGATCCAAGGTTTAATGATCAGTTAGTTACCAGGTTTGTTAATAACATGATGTTACGTGGCAAAAAAAGTACTGCTTACGGTATTTTTTATGATGCTATGGATATCGTTGATAAGAAGAGTAAAGATTTAGGTAGTTCTGCTCTGGACATTTGGAAAAAAGCATTGGAAAATATTACTCCTCAGGTCGAGGTTAAAAGCCGGAGAGTTGGTGGTGCAACCTTTCAGGTACCTACCGAAATCAGACCCGACAGGAAAATATCGATCTCTATGAAGAACCTGATCTCCTACGCCAGGCAGCGGGGAGGTCGCTCAATGAGCGAAAAGCTCGCAGCAGAAATTCTTGCAGCATATAACGAGGAAGGTGGAGCATTTAAGAAAAAAGAAGATACTCATAAAATGGCTGAAGCAAACAAGGCGTTTGCACATTTCAGATTTTAACTGGGTTTTTTGACAATTGGGGTATATATAGTTGCTAGCTGATAATTAGTATTTTGAATGGATTCTAACCTTAAATATACAAGGAATATAGGGATAATGGCCCATATTGATGCCGGTAAGACTACCACTACCGAAAGAATTCTCTTTTACACCGGCATTACTCATCGCATGGGCGAAGTTCATGATGGTGCTGCTACCATGGACTGGATGGTTCAGGAACAGGAGCGGGGGATTACAATCACTTCAGCAGCTACTACCTGCTACTGGAAAAACAATAATCAGGAATATAAGATCAATATCATTGATACACCCGGGCATGTCGACTTTACAGTTGAAGTCGAACGCTCTCTCAGGGTACTCGATGGAGCTATTGCTGTGTTCTGCGCTGTTGGTGGTGTAGAACCCCAATCTGAAACAGTATGGCGACAGGCCGACAAATATGGCGTTCCCAGGTTAGCTTTTATCAATAAAATGGACAGGGTTGGCTCCGATTTCTTTGGAGTAGTCAACCAGATTAAAGAAAGGCTCGGCGCTAATCCGGTTCCTATGCAATTACCCATTGGCCATGAAGATCAATTCACCGGAATAGTTGATCTTATTGAACGTAGAGCAATTGTTTGGCTTGAAGACAAGACTCTGGGAATGCGCTATGAGTATTGCGACATCCCTGAAGATATGGTTGATCTGGTAGAAGAATGGAGGGAAAAACTTATTGAGGCTGTCTGTGAAACCGACGATGACCTGCTCGAAAGATTCTTTGAAGATCGTACCAAGATCACCGTTGAAGAGTTCATGGAACACACGCGCCAGGCTGTAATTAGCAGGAAAATAGTTCCGGTTCTCTGTGGATCAGCATTTAAAAATAAAGGTATACAACGTCTTCTTGATGCTGTTACCAATTTACTCCCCAGTCCTCTGGATATTGAAGCCGTTCACGGTATTAATCCCAAGAATGACGAGATAATTGAACGTAAACCCGATCCGGCACAACCGCTTGCAGCTCTTGCTTTCAAGATTGCTACAGATCCGTTTGTCGGGCGATTGGTGTATCTGCGTGTTTACTCAGGGACAATACATGCAGGTGATACAGTCTTTAATCCGCGAACAGGCAAGAAAGAGCGGATAAATAAGTTATACCAGATGCATGCTAACAAGCAAAATCCCCGCGAGTTTGTTGAAGCTGGAGATATCTGTGCAGGAGTAGGATTTAAAGATCTTGTTACAGGCGATACGCTGTGCGATTTTAAACATCAGATTTCACTTGAATCGATGACTTTTCCCGATCCGGTTATAGGCGTTGCCATTGAACCTAAAACACAGGCTGATATCGATCGTATGGGTATCGCTCTGAATAAACTTGCCGAAGAGGATCCTACATTTAAAGTTAAAGTGGATCCTGATTCAGGCCAGACCGTTATTAATGGAATGGGCGAACTGCATCTGGAAATACTTGTCGATCGTCTGAAACGTGAATTTAAAGTAGAATGTAACGTTGGTGCACCGCAAGTTTCCTATAAAGAGGCAATAACCAATTTAGTTGAACATCGCGAAGTATTTAAAAAGCAGACCGGGGGTCGTGGAAAATTTGCCGATATTCAGGTTGTTTTTTCACCTGTTGATGAGGGCGAAAAAGGATTGCAATTTGTTGATGAAATCAGAGGAGGGAATATACCGCGCGAATATATTCCATCTATCCAGAAAGGTTTCCGCGAAGCCATGCGCAATGGAGTTCTTGCCGGTTACCCCGTAGAAAGTCTTAAAGTTGTTTTGAAGGATGGATCATACCATGCTGTCGATTCCGACTCTCTCTCATTTGAAATATGTGCAAAACAAGCTTTCCGCCACGGATTAAAAAAAGCAAAATCAGTTCTTCTTGAACCGGTAATGTCAACAGAAGTTGTTACTCCGGAAGAATATATGGGCGATGTGATTGCCGATTTTAACCGTCGCAGGGGTCAGGTTGAGGGGATGGAGTCTAAAGCCGGAGCCCGTGTAATAAAAGCTAAAGTTCCGCTGGCTGAAATGTTTGGATATGTAACCATACTTAGAACACTTACTTCAGGCCGGGCTACCAATACCATGGAATTTTCTCATTACGAAGAAGTTCCGGAAAATATAGCGGTGGGTATCATTGAAAAAATTAAAGGAACAAAAGCAGTTGTATAATTATATAATGGATCAGAATGAGCCAGAAAATTAGAATAAAACTGAAATCGTACGACCATAATCTTGTAGATAAATCTGCAGAGAAAATCGTTAAAACAGTGAAGTCAACCGGTGCTGTGGTAAGCGGGCCCATTCCGCTGCCAACGCATAAAAGAGTTTTTACAGTGTTGCGGTCACCGTTTGTAAATAAAAAATCAAGAGAACAGTTTCAACTTTCTTCGTTCAAACGTCTTCTTGACATTTATAGTTCTACTCCTAAGACTATTGATGCTCTCATGAAGCTTGAACTTCCGAGTGGAGTTGAAGTTGAAATTAAAGTATAATTGCTTAAAACGTAAAAGCGATGCCAGGATTAATTGGAAAAAAGTTAGGAATGACTTCCATTTTCGATGAGAATGGAAATAATGTACCCTGCACTGTTCTTGAAGTTGGACCATGTACAGTAACTCAGATAAAAAGCATCGAATCGGATGGATATAATGCCGTTCAGTTAGCATTCGATGAAAAACGGGAGAAGAGTACCACCAAGGCGATGATTGGTCATTTCAAAAAGGCCAATGCTTCACCCAAAGTGAAGGTAGTTGAACTTCGCGGATTTGAAAAGGATTGGAAACTAGGCGACGTTATTACTGTAGATTACTTCAAGAATGATATTTGGGTTGATGTAAAAGCCAACTCAAAAGGTAAAGGATTCCAGGGTGTAATCAGACGACATAATTTCAATGGAGTAGGTGATACAACTCACGGTCAGCATAACCGGTTGCGTGCTCCGGGTTCAGTGGGTGCCTCTTCGCATCCTTCGCGCGTTTTCAAAGGTCTTCGTATGGCCGGACGAATGGGTGGAAAAGCGGTGAAAGAGCTTAATCTTAGGATTGTAAAAGTTATTCCTGAACAAAATATTCTGATGCTTAAAGGATCTGTTCCAGGATCCAATGGTTCTTATGTTATAATTGAAAAATAATGGAATTAGCAGTATTATCTATAGCAGGTAAGGAAACTGGCCGAAAAGTTGAATTAAAAGATTCAATCTTTGGAATCGAGCCAAATGATCATGCCATCTATCTCGATGTAAAACAGTATCTTGCCAATAAACGACAGGGAACCCATAAATCGAAACATCGGGGTGAGGTTGCCGGTAGTACAAGGAAAATTAAAAGGCAGAAAGGAACTGGTACAGCTCGGGCTGGAAGTATTAAATCGCCGGTATTTCGCGGGGGAGGAAGAATCTTTGGCCCGCAACCACGCGATTATGATTTTAAACTGAATAAAAAAGTAAAACTGCTTGCTAAAAATTCAGCGCTTACATACAAAGCAAAAGGAAATGCTATTCTTGTTGTGGAGGATTTTAAATTCGATGCCCCAAAAACAAAAAAATATACAGATCTTCTTAACAAACTGAATATAAGCGATAAAAAGTCGCTTATGATACTTGACGAACCGAATAAAAACATATATTTGTCGTCTCGAAATCTGAAGGATGCTAAAGTTCTGACTATCTCAGAGTTAAATACATACGAGATCATGCATGCTTCAAATTTGGTATTTATTGAGAGTTCACTCAAGAACCTTCAACAAGACAAATAAAACAGAAAGAAGTTGGATATGGATATTTTGATTAGACCCATAGTAACCGAAAAAATGACTGGCCAGGGCGAAAGCCTTAACCGGTTTGGATTTATTGTCGACAGAAAAGCCAATAAACTTCAAATTAAGAAGGCTGTCGAAGAAATGTACGGTGTAAATGTTCTTGCTGTCAATACCTGTATATATGCAGGTAAGAATAAGTCACGCTTCACTCGTACAGGTGTTATCAGTGGACGTTCAAATTCACTGAAAAAGGCGATCGTGACATTAGCAGAAGGTGATATAATTGATTTTTATAGCAATATCTGATCAATATGGCAATTAGAAAACTAAAACCTGTTACTCCAGGTCAGAGACACAAGATCATAAGTACTTTCGAAGAAATAACGAAAGATACTCCTGAAAAGTCTTTGCTAAGACCTCTTAAACGGACCGGTGGCCGGAATAATTCCGGAAGAATGACAATGCGATACATTGGAGGAGGGCATAAAAGAAGATATAGGATGATCGATTTTCTCCGCGATAAGGATGGAATATCCGGAACTGTTTCAGCAATAGAATATGATCCCAATCGTACAGCCCGGATTGCATTGGTTGTATATGAAGACGGAGAAAAAAGATACATCATCGCTCCGAATGGATTAAAAGTCGGACAAACCATAAGGTCTGGTCAGGGAATAGCTCCTGAGGTAGGGAATTCCCTTGCACTTAGTGAAATTCCACTGGGTACTCTTATCCATAATATAGAACTCAGACCCGGACAGGGAGGAGTTCTCGCACGAAGCGCTGGTTCCTATGCCCAGTTAACTTCACGCGATGGTAAGCATGCAATTATTAAACTTCCTTCGGGAGAATCGCGCATGATACTTACTACTTGTAAAGCCACTGTTGGAACAGTATCAAATTCCGATCATCAGATTGAAAAATCAGGAAAAGCCGGAAGAAATCGCTGGTTAGGACGAAGGCCTCGTAACAGGGGTGTTGCTATGAACCCGGTTGATCATCCTATGGGAGGTGGCGAAGGTCGTGCATCAGGAGGACATCCCAGATCCAGAAAGGGTATTCCTGCCAAGGGTTATAAAACTCGAAGCAAGAAGAATCTGTCTAATAAGTATATTGTCGAAAGAAGAAAACCTAATAAATAATTGAGATAATATGAGTCGCTCGCTTAGAAAAGGCCCGTTTATCGAATTAAAACTCGAGAAAAGAGTAATGGAGATGAATCAATCGAATAAGAAACAGGTTATTAAAACCTGGTCACGACGTTCAATGATCTCCCCTGATTTCGTTGGGCACACCATAGCTGTACACAATGGAAATAAATTCATACCTGTTTATATTACCGAAAATATGGTTGGACATAAGCTGGGAGAATTTGCGCCTACCAGGATCTTCAGAGGTCACGGTGGTAAACAGAAATAATACTTGTCAGAAACAGACAAAAAGTAAATTGTAAAATGGGAGCAAGAAAAAGAAATAGAGCTGAGCAAATGAAGGAAGCAAAAAAGGCAACCTATACCGCAGTGCTCAGAAATTGTCCTTCATCACCCCGAAAGATGAGACTTGTAGCCGATTTGATACGAGGTGAAAATGTAAATCGTGCGCTCGATATTCTTCGGTATAATGCAAAGGATGCATCCAGAAAGCTCGAAAAACTTGTTATGTCAGCTATATCGAACTGGCAGGTTAAAAATGAGAATGTTCGACTTGAAGACAGCAACCTGGTTGTAAAAGAAATTTTTGTTGATCAGGCAAGAATGCTTAAACGTATTCAGCCAGCGCCACAGGGAAGAGCCTATCGCATCCGCAAACGGTCAAATCATGTTACTGTTGTCTTGGATAATCTAAACAACAAACCTGAGAAATCTGTAAAAGCCGCAAAAGTTGAACAGACTGAACAAATTGAAAAACCTGCCAAAGTTGAAAAAAGCACAAAAGCTGAAAAAACAACAAAAGTTAAAAAAACTACGAAAGTAAAAGAGAATAAAACAAATTAATATCAATTAATGGGACAAAAAGTAAATCCGATAAGCAACAGGTTAGGAATCATCAAAGGATGGGATTCTAACTGGTATGGCGGAAAAAACTATGCCGATAAGATAGTGGAGGATGAACGTATCCGTGACTATTTAAATGCCCGTCTTGCTAAAGCGAGTATCTCAAAAATTGTAATAGAGCGCACACTGAAATTAATTACAGTGACAGTAAATACTGCTCGACCTGGTATTATTATCGGTAAAGGTGGTCAGGAAGTTGATAAGCTGAAAGAAGAGTTGAAGAAGATAACCAGTAAGGAGGTTCAGATCAATATCTTCGAGGTAAAGCGCCCCGAACTTGATGCTACCATTGTTGCCAACAATATTGCTCGTCAGGTTGAAGGTAGGATTTCTTACCGGAGGGCTATTAAAATGGCTATTGCTTCTACTATGCGGATGGGAGCTGAAGGAATCAAGGTTATGATTTCCGGTCGTCTGGGAGGTGCTGAAATGGCTCGTTCCGAGATGTATAAAGAGGGAAGGACACCGTTACATACACTTCGCGCCAATATCGATTATGCTATAGCTGAAGCAAATACAAAGGTCGGACTTATCGGTATTAAGGTATGGATATGTCGCGGTGAGGTGTATGGTAAAATTGACCTGTCGCCAAACATTGGTGCAACCAAACCAGCTGCAAAGCCTAAAGGAAACTTCAAGAAAAGAAGAAAATAATCAGCATGTTTTGTCGATAAGATAATTATTTGAAAAATGTTACAACCAAAGAAAACTAAGTATAGAAGAAGCCAAAAGGGCAAGATGAAAGGCAATGCCCAGAGGGGTAACCAATTATCGTTCGGCTCCTTTGGAATAAAGGCACTTCAGGAAGCATGGATATCTGGTCGTCAGATTGAAGCTGCGAGACAGGCTGTCACCAGGCATATGAAGAGAGAAGGACAAATATGGATCCGTGTTTTTCCCGATAAGCCGATCACCAAAAAACCTGCTGAAGTGCGTATGGGTAAAGGAAAAGGTGCTCCTGAAGGTTTTGTTGTTCCGGTAACCCCTGGTCGTATACTCATCGAGGCTGAAGGAGTACCAATGGAAGTAGCAAAGGAAGCTCTCAGGCTGGGTGCACAAAAGCTACCCATTCCAACAAAGTTTATTGTACGACGCGATTACGTTGAAAATTAAAATATACCCGAGATGAAGGCAGTTGAAATACGAGAACTTACACTGAAAGAACTTCAGGAAAGAATTGATGCCGAAAAGAGCATTCTGGTTAAAATGAAGCTCAATCATGCAATTTCTCCGCTTGATAATCCGATGAAGATTAAAACTGTACGCCGCAATATTGCCCGAATGATGACAGTATTGCGTCAGAAACAATTGAATGAATTAAAGTAACGATTAACAATATCTAATGGAAACTAGAAACCTTAGAAAAGAGCGTATCGGTGTTGTTATTAGCAACAATATGGAGAAATCCATTGTTATTGCCGTGAAACGGAAAGTTAAACATCCTATTTATGGTAAGTTTGTGAATAAAACAACCAAGCTGATGGCACACGACGAAAAGAACGAGAGCAACGTTGGTGATGTAGTTAAAATAATGGAAACTCGTCCGCTCAGCAAAAATAAATGTTGGAGATTAGTTGAAATTATTGAAAGAGCTAAATAGTCATGATACAACAAGAATCTAGAATGGCAGTTGCCGACAACAGCGGAGCCAAAGAAGTCCTCTGTATCAGGGTGCTGGGAGGTACCAGGAAGAAATATGCTTCTATTGGCGATACTATAGTCGTAACGGTTAAAAGTGCCATTCCCTCAGGTGAGGTGAAAAAAGGAACAGTTAGTAAAGCAGTTGTCGTGCGAACGAAAAAAGAAATTCGTCGTCCCGATGGATCCTATATCCGATTTGACGATAATGCAGTAGTTCTGCTGAATAATCTGGGCGAGATTCGTGGCACGCGTATCTTTGGACCTGTTGCCCGTGAATTGCGCGATAAATACATGAAAATTGTTTCATTGGCACCTGAAGTATTATAATAAAGAGTACTGTAATGCAGAAGAAATTAAATATTAAAAAAGGTGATACCGTATTCATCAACACTGGTGAATATAAAGGTCAGAAGGGCCGGGTATTGGAAGTCGATCGCGATAAAGACCGTGTAGTTGTTGAAGGGATCAATATGATTTCGAAACATACTAAGCCCAATGCCAAGAATCCGAATGGTGGAATCATTAAGAAAGAAGCCCCGGTTCATATTTCCAACGTGATGCTTCTTGATCCTACTTCCGGTGTACCTACACGAATTGGAAGAAGGCGTAATGAGAAAGGTAAACTAGTAAGATATTCTAAAAAATCAGGAGAGGAGATTAAGTAATGGCTTACGAACCTAATCTTAAGAAAAAATATAGGGAGGAAATTATCCCGGCACTGACGAAGCAGTATAACTATACAACAGTGATGCAGGTACCACGCCTCTCAAAAATAGTTGTCAACCAGGGCGTTGGACAGGCAGTTGCTGATAAGAAATTAATCGATACTGCACAGGAACAGCTTACCACAATAGTTGGTCAGAAAGCGGTTCAGACTATGTCTAAAAAAGACATATCTAACTTCAAATTAAGGAGAGCAATGCCTATTGGCGTTAAGGTTACCCTCCGCAGGGACAAGATGTATGAATTTCTGGAACGGCTTATTTGTGTAGCACTTCCTCGTATTCGTGATTTTAAAGGAGTATCAGCAAATCTCGATGGTCGTGGAAATTATACATTAGGAATTACTGAACAAATTATTTTCCCCGAGATCGACATCGATAAAATTGATAAAATCCTGGGTATGGAAATAACATTTGTAACAACGGCCAAAAACGATGAAGAAGCAATGGCACTTTTAAGTGAATTTGGAATACCATTTAAAACAACAAAAAAGAGTTAGCAGTATGGCAAAAGAATCAATGAAAGCTCGCGAAGTAAAACGCGCTAAATTAGTTGCCCGATATGCCGAAAGAAGAGCAAAACTGAAGGCCGAAGGTGACTATCAGGGACTTAGCAAACTGCCTAGAAATTCTAATCCTATTCGCTTACACAATCGATGTAAACTCACCGGCAGGCCGAAAGGGTATATGCGGCAATTTGGTATCAGCAGGATATCATTTCGCGAAATGGCTTCGCAGGGATTGATACCTGGTGTTAAAAAAGCCAGTTGGTAAAATGTATTTATGATTAGATAATTGAACTAGAAATATGACTGATCCAATAGCAGATTTTTTAACAAGAATTCGGAATGCCATTCAGGCCAATCACCGTGTAGTTGAAATTCCAGCCTCAAATATCAAAAGAGATATAACCCGTATCCTCTATGATAAAGGGTATATACTCAATTATAAATTTGAAAACGATGGACCACAGGGAAGTATTAAGATTGCTCTTAAATATAACCCTGAAACAAAACATCCGGCCATAAAAAGTTTAGAGCGGGTTAGTAAGCCAGGATTGCGGAAATATGCTGGGAAAGATAATTTGCCCCGTGTATTGAATGGCTTGGGAATCGCAATTCTTTCCACTTCCCAGGGAGTTATGACCGACAAGGAAGCCCGTATTAAGAATATTGGTGGTGAAGTATTATGTTACGTTTATTAAACCTGAATAAACATGTCACGAATTGGTAAATTACCTATTAAACTGCCTGCAGGAGTAACCGTAGAAGTCGGAAAAGACAATACCGTTACGATTAAAGGTGCTAAAGGGGAGCTGAAACAAAAAGTTGATCCCGATATAAAAATCAACGTTGAAGATGGTCAGATTATCGTTGTCCGTCCTACCGATCAGAAAAGGCATAAGGCACTTCATGGATTATACAGGGCTTTACTTCATAACATGGTCGTAGGGGTTACACAAGGATACACTATTCAGCAGGAATTGGTTGGAGTTGGTTATAAAGCTGAAGCTAAAGGACAAATTCTTGAGCTTAGCCTGGGCTATTCGCATGATATTTATATTAAACTTCCGAAAGAGGTCAAACTGGAAACCAAAACCGAACGAAGAAGTAATCCGATCATTACACTAACCAGTGCCGACAAACAGCTCATCGGACAGGTGGCGGCAAAAATACGATCGTTGCGTCCACCAGAACCATACAAGGGGAAAGGTATTAAGTTTGTGGGCGAGCAATTGCGGAAGAAAGCAGGGAAATCTGCTGCAAGTGTATAATATTTTTAATATTTATTGAAATGGCTTTAACAAAGCAGGAAAGAAGAATCAGAATCAAACATAGGATTCGGAAAAGAATGAGCGGGACAAAGGAAATTCCGCGGATGACTGTCTTTCGAAGCAACAAACAGATCTATGTACAGTTTGTTGATGATGTTCATGGAAGCACACTCTTTGAAGCTTCTTCATTGTCAAAAGAATTTACCAGTAAGAAAGGCATGAACAAAACCGAACAGGCAAAACTTGTCGGTAAACTTGCAGCCGAAAAATTGAAAGCGGCTGGCATTCAAGAGGTAGTATTCGACAGGAATGGGTATTTATACCATGGCAGAGTAAAAGCACTTGCAGATGCTGCCAGGGAAGCAGGACTTAAATTCTAAGGCATTATGGCTACAATTATCAGAAAAGTAAAAACAACCGATTTAGAGTTAAAAGACAGACTGGTAAGCATCCAACGTGTTACCAAAGTGACCAAGGGTGGTCGAACATTTAGCTTCTCAGCCATTGTTGTTGTAGGCAATGAAAACGGTATAGTCGGATACGGACTTGGGAAAGCCAATGAAGTTACTACGGCTATTGCAAAGGGAGTTGAAGATGCAAAGAAAAACCTTATTAAAGTCCCGGTTTATAAAGGCACTATTCCACATGAACAGATAGCAAAATATGGTGGCGCAACAGTATTGGTAAAACCTGCATCAAGTGGTACAGGTGTCAAAGCGGGTGGTGCTATGCGTGCTGTTCTTGAAAGTGTTGGTATTAAAGATGTACTTGCCAAGTCGAAAGGTTCATCCAACCCGCATAACCTTGTAAAAGCAACATTTGCTGCATTGCTTGAAATGCGTGATGCATACACTATTTCCCAGCATCGTAATGTAGCGCTGGACAAAGTATTTAATGGCTAACAGAAAGATATTGAAACATGGCTAAGATTAAAATAACCCAGATTCACAGCCGTATTGGAAGCACTCAGCGACAAAAAGCAACCCTGGATGCGCTGGGACTTACCAAGATGAATAAAACAGTTGAACTTGAAAATACTCCCCAGATCCAGGGAATGATAAAAAAAGTGAATCATCTTGTGAAAGTTGAATAATTACAAAGAAAAACAGTTACCTACAATGGAATTACATAATTTAAAACCAGCAAAAGGATCCGTAAAAACCCGTAAGAGGATAGGAAGAGGACAGGGATCAGGTAAAGGCGGAACCTCAACTAGGGGTCATAAAGGTGCTCAATCACGTTCCGGATATACCAGGAAGATTGGTTTTGAAGGAGGACAAATGCCCTTGCAACGCCGGGTTCCAAAATTCGGATTCAAGAATATTAGCCGGGTTGAATATAAAGCTATCAATATTTCGACGTTGCAGGAATTAGCCGAAAAGAAGAAATTGTCAACTATCGATACTCAGGCTTTGATCGAAGCGGGTCTTATTTCAAAGAATGACCAGGTAAAAATACTCGGGAAGGGAGAGCTCAAATCGAAGCTTAATGTAAAAGCTCATGCTTTTTCAAAATCAGCAATCCAGGCTATTGAATCATTACAGGGTACTGTAGAAAAACTATAAATAAATGAAGAAGTTCATCGAGACACTCAAGAACATTTACAAGATAGAAGATCTTCGGGCAAGGATACTCTATACATTGGGTATAATCCTGATATATCGTCTGGGTTCAAAAGTTGTTTTGCCCGGTGTTAATCCGATGGAACTTGCTGAGCTTCAGGCAAAAGCTTCACAGGGTGTCTTGGGTATTCTTGATATGTTTTCAGGAGGTGCCTTCTCATCCGCTTCTGTATTCGCGTTGGGTATTATGCCTTACATTTCAGCATCAATCGTTGTTCAGCTATTAACAATTGCTGTGCCTTACTTTCAGCGTTTACAACGCGAAGGTGAAAGCGGACGCCGGCGAATGAACCAGATTACGAGGTATCTCACAGTGCTCATTTTAATAGTACAGGCTCCGACCTATCTTACACAAATACCTGATGCAGCACGCGTTCTTCCAGGGATTTTCTTTACCATTACATCTGTTATTATTCTTACATCAGGCACAATGTTTATTATGTGGCTTGGCGAGAGAATAACTGATAAAGGCGTTGGGAATGGTATTTCTCTGATCATTATGATTGGCATTATTGCACGATTCCCCTTTGCAATTGCCGGTGAGTTCATGGCCCGTATGGATAAAGCAGGTGGCGGATTGGTTGCTTTTCTTGTCGAAATCATATTCCTCTTCCTGGTCTTTGTGATCAGTATCTTGTTAGTACAAGGTACAAGAAGGATCCCGGTGCAATATGCAAAACGTATTATTGGGAATAAACAATACGGAGGAGTTCGTCAATATATTCCGTTGAAAGTGAATGCTGCTGGTGTAATGCCGATTATCTTCGCACAGGCTATCATGTTCCTCCCATTAACTTTTGCCCGGTATGGCAGTGAAGCAGCGAGCGGTTTCATTGGTGCATTCTCAAACTTTACAGGATTCTGGTACAATGCAGTAAATGCATTACTGATCATAGCATTTACATACTTCTATACCGCCATTACTATTAATCCACAGCGTGTGGCAGAAGAAATACGAAAAAATGGTGGTTTCATACCGGGAGTAAAACCGGGTAAGAAAACAGTAGAGTTCCTGGATAATATTCTTTCAAGAATTACATTACCAGGCTCAATATTTCTGGCTTTTGTTGCCATTCTTCCTGCTTTTGCGCAGATGGTTGGTATAACACAAAACTTTGCTCAGTTTTATGGTGGTACTTCATTGCTGATCCTTGTCGGAGTAGTTCTTGACACGCTGCAGCAGATCGAAAGTCACCTGCTTATGAGACATTATGACGGGCTTATGAAGTCTGGAAGAGTTAAAGGACGGGCTGGCGCCGTACAATCGGTATAAGTCCTCGTCCAAAAGGTTCTTTGATGGTTGAATTACGCACAACTGAAGAGATTGAATTAATCAGAGAGAGTAATTTGCTGGTATCCGATACATTGGCTGAAGTTGCTAAATGGATCAAACCGGGAATTACGACCGATAAACTCGACAAAATTGCTGAAGAGTATATCCGGAGTCATAATGCCAAGCCCGGATTTCTGGGATATCAGGGCTTTCCGAAAACACTCTGTACCTCGGTTAATTCACAGGTGGTTCATGGAATACCCTCATCCTATGTGCTGAAGGAGGGAGATATTGTTTCGGTCGATTGCGGAGTTATTAAAAATGGATTTTACGGCGATAGTGCCTATACATTTGCTGTAGGTCCCATCGATCCGGACACACAAAAGCTACTCGATGTAACAAAACAGGCCCTCTATATCGGGATTGAGGCAGCAACGGAAGGGAACCGGACAGGCGATATTGGGTTTATTATCCAGGAATACTGTGAAAAGAACGGTTTCTCTGTGGTCAGAGAGTTGGTTGGACACGGCCTGGGAAGAAATTTGCATGAAGCTCCCGAAGTACCTAATTTTGGACGAACAGGCAAAGGAACAAAGTTAAAATCGGGAATGGTCATCTGTATCGAACCCATGATCAACCTTGGACGAAAAGAGATTGTGCAGGAATCGGATGGTTGGACTATCAGAACAGCCGACAGAAAACCGTCGGCACATTTTGAACACGCCATTGCGATAAAGAAGGGAAAAGCAGATATATTGTCATCTTTTAAGAAGATTGAAGAAATTGAAAATAACAAATTAACATAGATATATGGCAAAACAGCCTTCGATTGAACAAGATGGTTTAATAAAGGAGGCCCTGTCAAATGCAATGTTCAGGGTGGAACTTGAAAACGGACATGTAATCACAGCCCATATCTCAGGGAAAATGAGAATGCATTATATAAAAATTCTACCCGGAGACAAGGTTAAGATCGAAATGTCGCCATATGATCTGACAAAAGGAAGAATAACATACAGGTATAAATAGAACAAAAATGAAGGTTAGAGCATCTATTAAGAAACGTTCTTCTGACGATAAAATCGTAAAGAGAAAAGGACGCTTGTACGTGATCAATAAAAAAAATCCGAAAAACAAACAGCGTCAGGGTTAAGAATAAAAAACATAAAATATTTATTATATGGCTAGAATTGTTGGAGTCGACTTACCAAAAAATAAACGTGGCGAAATAGGCCTCACTTATATTTATGGTATTGGAAGAAGTACTGCACAAAAAATTTTAACTAAAGCTGGCATTGACTATGATGTCAAAGTTAAAGACTGGACCGATGATCAGATTTCTAAAATAAGGGAAATCGTTAATGAGAACTATAAAGTTGAGGGCGAACTTAGATCAAGCATGCAGCTCAATATTAAACGGTTGATGGATATTGGCAGTTACCGGGGAATACGTCATCGCCTTGGATTACCGGTTCGCGGACAGAG
Source organism: uncultured Bacteroidales bacterium (assembly GCA_964634105.1). GTDB lineage: Bacteria > Bacteroidota > Bacteroidia > Bacteroidales > UBA10428 > UBA10428. The sequence goes on along the minus strand of CAZWIU010000021.1, from coordinate 19,878 downwards.
CACCAAGAATAATGCCCGTACCAGAAAAGGGCGCAAAAAGACTGTTGCTAATAAAAAGAAAGCTACAAAATAATTAAAATTTTACTATGGCTAAGAAAACAAAGACATCCAGGAAAAAGGTTGTAAAAGTTGATCCGGTAGGGCAGGCGCATGTTCATGCATCGTTTAACAATATCATTGTCTCCCTTACCAATGCACAGGGCCAGGTTATCTCCTGGGCATCAGCTGGTAAAATGGGCTTTAAAGGTTCAAAGAAAAATACTCCTTATGCTGCTCAGATGGCTGCCCAGGATTGTGCAAAGGCTGCTTACGATGCCGGATTACGCAAAGTAAAGGTATTTGTAAAAGGACCTGGTGCCGGCAGGGAATCCGCAATCAGAACTATTCATACAAATGGTATTGAGATTACTGAAATTGTTGACGTTACTCCGCTACCGCATAACGGATGTCGTCCACCGAAACGTCGTAGAGTTTAAGTTGATTTACTAGATATAATTAATTCATTTAAATAAATGGCTAGATATAAAGGACCAAGAACCAAGATAGCACGGAAATTTGGTGAAGCTATTTACGGTGCCGATAAATATTTTGAGAGAAAAAACTATCCTCCCGGATTTCATGGTGTTAACAAAAAAAGAAGAAAAACCTCTGAATACGGACTTCAACTGAAGGAAAAACAGAAAGCAAAATATACCTACGGTATATTGGAAAAACAATTCTTAAACCTGTTTGAGAGAGCATCCAGAACCAAGGGTATTACCGGTGAAATTCTTCTTCAACTGTTGGAATCACGACTCGATAATGTGGTGTATCGACTTGGCATTGCACCCACAAGAGCAGCAGCACGTCAACTTGTGACCCATCGTCATATTATTGTTAATGGAGAAGTAGTAAACGTACCCTCCTATAGCCTTAAGGCCGGAGATATTGTTGGGGTGCGTGAAAAATCAAAAGCGCTGGAAGTGATCAACGACTCACTTGCTAGCCGAAGAGTTTCGGTTTCCTGGCTCGAGTGGGATGGCAATCAGATGGCCGGAAAATTCATGAGCAGGCCTGAAAGGAATGATATTCCTGAAACTATTAAGGAACAACTTATCGTTGAGCTTTATTCTAAATAACAGTACATACACATTAATAAAATATATATGGCAATTCTAGCTTTCCAGAAACCTGATAAAGTAATAATGCTCGAATCGGATGACCATTATGGTAAATTCGAATTCCGGCCGCTTGAACCAGGATATGGCATAACCGTTGGTAATGCGCTAAGGCGAATTTTACTATCATCGCTTGAAGGATATGCTATCACTACGATAAAAATTGAAGGCGTTGAACATGAGTTCTCTTCTATAACAGGAGTACTTGAAGATGTGACAGACATCATCCTGAACCTGAAACAAATCAGGTTTAAAAAATTAATTGATGATGTTGATCATGAAAAAATTATGGTCTCAATCTCCGGGCAGGAAGTCTTTAAAGCAGGCGATCTTAATAAATACCTGAGCGGTTTTGAAGTGCTGAACACCGAGTTGGAGATATGCCATATGGAATCGTCTGTTGAATTACAAATAGAAATTAGCATAAATAAAGGGAGAGGATATGTTCCAAGTGAAGAAAACAAACCTCTCGATGCTGAATTTGGATTGATTCCTATCGATGCTATTTTTACACCTATCAAGAATGTAAAATACTCAGTTGAGAATTACAGGGTTGAACAGAAGACCGACTATGAAAAATTGGTCATGGAAATTGTTACTGATGGTTCTATTCATCCGAAAGAAGCATTAAAAGAAGCAGCCAAAATTCTGATCTATCATTTCATGTTGTTCTCTGATGAAAAGATTACCCTTGATACGGATAAGCAATCAGCGAATGAGGAATTCGACGAAGAAGTTCTTCATATGCGACAGCTTCTGAAGACAAAACTTGTCGATCTCGATTTGTCTGTCAGGGCGTTGAACTGTCTGAAGGCTGCCGAAGTTGAAACACTGGGAGATCTTGTTAAGTTCAACAAAAACGATCTGTTGAAATTCAGGAATTTTGGTAAGAAATCACTTACCGAACTTGATGAACTCCTGGAAGGCATGAATCTGAATTTCGGCATGGATATAGCCAAATACAAACTTGAAAAAGATTAATCACGGGGAGCATTTACCCCAAGGAAAATAGATATTAGAAGATGCGACACAAGAGAAGTTTTAACCATCTAGGCAGAAAAGCTGGTCATAGAAAAGCAATGATGGCCAATATGGCTGCGTCGTTGATATTACATAAGAGGATAAGTACCACAACGGCGAAGGCCAAGGCGCTAAGAACATATGTCGAACCGCTGATTACCAAATCAAAGGAAGATTCAACCCATTCAAGGAGAATGGTCTTTGGATTTCTTCAAAATAAGGAAGCCGTTGCTGAGTTGTTCCGTGAAGTATCACCCAAAATTTCCGACCGTCCGGGTGGCTATACCAGGATCTTGAAAACAGGAACACGTTTAGGCGATAATGCTGATATGTGTATCATCGAGCTGGTCGATTTTAATACTAACCTGTTGGCTGCTAAAGAGGAAGCTGCTTCTAAATCAGGTCGTCGCCGGAGAAGAAGTCCTAAGAAAAAGGAAGTAGCTGGTCAGGATGTTACTGCTGAAACTGTTGAAACCGAAGCTCTGACGGAAACAGAGACAGAAGCTGGAACAGTAACTGAAAAGCCAAAAACTAAAAAAGCTCCTGCAAAAGCTGATAACCAGACTTCAGGCAATATTGAGGCGGAGATACCATCTGCAGCATCCGAAATGACAAAATCTGAAGAAGAGGAAGAGAGCAAAGAGGAAAAGAAAGAAGAGTAATAAATTTGTTAACAGAGTTAAATAATTACTGGGATGGATGCTGTGAGAGCACTATCCCTTTTTTTTAACCGGAAGATCATTAAACTAAAAATTACTATAATGGGACAAATTGCTAACATTCATGCACGTGAGATCCTCGATTCAAGAGGAAATCCAACAATCGAAGTCGAAGTTACTCTAGCCAGCGGTTTTGTTGGCAGGGCTGCTGTTCCTTCTGGAGCATCGACAGGAGAAAACGAAGCCATTGAATTACGCGATGGCGATAAGAAACGTTACCTTGGCAAGGGTGTTCTGAAAGCTGTTGATAATGTTAATAATATCATAGCGAAGGAGCTTATCGGAATGAATGCTTCCGATCAGGTAGCTATCGATAAGAAGATGATTAAAATGGACGGCACCAAGACAAAAAGTAAACTTGGCGCAAACGCAATCCTCGGGGTATCACTTGCTGTAGCAAAAGCAGCTTCCGAATATCATGGGCTCCCGCTTTACCGCTATATCGGCGGCACCAATGCGAAAACCCTTCCTGTTCCTATGATGAACATTATAAATGGAGGTTCTCATTCTGATGCGCCTATTGCTTTCCAGGAATTTATGATCCGACCGGTCGGAGCAACAAGTTTCAGGGAAGGACTACGCATGGGAGCAGAAGTATTTCATGCATTAAAGAAAGTTCTTAAAGGACGTGGACTTAGCACTGCTGTTGGCGATGAGGGTGGCTTTGCTCCAACATTGAATGGCACCGAAGATGCGCTGGAATCAATCATTAAAGCAATTACAGAAGCCGGTTATAAAGCAGGACGTAAATCGGAAGGTGGACAGATTAGCATTGGCCTTGATTGTGCTGCCTCTGAATTCTACGAAAATGGCAAATATAACTATGCTAAATTTGAAGGAAGTAAAGGCGCTGTGAGGTCATCGGAAGAACAAGTCGAGTACCTTGCTGAATTAATAAATAAGTACCCGATGATCGATTCAATTGAAGATGGCATGTCAGAGAACGACTGGAACGGTTGGAAACTGCTAACCGATAAGCTGGGCAGACATTGTCAACTGGTGGGCGATGATGTCTTTGTAACCAATGTGGAATATATTAAAAAAGGAATTCAGATGGGTTGCTCAAATTCTATTCTTATTAAGGTTAATCAGATTGGCACCCTTACTGAAACGCTCGATGCTATTGAAATGGCTCACAGAGCAGGTTTCACAACGGTTACATCGCATCGTTCGGGAGAAACTGAAGATGCTACCATTGCCGACATTGCAGTAGCTACAAATTCAGGACAGATCAAAACCGGTTCATTAAGCCGTTCCGATCGTATGGCAAAATATAACCAGCTTCTTCGTATTGAAGAAGAACTTGGCGAGGATGCCATTTATGGATATGAGAAATAATGTTATATGAATATACACAAAAAAGGCTGGTCAGAACCAGCCTTTTTTGTTACTAATTGAGTAGTAGAATAAGTTTTTCACATTATATGTTGGAATAATCATACTTAAATTGGTTCTTTTCGATTAGTTAACTAATTTTAATACATTGATCGCGCCGCATAATTCATGAGAATATCCATTTTAGTTGGCATAATCTTATTTTCTTTTCAGGTTGCCCGTCCACAGGTATATCAACCCGTGGAAAAATATTCAGAATCAGACGGATTGTCACACTCCTGGATCACCTGTCTTCATCAGGACAGAAATGGATTTCTGTGGATAGGAACATTGAATGGTCTCAATAGGTTCGATGGGAGAACTTTTACCCAGTATGGTGCAAATTTCCTAGATAGTACAAGCCTTGCCAACCATGCTATTCAAAAAATTACTGAGGATCGGAATGGTAACTTATGGATCGCTTCTAGCCTTGGGATTAGTAAATTATCGATAGCAACCAATAACCTTGTAACGTATTATCCCTATAGCGATTCCGCCCTAAAGACATTATCTATTAAAATTATTGATATAGCCATCGACGAAGAAAGAAATAATATGTTCATCCTGACAGATAGGGCTCTGTTACACATGGATCTTTTTTCATGTCAGTTTGCTGCAGTAAAAGAAGCTGATTCCTTATTTAAAATCAATCGATCGTATAGTAAGTTGCTCTATAATGTTAACGACGACGCGCTTATCATGTATTCAGGAAATTCAATCGTCTCATACAGCATAACCACGGGAATGTTAAATGAGATCGATATTTCAACATTTAAGTTAGGCATTAATAACGATGAGATTAAAGGTATTTTCTGCGGAATTGGTGGAGAGTGTTGGGTTTTTACAAAAAAACGTCTCTGGCAGATGGAAAATTCTGCCAGAATGAAAGAAATACCTCTGCCCGACATGCATTCAAACAGCTACAATATACTTGAAGTTTTTCAAAAGAATCCAGAAGAACTCGGACTAATTACAACGGGTTCAGTTATATTTTACTATCTCCAGTCCCTGTCAGCAAAAGAACAGTTTCAGTTTAATCTTCAGATTTCCAGCGCTGATAAGGTTACTTCATGTTACTATATGGATCAGGGAATATACTGGTTTGGTACTAGTGAAGGATTGATCAAAATTAATTACCATGGATACCCATTTTCAATCAGAGCATATGAGGAATATGAGAAAATCAGGCAGCAACCTGTGTTCCTTACCTATGATAGTTTAGGCATGCTTTGGACAGCTTCACCTCTTGGTGAAATCACAGTCCTCGATCCGTCCATAACCATAGCACCAAAAGCGGTTAAGGCAATTCTTAATTTGAATGTACGGACTACTGCATTAAAAAAAGGGCCCACGGGTAATATTCTTCTTGGGACAGATAATGGACTGTTCGAATTACAGAGGTCAGGAAATAAAATTAAGAAGGAGAAGATCATTTTTGATAAATCCGTAGCATCATTCTGTTGTGATTTTTCGGATACAATATGGGTAATCAGTGACAAACATCTTTATACAATAATACCAGGTATCGGATATAATAACAGTTATATCGATCTGACTCAAATGCTGGACTCCGATGTAATAGATATGAAAAATTCAGGTGGTTCACTGTATTTACTGGAAAAATATAAAACCATCAGATTCAGCCTTCGTAACGCTACTGGCAGCATTCTAAGTCTTAACCAACTTAATCTGAAGGTTCTTCCGGAAAATACATGCTTCCTTCCGGTCGACCCCAAAGAATTAATTGTTGGCACTACCCATGGAGCATTTATTTTCTATCTGTATGATTTTAGGGTACTGCCCAATCTCATCGATGCTGACAAACTGATATATCCGATTTATGCGATGATTCAGGATAATCATCAAAAGATATGGATGTCGACTAATAATGGACTATTCTCGTATGACAGGACTACAAATGAGACCTTGCGTCATGATCTTTCCGATGGCCTGCCCTGGCAGCAATATTCCGACCGGCTTGTTGCGATAAATAGAACAGGGGAAATTTGTTTCGGAGGTAAACTGAGTCTGGTATTTTTTAACCCTGAATCGATGTTCCAACGTCATGATGATTTTCATATACTGTTAACGAAGGCTATTCTGATGGGGCGAAAAGGGCAACGGTTGGAAAACCTGTTGGGTGTTGATACGCTAGTTGTAAATACTGAATTCACCCAGCTTCTATTTCATTTTACTGCACTTGATTTTTGGGCACCTGAAAAGAACAAATTTAAATATTCTCTGCAACGGGCTGGATCATCCGAAGAATGGGTCGATTTAAAGGCTAAGAATAGTTTCTATTTGTCAGGGCTAAAGCCTGGTGAATATATGTTGAGAATAAAAGGCACAAATCATAATATGGTCTGGAGTGAAAACACAGCTGACCTCTATATAAAAATATCTTCTCCAGTCTGGCGATCGAGGGTGGCGTATACAGTTTATGCTGCTATCATACTTGCGTTATTCTATCTGATTATTCTTTTTACAACAAGGCAGTTGCGTAGTATTAACAGGCAATATAAAGAACGGGAATTGATCGCAAAGAAAGTTGAATTACAGAAAGAGGAATTAACACAAAAGAACAAAAATATTACTGACAGCATTAACTATGCGAAGAGGATACAGATGGCACTGATGCCTTCAGCAAAACTATTCAAAAAGTATTTTTCGGACTCGTTTATTCTTCACATACCAAAGGATATTGTCAGTGGTGATTTTTATTGGATTAATGAGGTCGACGGGCGCATATATTTTGCGGCAGTTGATTGCACTGGCCATGGAGTGCCCGGTGCATTTATGTCGATTATCGGATTTGAACTATTCAGAAGGATAACAGAAATTGAAAAAAAGAAACGGCCAGCTGAAATATTGAACAGTCTGAGTCATGGGTTCGAAACGATATTCAGGGATATCGAAGATATCACCTTGCGCGATGGGATGGATGCTGCTTTTTGTGCAATCGATCCGGAGCTTAAAGTGCTCGAATTCTCAGGTGCTTTCAATCCCTTGTATCTTGTACGGGATAATACCATAACCGAAATCAAAGGCGACCGGTTCGCGGTGGGGCTTAGCCATGCCGAGGATGAATTACCGCCACAACAGTTCAAGGACAATGTCATTCCCTTACAGGAGAACGACGTGATTTATATATTTACCGACGGATATGCCGATCAGTTTGGAGGGCCCGAAGGTAAAAAGTATAAATATCGTCGTTTCAGGCACCTGTTGCTGGCGTTACACCAATTGCCCATGGACAGGCAGGTTGAATTTCTGAGACGAAGTATCATGGACTGGAAGGGAAATCTCGACCAGGTCGATGATGTGCTGGTAATAGGTATAAGGATTCATCAGAAAGATAATCAGAAGAACTCATGATAATGAGTCTTATCTTCGCATTTAGTATGTAAGAGGGATTTGATTAGAAAGTCTATGCAGAGGCCTGTCCCGAAAGGAGGTTACGCATTTTCTGCAGCAGAACTTCAACCTGGAAGGGTTTCGAAATATATTCATTCATTCCGGCTGCCAGGCAGGTTTCCTTATCGCCAGAGAGGGCATTGGCAGTAATTGCTATAATTGGAGTTTGTGTATTGGTGCTGGCTTCGAGCTCACGGATCTTTTTTGTCGCAATGATGCCATTCATAATAGGCATCTGAATATCCATAAGGATAAGGTCGTATTTTGTTGTTCCGAATTTGTCCAACGCTTCTTTACCATTATTGGCAACTTCGATATTCTTAACCTTATTTTTTAAACTCAGGATAACAATCTTCTGGTTAATCGAATTGTCCTCAACCAGCAGAATATTGGCATCTTCAAGGTTTTGCAGTTTCTTATTCTGGATGATCTGGCCATCTTCTTTAATCAGCTCAAGATCTTTTACTTTACTGGTAACCTTGGTATCATTCTTTAAAAGCATCGACAGGAAAATGGTTGTATTTTCTTTCCCTGATTTCACATCAAATTCGCCGTAGTTAAGCTGAACAATCCTTCGTGAAATGCTGAAGTCAAGGTAGTTTTGCTGAACGTCATCAACCGAGGACACAGGTTTGTTGGCAGCAATAAAATAATTCTGTTTATCATCTTTTTTTAATGCTACCGGAGGGCAAACTACTCCCATTTCAAGTTTGCTATACTGATCGTTCTCCGGTACGATCGAAATATTGAATTGCAGATTTACTTTGGCATTTGTATATATTTTTATCAGATTCTCAATAAGGTTCAAGATAAGCTGTTTAATCCGAATTGGATTTCCGATAAAATGGACCTTGGGTATATCAAGTTTCGATTCGATCTCAAGTTTATCTTTATGCTGGTTCTTAAAAAGGTTAAGTGTATTTACAATAGTGGTTTCAATATTGAAACTAACCTGGTTCTGCTCCGAATCCTCCATATCGATGGTAGAAACCTGCACAATGTTGTTTACTACATTAACCAGATTATTTGTAGAGGCAATTATCGTATCAAACAAATCGAGCTGATCGGGTGGCAATTTTGACCTGTCTACCAGGTTTGAGATCAGCGTAATATTGTTTAAGGGTGTTCTGATCTGGTGGGATAATTTTGAAAGAAAATCATCCTTTTTTCTGTTCTCATCACGGCTTTCGGCAACCCATTGTTCCATTCTGCTTATATTCCTGACACGAAGGTATTCGTAAGTAAACATCATCATGTGTATTACCAGATATGCTCCGATAATCCTTAAACTGAAACTAAGATTATAGTCGGGTAGGAAGGGCAGATATAAATTGATAACACACGTAATGATGATGGCAACAAGGAAAAACGCAGAGACGAGGGTACCCTTATCAAGACCTTTTAAAGCAATGGCAATAATCGGGAAAGGGAAAACCCATAGAAAACCTGTCCCAAAAGCACCTCCGGTAGCGAAGCAATACAGAAAAATAACCGCCGAAATGGTCAGGATTACGTTGGAAAATACATCTACTTTTGATACATCGAAGAGAAAATAGTAGGTGAGAATACTAATCGCAGCTGCCAGACCCAGGATTAATGCGAGCAGATAATTCTCATTAATTAATCCGATAATGCCGAACACCAGATAAAAAAGAACAGAGGTGAATGCAACAATACTATTGGTAATAAGTCGGTTGGTATCATTCGGACTTACATTCTTATCGACCTTTTCAGCAAGATAGGAAGTTATGGTACGTAATAAACCCATTATAATGAATTGCCTGCTCTTAAATATAATAAATTTAGCATAAATAGTAATTTCTTCCGTTATTAAAATATCAGAAAGAAGTTATTTATTAACCATAAATGAAGTAAAAATTATTATCTTATACTTTTAGTCTTTACGACATATAAGATAAATTTGTTAATGACATAGTCCTGTTCCTGATGAAAAATGTATTTCTTATCCATTTCCTGCTATCCACATATGTTTCATGCCTTGCACAACTTGATTCAACGGGATATATCAAGTATACCCCGGAATTTAAATTCAGGGAAGGAATATATTTGAATTTTGACCAGGTTAAAACCAATTCACCGCTGCCGAAATCAAGAATTATTACCAGCGACGATTCTGAAGACCCTGATTTTTTCGATAAAATTCTTAACAAAGATATTATTCAATATTATGATAACCTCGGAAACAAAACGAATTTATATGTTAAAAATGTCTGGGGATATTCACGTAATGGTTTTATTTATGTGAAAATGGAGGATGGCTTTTACCGCATTACCCTGATCGGTTTAATTTCTCACTTCATAGCCAATCAGACTGTTTATGAAAGTTACTATCCATCCTACTATAATTATTATTACGATCCTTACCATATGAGCCCTTATCCTTCTACTACAACCGAAATGCGACAGTATCTTCTTGATTTTTCGACAGGGCGTATCCTCGATTATAACGAAAATTCGCTTGAAGTTCTCCTGATGCAGGATCCTGCGCTTCATGATGAATATTCGTCGTTGAGCAGGAAAAAAAGAAAACGGCTGAAATTCGTATACATACGGAAATTTAACGAAAAGAATCCTCTATATTTTCCACAGAACTAAAAAATGGACATATGAAAAAAACTATGTTTTTATTACTGGTTGCGGCAATTTGCCTGACGATGAGCGCTCAACAAAGCTATATACCAAGCCGTGATGACATCAAAGCGTTTTTTAATACGAAAACCATGGTTGTCTTACTTGATAATCCTCTGCTTGAATATAACATGGTCATTAAAGAGGTAATGGAGCAGGAATGGACTATAACCGACTTTGAATATATTACTTTTCAGCAATTTGAGGAACTTCGTATGGACCCTCAGTATTCATTTCTGTATATGTCGCAGCTTACTTTTGAACACGATAAAACCGATGCAAAATATCGTTTTCTGTGCCTTTCTCTCGGAGGTGCCTACGAGAGAAAAGATCAGATGCCCGATATTGCATCTGTACCGCTGGCATATTATAATGTTGAAGAAGATAATTATATCTATAAATTAGCCATCCTTGTTCGGTTTATGCAACAGCATGCCAAGCTGATCAACGAACATCCCGAAATTGTATCGGCAAATGTTCTTCAGCATTACAATGATAACATTAAAGATATCAAGGGGAAAACCTTATATGTTCTTGAAGAAGAACTTGCCCCTGAGGTTAACTCAACAGCCCGCATAAAAAAGGTATATCCATATAAATTTAAAATAGTAACGAAGGAGGATATTGAAGAAGCCATAAAAAATCGCGATGAAAATGTGGTATTCCTGCACAAAGTCGGACCTGAAGGCACTAAACTCGATGCACGCTGCTATAAAGTGGTAATTGGAGCCGCTGATGCAAACTTTTATTATTTTGACTACCATAAAATCTCAGACAAAAAACCGGATGGACTCCTGGAAGAAGATTTTAAGAAGATGGCCAAGAAATAGCATTGGATAAAAACCTGATAATACGCTGAGGTGTACCAACTTTTCTGTGTCCTCCTTATAGGATGGGCATAGTATAAATGAATTGTGGCAAAATCGGGCGGGAGCGAGTCTAACGCTGCAAAGAAAAGATTAAACTATCTGCTGCATTTCATACAGGCTTTTTGGTTGTGGTTACACCAATTATCGTATCCGTTCCCCAGGGGCAAATACTGCCTGTTTATTTTTTGTGCAATTCAACAATTTATTCTCACTGTACTTTTTAGTATCTTACATGCCAAAAGAGTTTTGACTATGACCAACGTGTTGATCAGGTATTCTCTTCTTATTGTCGTTGGAATATTGTGGGAGTATGGTTACTCGCAGGATTCAGATATTGATAAAAGCCTTAAAATGGCCGATGCTCAGGTTGCAAGCGGCGATCTTAACCAGGCCTTATTAACGATCGAGGAAATACTGGCAAAAGAACCCGAGAACCTCGATGCGCAGGAAAAGAAGCTCAATATCCTGGTACAACAGAACAGGGCGAAAGATGCGATGAAAGACATCGAAGATTATATTACAGCCTATCCGGCCCAACCTGAGTTTTTTTATCTCAGGGCTATCTTAAAACTTCAGGATCAGAAATATAGCAAGGCCATTGAAGATTTTGACAGGGCTATTCAGCTGGATATACCTAAGGCTGCAGAGTATAAAGTTTATCTGAACCGGGGGATGGCTCATTTTTATAATCAGGATTTTGATCAGGCTGAGGCAGATTTCAGTGAGGTTAACGCATTGAACCCTAAAAATGCAGCCGCTTATCATGGAAAAGGTATGGTCAAGTATGAACTCGGGGAATATGAAGAGGCTGCGGTAGAGTTTCAAAAGGCACTGAAACTGGAGGAAGACAATCCGATTACACATTATAACCTTGCGATGTCATATTACCGAATGAAAGACATGGAAAATGCCTGTTATCATTTCAACCGGTCATGTGCATTGGGTCACCGCAATGCCTGCCGCCTTCTGATGATGCAATGTAATATTGATATCACCAAATAGAGTAGATCAGGCTTTCTATCCTTTTTCAATGTATATTTGCCACTTTCATCAAGGCTATGGATATTTCAGTAATTATTGTAAACTACAATGTAAAGTACTTCCTTGAGCAATGTCTTCATTCTGTTTTTAAATCCATGGAGAACATTTCAGCTGAGGTTATTGTGGTTGATAATAATTCGGTGGACGGATCGTGTCAGATGGTCAAAGAAAGATATCCATCAGTTATACTTGTCGAAAACAAGAAAAACCTTGGCTTTTCTGCTGCTAATAACCAGGGTATTCGAATTGCAAAGGGGAAATATATCCTTATCCTAAACCCCGATACTATACTCCAGGAAGATACACTTAGCAAGTGTTTTGCGTTTATGGAACAACATCCCGATGCCGGTAGTATGGGAGTTAAAATGATTGACGGCAAGGGTAATTTCCTTCCGGAATCAAAGAGGTCACTTCCTACTCCCAGGGTTGCTTTCTATAAAATATTCGGACTATCGGCGCTTTTTCCGAAATCGCGCATATTTGGCAGGTACCACCTGGGTTTTCTTGATAAGGAACATACTCACAGCGTCGAGATCTTAACAGGTGCTTTCATGTTTATCCGCAAATCGGTCCTTGATACCATCGGTCTGCTCGATGAATCATTCTTTATGTATGGCGAGGATATCGATCTTTCCTACCGTATTTTAAAATCAGGATATAAAAATTATTACTTCCCGGGGACAACCATCATCCATTATAAAGGAGAAAGCACCAGGAAGGGCAGTATTAACTATGTGATTGTCTTTTATAAAGCCATGATCATATTTGCGAGGAAGCATTTTTCATTAAAAAATGCACGGATCTATAGTTTCTTTATCAATGCAGCAATTTACCTGAGGGCACTGTTATCGATCCTCAAAAGGATGGTTACCACACTGATCATTCCTGTCAGCGATATCGTACTGACATATCTCGGATTGTATATTATCCAACCATTATGGCAACAATACAAGTTTGGGGTGAAAGAGTATTATCCAAGGGAGTATATGTTATTTGTTGTTCCTTCATATATCCTCGTATGGCTGCTATTTGTTTATATCAGTGGGGGATATGAAAAAAAGGTAACATTTACCGCTCTCTTCAGGGGTATTATTTCCGGTAGTTTGTTCATATTGCTTATTTATGCTCTTTTACCCGAAACGCTCCGGTTTTCAAGGGCGTTACTTATTATAGGTTCAGCCTGGGCAGGTATTGCTTTTTTCATAAACCGTTTAACACTCGGAAAACTATTCACCAATGCTGAATTGATCTTCAGGAAGCGCAGGAAAAAAATACTGATTGCAGGTACAGAAGAGGAAGGAAAACGTGTTTTATCAATCCTCGATCAGGCTAACATAATGCCCATAGTAGTTGGAAACGTAAACTGGAATTCGGCATGGAGCGGCGAAAATTATATTGGCGATTTATCCCAGCTTGATGAGATTGTAAAGATCAATCATGTTGATGAGATTGTGTTTTGTGCAAAAGATATTCCTGCACAGGAGATCATTCATACAATGCTTAATCTGGGTAATACACCGGTCGAATTTAAAATTGCTCCTCCCGAAAGTTTGTCTGTAATCGGAAGCAGCTCAATTAACACTGCGGGCGAACTTTATGTTGTTCATCTGAATACCCTTACGAACAGCCTGGTCAGGCGAAGAAAGAGGCTTTTCGATATTGCAACTTCATTCATTTTATTACTGCTGGTACCCTATGCATTTTTTAAAGTAAAACGTCCGCTTGGGTATCTTTATAATATATTGCGCGTCATAATTGGTTCCCGTTCATGGGTAGGACTTGCCAATACCGACAAGAAGCAAGATGAATTATTACCGGACATACGTCCGGGTATAGTGAGCCCGTTGCCGTCCGACAAGCAGGATATAGCCACTGATGATATGATCAGGCGCCTGAATTTATTATATGCAAAAGACTACAGGATAATAAATGATATCAATATACTGATCAGGGAATTTAAATATCTTGGTAAGAACAGTTAGCCGGCAATATTTTTCTTTAAGGATTTTTTGTCATCGACCAATCAGATTACGATTAAATCAGGCACCCTTCTGAACATTACAAAATCGTTATTTTATATGCTTCTTTAGAAGAAAATAATGATCTTCGGTAAGAATAATCGTGATAAGCATAGTAAAATATTTTTAAATTTGTTAAAACCAACCTATTCTGTTACATGATCAGAACCTATTTACAAGGATCGATAACCAGCCTGCTGTTATTATTTCTATCCAATATTCTTAGCGCTCAGGAGGAAACAGGGACAAAACAACTATTTGTCGAAGCAGAATCGTTCTTTTTGTTCGAGGAATACAAAGATGCACTTCCGCTTTACCAGAAGATCGTGCGTGATCAACCCGATAATTATAACGTTATATACAAAATTGGTATCTGCTATCTGAACGATATCTACCAGAAAGAAAAAGCCATTAAATACCTCGAACAGGCCTCCCAGAATGTCAATCCTGCCTGTAAGCCGAATAACTTCAAAGAAAAAACGTCTCCCATCGATGCATACTATTACCTTGGAAAAGCCTACCATACGAATAATATGCTTGATAAGGCAATAGAGAGCTATCAGAATTTCAGAAAGCTTGCAGATCCGGCAGCATACAATCTGGATATTGTTGATGAAGATATTGCAGCATGCCAGCTTTCAAAACAGGCATTCAATAGTCCGATCTATTGTTCGATGAGCAATGTCAGTTCACCCATAAATTCGCGTTTTGAAGATATTAATCCGGTAGTATCAGGTGATGGGCGTACCCTCGCTTTCACAAGGAAATTACAATTTTATGATGCTGTTTTCATTACCGGGAAAGATAGTAAAGGTTCATGGTCCGAACCTGAAAACCTGACTTCCTCTTTTGGATTGGATGGGAGCTCATATACAACGGGTATCTCCTTTAATGGTGATGAAATATTCGTATACAGGAGCGATAATTTCGATGGCAACATTTATTCAAGTAAGAAAAAGAATAATCAGTGGTCGAAACTGACCAAACTGAATGAAAATATTAATACCAAATATTGGGAATCGCACGCTTCACCCTCGCACGACGGGCAATTTTTAATTTTCACCTCAAACCGTGAGGGTGGTTACGGCGGGCTTGATATTTACAAATCAAGAAAGAAAGCTGACGGAGACTGGGGCGAAGCTGTAAATATGGGCCCGGTAATTAATTCGCCCAGCAACGAGGAAACCCCGTTTCTGAGTAACCAGGGACATACAATCTTTTTCAGCTCTCAGGGACATAACACCCTGGGAGGATACGATATCTTTGTCAGTAACCTGCGTAGCGATGGTACCTGGAGTAAACCCAAAAATATGGGATATCCGTTGAATACCACTGATGATGATTTGTTTTACACTCCCGCAGGAGTTAATGCGTTTGGATATTATTCATTCTATGATCCGCAATCTACACAGGGAATGCTTGATATATACTATGTAGAAGTTTATAATGAGTTAATCCCGAGAACGTTTACCTTAAAAGGCAGTCTTCATGTCAGCAATCCTGACCCCGAACTGTTTAAACAACTCAAGGTAAGGCTGTATGATGCCCAATCCAAGGAACTGATTGTTGAAAAAGCCATCGGAAACGATGGTGCTTTTTCCCTGCAGGCCAATCAGGGCAACTACTTGCTCACTGTTGAAGGTCCGGGAATAGAACCCTGCCAGAAAAATATAAGCCTGGCAGTAAACCAGTCAGAATCGGAGGTAATACTTCAGGCTTTAACTCTTAACCGGACAGAAAAACCGGCTGAATTGATTATTCCTCCTGCTCCCGAAAAAGCGCTGATCGTCGTTAAAAACGATTTTTTTGCTGTTACCGATGATTCAGAAATCCCTATTGAACTTCTCCTGCCGAAAGGGTCAACCCTCGATATTGAAGTCTGGATGGGTGACAGCCTTATTAAAAAGGAAAGTATCAAGGATGTAAAAAGAAAATTCACTTATTTCTACAAGCCTCTGCCCGGCGAAAATATTCTCAAATTTACGGCGACCGATCCTGAAGGTAATGTATCCACCACGCAGGTTATTGTTACCTATTACGCTCCACCTGAACCGGTCCTGACTGAAAAGATCACCCGGCAGTCAGCCTCATCCGTTTTCAATCCGGAAGTTCTTAACACCATATCATCAGGTGCATTACAGGAGTATTTAAAAAATACAGATCTTTCGCAGTTTAAAAACTTCATGGATCTTTATGATCATCTGATTGCTGTTGCTGATGAGGAAGGCTTTACCCTGGAAGAAATTCAACATCTGTATGCTGTTTATTTTACCCAAAAGGAGTTGAGACCATTTAGTTTGGAACTAATGAGAGTATCCTCAGCCAATACGGACAAGTGGAAGCAGATTGCCGATAGTTCTGCAATACCCCTGGAATTTCTAAACAGGCTGCTGGAAGATAAACTAATTACTGATACGGAACTCTCAGGCATGTTACTTTCAATGCTCGGGAGAACAGGGATCAACGGGCATGAACTTTTAATTCAACTGGCTGATTTCTCAAGAAACAGTTCTTTATATCAGAAGTCCGGAGCATCCGATATTTCCATACAACAGGCGTGGGAAGTATTTGCAGGAGAAACAGATGATAAACAGGCCTGCGAAATATTAAAACTCACTTCAACCACCGACGATCTGGATTTCTTCTATCAGAGTATGCTACTATCTTCTACAGGTGGTTTATATAATTTCCTGGCTGGTCTGAAACTTGAGCCTAAAGGTATAAAAACGTCGATTGACCTGGCTGAATTTCTATTCAGAAATACCTCCGACACAACCTATACCACCAGCGACCTGATCAACGCCCTGCAGGCTGCGGCTGCAAATAAAGATTATTACCTTAACAAATTCAACGAGCTGCTTGCTTCAAATGCTACCGGATCATTGAAATCACAGTTGCTGTTGACAGCTTCCGAAAAGCAGAAATTTAATACTTTCGAGGGAATGCTGAATTATATCCTGAACCAGGCAAAATATAAGAACTACTCCCAGGAAAGTGTCTATGATCTGTTATTGAGCCTTATCGGAATTGAGGATGTTGAAGAATTTGCTGCCAGGATAAGGGAATATGGATATGGCGCAATAAATAAAGCTATTGCCGATACATCCTTAACGTATTTTTCCAATCCATTTGAACTGGTTCAATACCTGTTGATGGCCACACAGATGTACGATTTTACACAATCCGATCTGAATAATTTGCTGATACGGATGATTCTTGAAAGGGGGCTCGACAACGATAAGAGAGTTGCAACTGATATATCATCAAAGAAACTCTGGAAAAGCAGAAAATTCGTTTCAACTGTCATCCTGGTAAATATTATTCTCATTATTCTGATCATCGTATTTACCTTGCGGAAGAAAAAGTATTAACCTGACTTCTAAAACTCTATGATTGGAAATTCACATATGTTTTTGTTTTCAATTTTTTCAGCAGGAATACCTCTGTTCCTGGTAAGCAAAACTGGTGTGAATACCATGTAAATATGTAAGAAAATGAAATCTAACCCCGTTGTTTTAGTGATTACTGCCATTCTGTTTGGATTATTCAATCCTGCGGAAGCACAGATTTATCTGTCCGATAAAGATATTTACGATGATGCCGAAGAATATCGCGATGCTGAAGAGTTTGTCGAAGCGCTTCCGTTATATCTTTTACTGGAAAAAAAGGATTTATTGAATGCTAATATAAGCTATAAGATCGGACAATGTTATTTAAATATACGGGGGAAAAAAGATAAAGCCATTCCTTACCTTGAATCGGCAGTGAAGAACGTATCATCCGATTTCGATGAGAGCTTTTATGAAACAAGAGCGCCCCTGAAAGCCTTACTCTTACTTGGAGTAGCCTACCGTATCGACAACAGGCCTCAGAAAGCGATCAGTGTTTTCAACATACTTAAAGATTCGATCCGTGAAACTGATCCTGAATTTCTTTCGGTTGTGGATATGCATATTAAGTTTTGTGAAAATGCAATTTTATTGAATGCATTTCCCGGAGAACCGCGCAAAGAAAAACTACCTTCCCAGATCAACGATGAATATTCAAACTATAATCCTGTTCTGGTGAATAACGACAGCATATTGTATTACATGGAAGAACTAAAGTTTTATGATGCTCTTATGCGGTCCGAAAACAGAGGTGGTAATTGGAGCACTCCCGAGAATCTAACTCCTTCCATCGGGAGCGACGGCGATCATATTCTTGTCGGAGCATCCGCCGACGGTACCACATTGCTATTGTACTATTATGAAGCCTTGAAAGCCGGGGAGATATATTCAACCGACTACAGGGAAGGTAAATGGACTCCAATGAAGCCACTAAACGATAATATTAATACCCAGTACCACGAAACACATGCGAGTTTTTCACCCGACGGAAGTACCCTGTACTTTACCAGTAATCGTCCGGGTGGATACGGAGGACTCGATATCTATAAATCTGATCTCAACGATTCAGGCGACTGGGGACCTGCTGTGAACCTCGGACCGGTTATTAATACACCCTACAACGAAGAAACGCCCATAATGAATGCCGATGATGAATTGCTGTATTTTAGTTCACAAGGTCATCTGAGCATGGGAGGATACGATATCTTCTATGCACTGAAACTGGATGATAATAAATGGCATCAGCCAATTAACATGGGAGCACCGGTATGTACAACCGATGACGACCTTTTTTATTTCCCCTTGGAAGAGAATGTATCAGGGCTAATGTCAAGACTCGAACCACCGCTGAATACCGGGTATGATATTTACAGATACCACAGTATGGTATTTGCCAATTCGCCACGTTTTAATGTATCCGGGAAAATTGAAAATGTCGACTCGGCTAATTATTCCGAATATAATATAGCAGTTATTGATTTGCGGAAAGGCGATACGTTAGTAAAGTCGGGTATTAAGCCCGATGGGAAATACGATCTGTTATTACCGGCGGGTACCTTTGCCGTAGTAGCTAATAATAATGATGGTGAATTATTGAAATCGCAACTCAATATCGGGGATAATTCTCCTGAGTCAATAACATTGGCCGCAGTATCTGAGAAAACAAAGGCTGTAAGTTTAAAAGAACCTCCTGTAGTGGTAAATGACACACTAATTCTGAAAACCATTCTTTTCGCATTTGATAATTCAGATGTTAGCCCGGAAAATAAGGGTTTTATTAATGAAGTTGCTGAATTTATGACCAGGCACCCTGAAATTATGGTTACTCTCGAAGGTTATGCTGACGCATTAGGAGCCGAAATGTATAATCAGATTCTCTCCGAAAAACGAGCACAATCTGTGGCTCAGGTTCTGGAACAGGCCAAGGTAAACAAAAGCCGTATTAAAATAGTTGGTTTTGGCGAGAATAATCCGGTGGCAAAAAATACGAACTCCGATGGTTCCGACAATCCTGCCGGAAGAGCGTATAACAGGAGAGTTATTATTGTGCCGGCCACTACGGATGAAGCTATCACAATCATTCAACTGAACGAAATACCTGATAACTTAAGAATGAAAGTTAATTGAGGGAATGACTTCATACCGGGGTAATTGTAATACATATTTTTTTTTACTAATTTAGGGTTTGCTGATTTTTTATTTCAAAGTAGTTAAATGTTTGTATTACA
>CAZWIU010000020.1:0-55720 GCA_964634105.1 uncultured Bacteroidales bacterium | reverse complement strand
TGTTTTAAATTATCATTTTCTAAAAACAACGACTTTTTAAGGGTTGACTAATTAATTACCGGAGCTGAACTGCGTAACATTGAAAATAAATAGCCGGATTTAGAAATCAGATGGCTGTCAGATTTCGCAGGCGAGAATCTGGCTGAACCAGCAAATGAATACCAGCTCTTAGAAATTATTGTTAAAAAGGTCGGTCCGTTTACATTAAACCAACCTATAATTACGATACTCCAGGAACCTTCTACCAGTAATTCTTTCGATAAATCGTTTTACCTTCTCACGGGCAGAGAATTTATTCCCTGAAAGGTCAAAGTCAAATTTCCAATTCCTGGCTTTTATTCTTTCCTGCATAACGGCCGGGTGCGTGCCTTTAAAGAGCGCAAGAGCATCAACTGCCGAATAATCAAACTCACTTGCCTTTACAACGTTCTTATTGATCCATTCATCGTTATGCCAGTACTTATTAAAACTTTCCTGTTTGCCCTGCATGGCACGAGGATCTTTAACCCAACCATAATGGTACATACAGGCATCGATCAGTTTAACACGCAATTTTTCATTATTCCCTTTTCTGAATCCCTGTGCATCACGATAGGAATAGATGTCCTTATTATTTCTGATAACTCGTATCTCACGCCGGTACCATCGGTATGCCTCACCAACATAATCATATGAACCATAGAAATGCAAATAGTTAAACAGCAGCCCATCGACAGTTTTACAATCCTTATATTTTAGCATGGCATCATGAACAACAGGCAGGTATTTTTCATGCATTACTTCATCTCCCTGAATATAGAAACACCAATCGGGTTCTTTCCCGATAGCTCTGAAGGCTTTATTCGTTTCGTCGGCCAGTACACGACCTCCTTCGCGTAAAGAATCGTCCCAGATAGTCTCTATGATGTTGATTTTATTGTTATCGATATTCTGGATAAGATTCAATGTATTATCGTCCGAATTCCCCACCGCAACAACAATTTCATCGCAAAGAGGAAGAATTGAACGAATCGCCTCCACCACCGGGTAATCATACCTGATAGCATTCCGGATAAATGTAAATCCTGCAACCTTCATTTTGTTTATTTATAAAGATTAAAATTCAGGGTAAATGTATTAAATCCTGACTGCAGGAAGCAGAATAATCTGTATAGTTATAAAAAATTATAGATGATGGTGAAAAAAAGAAACGAAAAATCCCTGTCTTCGCTGCTATTAACCTCTACAAACCCACATTTTATATCAAGCAGTGGAGACAGGGATTAAATCCTATACTTAAACTGCGATGTATTCGAAAACCTGACGAATTACATCGGAATGGGTTTTACCGAAATTCTCCTGAAGCCATTTATGCAACTTAATAATTTCGTACGATTTTAACCACCTAAATGACCTTAGGATCTCATTCCGAAACAACTCTTTATCGTAGCTGAGTTGTTTCAATCTTCGTTTTTGATTTTCTAACATTGATAACATAGGATCCAGTTTGCATCTAAATTAATAAGAAACATTCCCTATCAGGTAATTTTTGGCGATGATATTACTCATCAATATGCTTTTTTCTGACTTTTTAACAATTTACAATACCATTAATAGTAACTGCCTTTATTTCAAATTTTTAATAGACAAAGTAATAAACAAAAATGTATCCCGAAATATAATCATCACATAACGTATTAGGTATAATCATAATTTGCAAATCACAATCTGAAAACTAATTAAAATCTCAAATTCCTTCAGTAAAAAGCAGCACATAATCCACCATGAGAGAAGTATCAAGATCGGTTATGCCTGTTTTCTTTAAGTATTTGCTATCGCTAAAAAACGTTTCCCGAAACCATACTTTATTATTACCCGAAATCCGGACAGCTTCGCGGTAAGCTTCAAGTGCACGGCCGAGGCGACCAGATGCCCAATAGCTATGTCCAATATTCAGATAATCACTTTTGCTCGGAGTTTTTTCCAGAATCTTCGAGAAATATTTTATGGCGATATCGTATTTCCCCTGAACAAAAGAACACCAACCGATCGGTCGGTAAACTTTCATATTATCGGGCTGCTCGTATTCAACCTTATAATAATACTTTAATGCACTTTCATAATCTTCAATATCAATGTATAGTTGTCCAAGATATGCGAGGTTATTCAGGTCGGTCGGTTCAGACTTAATAATATTTTTGTAATATTCGATAGCTTTTGAATAATCGCCTGTCTTACGAAAACAATAGCCAAGTTTTTTCTGGAGCCAAATTTTATTCTTGTCGAATAATTCAGCCTGCTGGTAAAGTTCTATTGCTTTATTAAATTTCCCCATTTTCTGATAACAATACCCCATCTTTTCAAGATATTCAAATGATTTTTCCCGGTCGTTTAACCAGATAAATAACCGCAGCGCTTCGAAATAGCGATCTTTCGCGAAATAAAATTCGGCCAGGTTTTTTATCAATTTCTGATCAGCAAAAATAATGCTGAATGGCTCCGAATTCAACACATCAATTTCAAACTCAAATATGTTCTCATATTCTTTACGAACGGGATGTAACTTAAAGAATCGGTATAAATCCTGTAAATACTGAGTATTGACAATCTTATTCTTTGATTCAGGATCGATCTTAAATTCATCCTCCATAGCTTCGTTCATCGTCTTGATTTCAAGATTGAAAAGATCGAGCATCATGTTGCGTTGGTGCGATGGCATTTGCTGAAGATTCAGACAAAAAGAATACTTATCGGAATTACAGAGAACAGTCGATTTCTCAAGCCCTCCAAAGAGTGCCGGAAAATCTGTGTTACCTTCCGATCCCTGGACAGCCTTATTAATAGAACGATTTCCAGCCTTAAAGGGTATAAACCAGTTCGGAACATCCCGAAAGAAATCAAAATGTTTCAACAAAGCGAATGCCCCCATAAAAACATCGGCGCCTTCGATCTGCATCTTAGAAAATTGTTCAAGTTTCTGGTATACATCAGGTGAGTCCTGAAAAAAGTTCTTCCATTCAGGGTTTTTCTCATCAAATTTTTCTTTCGCGAGCAACTCGTCTAGATTTAATTTTTCTTCAAGTTCCGATTTGATTTTTAAAACTTCGGGAACGATTTCCTGCTGAATTTTTTTTGTGATTTTTTCGGTTTCCGAGGCACGAATATACTGGAGCAGAATAGCCAGCATACGTTCCTGCATTTTTGGGTCATCAGGTATAGATTTCAGGCGATTAAGAATATCCTGATATAGTACGATCCTTTTTTGAAATGCCAGTATGGAAATAAAAAGTCCAACAATTGCTCTCTGCCTTACCTCTGGGTCTTTGAACCGGGTCAGGTCGAATAAAAGATAAAGTTTTTCTCTGTCAAAATGTCGTAATTGTGACAAAGTAAGAGCACTAACCATCAACGCTTTAATGCTCCAATCGATATCTTCAGTATCTAATACCTGTGTCATGAATGCCCTGGTTTCGTCAGTAAAACGATTCTTAAGCCATAGCCAATAAAACATCATATTAACAATCTCTTCCTGGTATTCTCCGGAATGATTATCATCTCTCGCGCTTTCCTGAAGGTTATTATCAGCTTCTTTTGTCAGTTTTAAAAGAGTCCCCGGAATATCGGTCATATATGATGCTTCGAAATAGGACACCTTTTGAAGATGGGCCGATCGTTCGAAAAGGTTCAGCTTATTGATCCAGCTATCCCTGATATCATCTGTAAGTTCCAGGATTGATTGCTGGAGTTTGTTATAAATTTTTGTACGTTCCGGGTCTGGTGCAAGTTCAAACGAATATTTGAGCATATTACGATAGGTATCCATAATCGATTGATAACGGTTCTGGATATCGGAGGAACTTATCTGCTCCGACATTTCTTTTAGAACATGCATCGCATCGAGCAACCTGTCGTGTGTGATCGCCTCAAGGATATCGCTGAATTTTTTCTGTAAATCGGAGTATGTCATGTAAATAAAATATAGCGTGATGATTTATTTACAAAAACCCTGCTAAATAAAAAGTTAGTTCTTTTTGTCAGTATGCTTAAATAAAAACAGATTATTCTGCAATGGCAGTTAGCATGATCAGCAATCCCATTCCTGCAACTATCGCAAGGAATTGATAAATGGAACGATGTAGAGTTTTTTCGTTATGTAATTCCGGGATAAGATCAGCTGAGGCGAGATAAATAAATCCTCCGGCTGCTAATGGTAGAACTGCTTTAGATAATACCTGAGCCAAAGGTTCAAAAAGAAGCACTGTAAATACTCCAATAAAAGCAGCACAAGCTGAGATGAAATTGAAAATGATTGCCTTCTTTGGTGAATATCCGGCATGGATCAATACACCAAAATCGCCTATCTCCTGAGGAATCTCATGTAATAATACTACAACGGTTGTAGCCAACCCGGTTTCGATTGAATGACTATACGATGCTGCTATCAGCAGGCCATCGAGAAAATTATGAAACCCATCTGCAACAAGATTGATTGTTCCGAAAGGCTTTATTTCATATTCACTAATCCCTGAGGTATGGTTATGGCGCCAGTGTAGAAAGCGTTCAAGGATAAAGAACAACATAAAGCCAGTGACCAACAGGAAAGAAGCAACTCTTAAATTAATAAACGTTTCGAATGCTTCCGGCAGCAAGTGGAAGAATGCTCCTCCCAATAAGCCACCTGTTGCCAGGGCTACCAGGAGAAGCTGTATCTCGTGCAATTTTTCTTTCTTCAGGGTAAGAAATATAATACCAATCACTGATACCAGACTTACACAAAAAACACTTACCAGACTATTAAACCAGACTAACATCGATAACCTTTTATAAATCAGCCAAAGATAGAATTATTAATCGGGTCAGCCCAATAAGAATAATAAATATATCGCTAACGTCCGGCTTTTATAGTTAACCACACATTAACCGGTAACAATAATAGAACTCAGGTTTTCTTCTTTAATGGATAACTTACCCAACCCTTCCCGGCCATGAAAAAAGCAAATTCGTTAGCTCCTTTTTCTTTTAGATGAGCTATGCACTTACTACGGTCGCTACGGAAAATAAAGCCAAAGACTTTACCCATGAAATTATTGTATACTGAACAATCTATTACATTCTCAACTTCAGTACATTCACTGCAATTGTTAATTTTTTTCTCCTGACAACAGGTACGTATTTTGCACCAGGATGCTTTTTCATACAAAGCACAGCCCGGACATTTTTCAAGTTTATACTTACCACAGCTTCCGCAATAGAGACCGCAGGCAGCAATTAATCTGGTGTCGACTTTAACAGATGTATTCATTCTGGTAGATGTAAAAGTTTAATTACAGATCAAAGCTAGTGCCGACATGTGACAACCCTATGTCAGGATGAAATCTGTTTTTTATGGTCAGAGTCAGATAAGTATATTACGGAAAGTTTCTTAACCTGTTCAACCATTATTTCCTGTAACTGTATAGGTTTAACGACCTTAATACGGTTACCAAAAGAAAGTAACCAGTTGGCAATATAAAGGTAGTCGTTTACAGCAAAACTCATTACAACCCCTTCACCCTCGGAATATTCATCGATGAAACCAAAAAAATATTTTGAGCTAACAACGGCTCCTGCAATACTGTTATCGAACCACACTTTGACTTCAAAAAGATCGGCTTTTACCCAGTAATCCATGAAATATTTTTTCAGGTCACCAGGTTTCTTTGGCTGGGCAGGTATATCAAGTATATTGAGTTTACTGATACGATCGAGACGAAAATCACGCGGTAAATTGCGCATTTTGCAGTGCCCGATTAAATGCCAGGCATTTCCATAAAACACGAGACCTATCGGATCAACAATACGTCCGCATGTTTTACGCTGATTATATCCGGCAAAGTAATCGAGCTCTAAACATCTTCCCTTTGAAAGAGCCTTCTGAATATCAGCAAGAAAGTTATTGGGAAATTCACTGGTTGAAGGATAGTTGGAAAAGAAGACCTCTACTTTTGAATTCATTTCCTCGAGGTTATCTTTTGATTCCTCAGGAAGAATACTTTTTATCTTATCGGTAACCGCAGCATAATATTTTTTCACTGAGCTATCAGTGAATTTCCCTATTAATTTTTCTGCAATAAGCAATGCCCCGGCTTCTTCACGAGTAAACATAACCGGTGGAAGGTGATATCCTTCAACAATAAAATATCCCCGGCCCGTCTCAGAACCAATAGGAACACCCGCTTCCTCCAATGCACGAATGTCGCGATAAACCGTTCTCTGACTGATTTCAAAACGTTCGGCGATTTCCGCAGAGGTGATCCAGCGTTTGGTTTGAAGCTGAATCAATATTGCTGTTAATCGGTCGATACGGTTCATGTATTATCAATTTTATATTAATTAAATACGAATAGCTCAATCACGGCAGTTAATATGGGCAATGCAAGATTGTCAAACCCATATACTAAAAAGAATTCTACTACTGTAAGTATAAATGCTGCTCCTATAATTAAGTAAAAATTGGCTATAGAAAATCCGTGAAATCCAACGAATATAATGATCGTAACGGCAAAAAAAACGATGGCTCCGCCAATACTTTTAGTATTATTAAAAAGTTTCACCGGACGGAAATTCCATAACTCCCCCACAATCCCGGTAAGACCGTCAGAAAAAGCCAGAACCAATACGCCGGATTGAAAGGCTACAGGATATTGTGGCAGGCAAATCAATGCCAAGAACAGAATGCTCAACGGATAAAATACCTCACCGAGGGTTTTTCGGTATACATTATGTAAAGAAAGGATATTTCGCCACTTTGAAATTGCCAGAATAACAGAAAAAATTACAGCCAACCAAATGATCTGCGTTTTGCCCAGGTACATTGGCATCGGGAAAATGAGAACTCCCGATAAAATATGGGTTGCTTTTCTCGACCATTGTACATGCCTGAATACTTTTTTCTGGAGAAAATCGATGGTCAGGAAAAGAAATAAAAAGCTTATTAAGAATATGAGAAATATTTTCATGCCTGATTATTTATACTTGCCATTATGTATTTGTTTCCCACATTCGTCCCGGATGCCTTTATCTGAAATGATGGAATGCACTTATAATTGTTCTGAAACCTTTACGGTTGGAATAATTAGTTACACAAAGTGGTGAATTTAATAGAATTCTTCTCAATGAAAAACCGGAAATACCAACAAATCGCAGAGCAGAATATGAGCTTTTGAGGATAAAATCTGATTAATGCCAATCTCACATTGCCTTATAGTTTATAAAACAAACCTGTGCTTATAATGTAATTATTAGAAAAAGAGCGATTTTCACGATCAGTCTCAATATGAAATAAAAAGTCGAACACAATTTTTTTTGACAGCTCCCTTTCAATACCCATAGATACTCTGTTCAGATCGAGTTTGTTTTTTGTGATATTATAGTATAACTCATCTGAAAAGGCAAAATCAGTTTTTTTATCAATTTTAACTCCCAGCGTTGTTTTGTTCCGGTAGAAGCGCTTGACATCTTCATTGTTTTTTAATGCAATCTGGTATCGAAATCTGTTCTCAAAGCTTAGTATCTTGCTTGTCAAAGGAAAATCAATATTCAGATCAATGCAATAGCGTTGCTTTCCTATCTCTCCTTCTTTCTCAGTTATATTAACATAGTTTATCTGGTTGGCAAAACGATACGAACCACTTAGCTTGAACATTGGAGAAATACGATATTGTAAAGTAACTTCGAAACAGTTTTTATAATTATTCAGTTTACCTACATCCACAAACCGATGCTGTGCTTCGATCTTTGTGGTCAGGTTTCCCCATGTTTTATGAGATATCCCATATTCAAACCATAATTCCTGCGCTGACAAAGTATTTCCAACAAGCAAACCGACAAGCAACACTATACCATAAATAATTTTTCTACTCATGATTTATTGTAATTGTCTGTGATTGTATATAATAACCAGTATATATGTACAGGAGGTAAACTCCGTCAGGAATTGCTGAACCAAAGCTGATTTGTAATTCATTACTACCTCCCTTTAAATCATATCTTCTTACTTCCTTTCCCGTCATATCAAAAATCCGTATCTGAAATTCTCCGGAAGTAAACAGCTCTGAATGCATATTAACATGGTCGCTGGCAGGGTTCGGATAAACGAGAACCGGTTCACCAAAGTACTTTAACAATTTTTCAGTGACTTCCATCGGACGACCAATAGCAAATTGCTTCATCAATTCTGTGTTATATAACCACAGATTAATATCCTCGGGATCGTTCCAACGGTTAATATGTTCAGCCATGAGCGGCTGAAATAAGGTTTTTAATGAATCAATTTTATGAATTACCCGCTGAGGGGCAAAATCGGTGTTTATCACCTGGAAAAACCGTTCACTGAATCGTATCCGGAATTCGGTATTATTAAAGAGTCGTTTCTGTATGAGCATAGACCATTCCGGGTAGCGCTGGAAGGTCTCCACCTCATTAAAATAATCGAACATGTGATCATAATTATACCTGAAAAAACATCCATCGCAATCGTAAAAGAACCATCTCCATTTTCCGTTTTCTTTAGCAGGACGCCATAATGTGTTATTATTCATGGGAAAATCGATGTTGGCAAAATACATCTCCGCCACATAGAAATCGATCATTGAATTAAGATCAACCATTTGGTCAACGAGGGAAAATAATTGATCGTCGGGCAAATTTTCGTTCATAACCAGATCAATGAGTTCTTCATAGCTGTTGATCGTCCCTGTTTCAATAACTGGTCCCTGCCCCGAAACATAATCAACAATATCAAGGTCTGATCCGCTTTCCGGATGATGCGACCAGATGTATTCCTCATCCTGCCTCTCACGCAGATTTTGAATCCCCCAATATTCACCGTTTATGAAAACGATGCTTGTGAGTGACGACATGTAATCGATATCCATATTTTTTACAAGCTCATGGCAGAGTACATCAGTAAACAGTGTGCTCAGCCAATCGCCACGGGTAGTCCTGAGCAAAAGACGTTTGTATGAAGACAAATCCCTGTCGCTAAAAAACCGATAGCTGAAGCTGTCAACCCCATATTTTTCATCTGCATATAACCGCAGCGACTTTTGTGCAGAATAGCGCGTACCCCTTCCATGAATTCTGGCGCCTGCATCCTGATCTATTATTGTTTGCCCTGATGTATCAAAGATCTGCAGGTGAATTTTTCGCTCCCATTCATTGCCGGTTTTTAAGAAATTATAATGATCTCCCCTCACATAGATGCCGGTTTCATCTGAAAAAAAGTCATCCGGTTCAACAATAATAGACACAACGGGTACATTATACTTCTCCTTCATTTCCGGATGAACCAGGTAGGTTAGGTTCTGTATATCACTGGCCGGACATCCGTCGCTGTATACTACTGCCCTGATTACTGTCCCTTTGAATATTTTAGAGGCCGGTTTAATATAATTATCACAGGTATTTATTTCGGAAAAATAGTTGTCTTCATCACTTCTATCCTGTATAAAAACCGGCAATTCGTATTTTATACTCTGGCCATCGGGTTCTTCCCCATTTGTTGTATAATAAATCGTATTCCCGGGAATTGTATTAGAAATAGTCATACTAAACGGATGGTTATAAAAACCGCTTTTGTGTGAAATGACCAGTGTATCGTGAACAAAATTCAGCACATGCTCAATTGAATGATTATTTGATGTACCTGGTGATGGAGCTTCCATAATAATCCAATTGTCAGCGCCATCAGGAATTCTTGCCGCTGACCTGTCGGCAGGTACACATTGCTCTTCAAAACGATCGGCAATAGTTCCATCGGGATAGGTGAGCGTAAGAGGCTCTTCCATTGTTCTCAGTTTAAAACTGGTATGGAGTGTATCATCTTTTAAATCTCTCCCTGAAGCAAAAACAACCAGGTATTCCCGGGGTAGAATTTCTTTCTGTGGAAAGCGCCATTTCAGAGGATTATCAGGGTTATCACTTAACCCCCAATTAAAAAGGTCTACTGTTTCATTACCTTTATTATAAAGTTCAATCCAATCACATGTTCTCCCCCACTGATCGGTGATTCCTGTATAATTTTCATAAACAACCTCGTTGATAACAACCTGGGAAAAGAGATCGCCAAAAGAAAACAAAAACAATATATATAACAGCTTCCTCATAGGATCTTTCAGTTTTGTTCAAGCATGATCCCAATACTTAATACCACCATATCGTAGTTCAACTTCTCATAATAATTATCAATTGAATTTGCTTCGTATGTCAGCGAAGCAAATTGATGTTTATAGGCAAGGGAGATATAAGGCGAAAAACGTTCACTAAATTTGAATTTTCTTCCAAGCCCGGCACTGAAATAAATGCCGCCGTCAAAGGAATAATCTTCGAAGTTTTTATACCTGGCGCTCCATCCAAATGAATATCCTGCCTGAAATGTCAGGAAAAGAGTATTCTGGTTTTTATTAAATAATCCAATGAAATCGAAATAGAAAGGAATGAAAGCTTCTTCGTCAAAATACAGTAACCCTGCTCCTAATCCGAAGCCAGCTTTTTCGCCTGATTTTAAACTATAGGAATACTGAAAATTGGCTCCGGGATTATAGATAAGATTATCATTAAATACCTGGCCACCCATAATAAATCCACCCTCAAGCCTTGCACATTTAGTAAGCTCAAAACCTTCACTACTCTGTGCAAGAGTGTGAGTGCTGCAGATAAAAGGCGAGATGAGAAGAATAATATAAATTATGCCTGCTTTCATTTCTATCATTTCTAACATGCGCAGGTTGAATGGAAAACCCTAAATGATAGACAATTGGCATTTAATTAAGTTGCATATATTACAGAAACGTAATCAACATTCGATTTAGTATCCGTAATTGCCGGTCATAAAAAGGTTTTGGTTTTTTGGGAAAGTATTGCCGGAGGATGTCGTTATAAAATGAAAAAACTAATCAATTACCTCGTATCACCCACCTCCTATCTCTGTCTCTTCACGTTGGAAAAATAGCCCTAACCCTATTATCCAAAATTTATCTGAATCTGGCAACGAACTAAATCCTCCGACAAAACTTCAAACCCTATCAACTCGCATTTTTTTTGTTTTCGTAGGTAAAATTAGATCGCCTGATCTGAAATTGAAACGACACTTCGGTTAACACTTAAAACTAGTCGGTGAATGAAGAATTTTTTTCGGAATATGATCTACCCTCTAAATATTCCTCTTACTGAAACGACATAATACAGATTTTAATGAAACGAAACCTAATGAGAATTATGAAAATTGAATTCTTAATACCCGCTTTCATGATAATTGGGCTAACTTTAATACTCCAAATCTTACCTGCCATGATTAAAAACGCACTTATTGCCGGAGCAACAGGGCTTGTCGGAAAGGAATTATTATCGCTATTGATAAAAACCGAGTATTATAATTCAATCCATGTGCTTGCCAGAAGAAAATTCAATCTTGAACATTTAAAACTCAAGGCGCATATTATTGATTTCGATAAGCTCGATTCATTTAATCCCGAAGCGCTTATTCATGATGTATATATCTGTCTGGGCACAACAATGAAAAAAGCAGGCAGCAGAATCAACTTCCGGAAAGTGGATTATGAATATGTGGTAAAAATAGCTCAATGGTCCCTCAATAACAAGGTAGCAAAGTTGGCTGTTATTAGTTCCATTGGCGCTGATCCGGAAAGTAAAAACTTCTACCTGCGAACCAAAGGTGAAATGGAAGCAGCCTTAAAGAATCTGCATCTGCCGCATATTATCATATTAAGGCCATCGCTCCTCCTGGGCAACCGGGACGAATTCAGACTGAACGAAAGAATTGCCTCCATAATGATGTATCCTGTTTTGCCTTTTCTTATGGGAAAACTTAAAAAATACCGCCCTGTTACTGCAGAGAAAGTAGCCCGGGCAATGTTTTATTATACACGAAAAGCAGAACATCCATATCAGCTGATAAAAAATGATAAGATCTATGCTGTTAAGAGCGAATAGATAATTCATAAGATAATTAATACTCTGACTCACTAACATAAATCACCTGGTATAACAAGTGAATATGCCATTGAAAAACATAGGTTCAATCCCTTTAATTCATTCTACTTCTGCTAAAGGAAAATTCTATTCATCAGAAATAATATTAACCGCTGGAGGAAATACTATTATTTCATTCTTAACTGCTGCTGGAAACCAGAGCATACTAACAGGAAGTACAAATTAATTGGCCCGAAGCATTTGAATATTACATTGTATGATATAAATTAAAACATTCCGGTAACATTACCCCAGTCAATCAAATATTTTAAATAAATCATTTGATATACATTTGAAGTTATCAAATCAACCACTAGTAAAATGAATAGAATATCCTCTCCATCAATTCTGTCGATGCTGATATCGGCACTGATCATTTCTTCATGCAACGGACCAGCAAATAAATCCTTAACAAGCCCTGATGGTAATATCAAGGTTACTGTTTCTCTTAATAAAACAGGTGAACCTGCTTTTACTATTTCTTTCAACGGTCAGTTTGTAATGATGAATTCACCCATGGGGATTGTCCGGGAGGATGCTGATTTTTCGACCGGTCTTTCCCTCGATTCGGTTTCGGAAATAACTGAGATCAACGATAGTTATCAACTGTTACATGGAAAAAAGAAATTAGCAACTTACCAGGCCCGAAAACGTGTTTTTCATCTTTCAAACAATACAAAAGAAAGGATGGATATTATTTTCCAGGTATCGAACGACGGAGTTGCATTTTGTTATTACTTCCCTGGCACTTCTGAAGATATTATGAAGATCTTTGCTGAAAAGACGGGATTTAATTTTACCGATAGCACAACAGCATGGATCCAGCCCAGAGCAAGAGCAAAATCGGGATGGAACATGTGTAATCCTTCCTATGAAGAACATTATCTCGAAGATATTCTTATACAAGATCTTGTTGCCAACGATTCGGGGTGGGTAATGCCGGCTCTTTTTCATGCCGCCGATTGCTGGATAACTATTACCGAAACCTGGCCCGATCGCAATTATTGCGGAGCCCGCCTTCAGAAAGGCTTAAAGCCTAATGAAATGATCATTGCCTTTCCTGAGCCTTCCGAAGGTTATACAAATGGAGTTGTATTCCCGGAATCAACGTTGCCCTGGACAACCCCCTGGAGAATAATTGCCATGGGAAATACACCAGGTACCATTGTGGAATCAACGCTGGGAACCGATCTGGCAAAACCCTCGGCGCTGGACGACGTTTCGTATGTTAAACCCGGACGTGCTTCTTGGAGTTGGGTTCTTATGAAAGATCAATCGGTTAATTTTGAAACACAGAAAGAATTTATCGACTATGCCTCCGAAATGGGATGGGAGTATTGTCTTGTTGATGTAGGCTGGGATATTACTATAGGCTGGGAGAAATTAAGCCACCTGGCTAAACATGCTGCATCGAAAAATGTTGGCCTGATTGTATGGTATAATTCATCAGGTGATTGGAACACAGTGCCTTATACACCTAAGGATAAACTTCTTACCTCTGAAAGCCGTAATGAAGAGTTCTCTAAATTAAAAGCGTTGGGAATAAAAGGAATAAAGGTCGACTTCTTCGGTGGCGATGGACAATCAATGATGGATTACTATCAGGATATACTTATCGACGCTCATAAATACCAACTCATGGTGAATTGTCATGGTTCTACCTACCCAAGAGGCCTGGAACGAACATATCCAAACCTGGTTTCCATGGAGGCAATTCGTGGGCTCGAATATGCTACTTTCGGGCAGGAAACTGCTGATAAGGTCCCGGCCAAAGTAGCCACTGTGCCGTTTACGCGTAATGCATTCGATCCTATGGATTTTACCCCGGTATGTTTTAATGAGTATGATAATAACAAACGCATTACCGGGAATGGAGCTGAATTGGCGCAAGCTGTCATCCTTCTTTCGGGAGTTCAGCATTATGGCGAAATACCATCGGGTATGGCCAATGTCCCCGATTATGTTAAAAAAATGATGCGCGAAATACCCGTGAGCTGGGACGAGACAAAGTTTGTTGCCGGGTTTCCTGCTTCATACGTTGTAATTGCCAGACGAACAGGTAATATCTGGTATGTTGCAGGTATTAATGCTGAAAAAGACTCACTGGAATTACCGCTTCATCTTCCTTTTATTTCTTCAGATGAGGGAATGTTGATAACAGAAGGAGATTCATTAAGATCCTTCCGGCAAGGTAAAGTATCGCTCGATAGTCAGAAAGATATAAAAGTAACCGTTAAATCAATGGGAGGATTTGTAATAAAATTTGATTGATAATGGCTGGTGAGAAGCCTGATTATTGTCGCATAGTAAAAAACCTGATATGAAAAAATGTACTCTTTACTTTTTTTTGATTCTTCTAACCATTATTGGATGTAAACCCGAAAATCCTTCAAAACGGCAATATGTGCTCTGGTATGATGAACCTGCTGTTGAATGGACCGAAGCATTGCCTGTTGGTAATGGACGTTTAGGAGGAATGGTATTCGGAGATCCTTCTCTTGAACGGATTCAGCTTAACGAAGAATCGCTATGGGGAGGACAAAAAATAGCGAACAACAATCCCGGTGCACTGAAACATCTTCCGGAAATTCGTAATCTTATTCTTGATGGTAAGATAACACAAGCATTTGATCTATCGCAGAAGTACATTTCGGGCATACCCGGCAGTTTACGTTCATACCAGGTGCTGGGCGATCTTTTATTCCAATTTAAAGATACTATTGGAGAGATCACCGATTACCATAGAGAGCTCGACCTTGAAACCGGTATTGCCTATGTAAGTTATATCCGTAATAAGAAGAAAGTTGAATATGAAGTTTTTTCCTCCTCACCTGACAATGTTTTGGTGATCCGTATGAAAACCGATACTCCGGGAGGACTGGATATGTTTATTTCGCTGAAGCGTGAGCGTGACGTGAGCATTAGTGCAATAGAAAACAAAATTGTAATGGAAGGGCAGGTTATGGATTCGAGCGATTCTGTACTCGGCCCCGGCGGGGCAAATATGAAATTTTATGCCAGCCTTCTGCCTGTCCGATATAATGGAGGGATATCAACCTCGGAAAATATGCTGAAGCTATCTGGTGGAACACAACTCCTGCTGCTGTTCAATGCAGCTACCGATTATACTATTGATAGTCTGAATTTTGACCGGACTATTGATCCGCAAAAAAAATGCAACGAAGTGCTGGATAAAGCTGCAAAAAAATCGTTTACAAGTCTCAAGAAAAACCATATAGCTGAGCATTATGCAATGTTTAACAGGGTACAATTTTCGCTCGGCGAAGATCATAGGCTTGATACTCTCCCGACTGATGAACGACTAAAACGATTCCAGGCGGGAGAAGATGATCCCGGACTGATCACCACCTATTTCCAATATGGCCGGTATTTGCTGATGGGGTCATCGCGACATCCCGCCCAATTACCAGCCAATTTGCAGGGTATCTGGAATAAGGATTGGTGGGCGCCGTGGGGAGCAGATTACCACGTTAATATCAACCTGCAGATGAACTATTGGCCGGCAGAAGTATGTAACCTGAGTGAAACTTTCGACCCGGTAATTAGCTTTATGCGGGGAATAACTGTGCCAGGTAGTGTTACAGCCCGTGAAATGTATGGAGCCAAAGGATGGACCATGCATCATACTACCGATGTATTTGGAAAAACAGCCGTAATTGATGGGGTATACTGGGGTATGTTTCCGCTCGGAGGCGCCTGGATGACCCTTCCGCTCTGGGAACATTTCGAATATACCAACGATACTGCATACCTGAGAGAGAAAGCGTATCCAATAATGAAAGGATCCGCTGAGTTTATCCGCACATTCCTGTTTGAAGATAAGGAAGGATATCTGGTAACAGCCCCGACCTACTCTCCGGAAAATAGCTATATCGATCCGGCATCGGGCAAAGAATTTAAGCTTACCTACGCTCCAACTATGGATATCCAGATCATCCGCGAAGTGCTGACAAATTGCCGGAAAGCAAGTAAAATCCTTGGAGTGGACAAAGAATGGGCCGATAGTCTGCAGTATACCATGGATAAACTTCCCCCGATACGCGTTGCATCGAACGGTACCATTATGGAATGGATCAAAGAGTATAAAGAATTTGAGCCCGGGCACAGGCATATCTCACATTTGTTCGGACTTCATCCGGGAACACAGATCACACCTGAGACACCAGAACTATATGAGGCAGCCCGAAAAACACTGGAACGACGTCTGCAATATGGCGGAGGACACACAGGCTGGAGCCGTGCGTGGATCATCAATTTCTATGCCCGCCTTCAGGATGGAGAAGAATGCTATAAGCACCTCAGACTACTGTTGGAAAAATCAACCCTGCCGAATTTGTTTGATACTCATCCTCCTTTCCAGATAGATGGAAACTTCGGAGGTACAGCAGGAATTGCTGAAATGCTTTTACAAAGCCATAACGGAGTTATCCGTATCCTTCCTGCGTTGCCGAAAGAATGGCCACAGGGCTCAATAAAAGGACTAAAGGCCAGAGGAAATTTTAAAGTAAACATAGAATGGGAGAATGGAACCCTTAAAACAGTCGAAATAAAATCGATTGATGGCGCCCCATTCATATTAGCCTTTAAGGATAAGAAAATTGAGCAGGCAACAGAAAAGGGTAAAACATACAGGTTCGACGGATCACTGATCCAACTGGATTAAGATTATTTCATCAGATCTTCAATTTGATCTGAGGAAATTTGTGTTTGTTAACAGCATATTGTTATTGAAGGGAATTATGACGCTCAGGAGTGTGCGGTCAGATTTTCTTCCTTTACTTCATAGTGCTGCGATTTTATATCGAATCGTGAAAGCAATTCCCGGGCAGCATTTGGGACAACCGCTGTTTCATAATCTTCACCGGCAAAGACTTTTACGGCCTCAAGCGAATCGAACCACATAATGGTAACAAACTCGACTTCTTTATCAAGATCGCGCCTTAATAATTGAATCCCTTTGTATCCTGGAATTCTACGATTTTTAATGCCTGTGAAAATTTCGTGTTTAAGAAGATTTTCATAGGCATTGGCATTCTTAAAATCGGTATAACCGTGCCAGATTCTGCTAATCATATCCGTTGATTCTAAAAAGTTACTTATTGCCGAAGGATCAGGGAACAGAAGTCAGTTGTTTGCCCGCTAAAGGATAATAGGGTGCATGCTTGAAATCTATTTACTGCACATTGTTACTCCCCGATTCATTCAAAGTATTCATCGATTTAATGACTTCCTGGAGCATACCTGCTAATTTCTGCGCCTCTGCTTCTGTTTCGAACTTTGCCAGATGCAGTTTTTTCTTCTCCCCCACTCTAACCAGCATAACTCGATAATCAGTGAGAGTATTTGATAACTGCCTGTTGCTGCGGCTGAAAGTCGAATAGCTTCCGATAAATTTCTGCGCAACAATTGTATCTGTCTTTAAAAAACTATACCATTGGCCAACAGGATAAATGCCGAAAAGTAAGGTTGTTAGTCGGTATCTTTTTTCGACCGGATCGATCTCCGAACGCCGGAAAGAAAAAGCCATGAGCCCTCCCAACAGGATGATTGCTATTGACGTTAGTGTAAAGTAAATGGTTATAATACCAACGATCAGCAGAACATAGCCTGCAAAAATTCCGGAGGGACCTGTCAGTTTTTCGAGTTTATATTTTTGTATCATTGCTACTATTGTTATTATGAATCAATTCTTTAGAGCTGGTTTTAAGTTCCTGGCAAAAATATATGCCCGGTTGTTCTGCGACTCTCCTTCCTTATAGGGTGAACGAACGATCCACTCAATAATCTCAAATCCAATTTCTTTAAGTAGATTTTCAATCGATTTTACATCAAGAAAGATAAATTCCAACGGGTTATCAGCAACCAGAAAATCATCGACTTTTATTCTTTCATCACCGGCATGAAATGAAAGATAAAATATCCCATCCGGAATCAGAACGCGCTTGATTTCGAGGAATGCCCTTCGTATATCGCCAGGTTCATAATTGACAAAGAGGAATGGTGCTAAAACGCCAGAAAAATAATTATCCGGAATATCCAGCGAAAACACATCCCCAACCCTGAAATCGATATGTGAATTCAACTGTTTTGCTACCCGAATCATTTCTTCTGAGATATCAATTCCAACCATATTCAGCCCTTTATATTTCAGATACGTAGAAATTTCACCAGGCCCACATCCAACCTCACAAACTGGCATATTTGGATTCACCCGTTCCACAAAAAGGTCGAACAGTTTTACATCGAGGTGTTTTGAATAAAGCTCATAATAATATGCCTGTCCATAGTTTTCAGCAACTTTATCGTATGCTTTTTTAATATGCTCAGGGCTTTGCTTCTTCATATAAAAAATAATTTATGACCAAGGTATTAATCCTTTTCATACCATGCAATATCTAAAAATCTCCGGTTAGAATAATTACCAGGGATTCAACTGAAAAGTTATGAACCTCATCTTCAATATTATGGAAGGATTACTTACATATCAGGTTGCCCATCGTGCCACTTGCATAATTTTCTTAGAAACTCATCATAATTCCAGCTGAAAACCGACCACATTCTATCCCATCGCGCCGGGCTGAAAATAAGAGACTGGGACTACGATATGTGCATAATGGATTGATCTCAATATGATGCGCTTTTAGTCCCGATCGTTGCAAAAGTATGCTGTTAGCCAATTTGAGATCGATATGTTCCTTCTTTGTTTTCGGATTTTTCCAAATGATCTCCGGAAAATCATAAAATAAGGATTGGAAGAACGAACTGACATCCTTGTTTACGTCATAACATTCCATAGAGATTGCCGGGCCTATACAGGCAATGATCTGCTCCGGATTGCTCCTATATTTGGCTACCATGAATTCGATAGCTTTGATAACAATCTGTCCGCATGTTCCTCTCCAGCCGGCATGTAATGCAGCTATAGCATGCTGTACCGGATCATATAGCAAAACTGGCACGCAATCGGCAGCAAGAATGCAAAGACAAATATTGTTCTCTCTTGTGATCAACCCATCTGTTTCACTCAGATCAATATAAGAAGAGTGTGAGTTTATTTCTTTAATATTAGTAGTATGACACTGATCGGGGAAAACAATTCTGATTAAGGGAATTCCAAGAGAGTTGGCAAGACGGTTACGATTTTCAAATACGCTGGACGGATCATCATTCACATTTGAGCTTAGATTTAAAGTTCCGTATTTGCCTTCGCTAACTCCACCTCCACGGGTAGATATAAAATGCATAATCTGCGGTATTCGTTCCAAGGACTGAAACTTCAGAAAATCCATATCTTTACCGAAACTCTGTTGACTTTTTATTATAACCCTAAAAATACGGAAATGAACCTGACAAAAAAACAACTCACCTTATTGTGCCGGTTTCAAAAACAGGAGATAACCGGCTATAAAATGTATCAACGTCTCGCAAAACGGCAGAAGGATGAACACAATAGGAAGGTTTTATTGAATATTGCCGAAGATGAAATAAAGCATTATAATGTATATAAATCTTTTACAGGTAAAGATGTGGGAGCGAACCAATGGCAGATATTTATCTATACTCTTTCCGCTGTATTACTTGGCCCTACTTTTAGTATAAAACTTATGGAGAAGGGTGAAGAAGAAGCACAGGCAGACTATGCTGAATTAGCAGTATTACCCGAAATCCTGCCGATTATCTCGGATGAAGAAAAGCATGAACACGAATTGATCGGAATGTTAAACGAAGACCGTTTAAACTATATGGGTTCGGTGGTACTTGGATTAAATGATGCTTTGGTTGAGTTGACTGGTGCTTTAGCTGGTTTAACATTTGCTCTTCAGAATCCAAGTCTGATAGCACTTACCGGTTCAATTACCGGTATAGCCGCGGCATTTTCTATGGCTGCATCGGAGTATCTTTCAACAAAATCGGAAGATACAGACAAGCATGCAGGTAAAGCTTCAATTTATACAGGTATAGCATATATCTTTACTGTGATTGTTCTTATCCTCCCTTACCTTTTATTTAGCAATGTATATATATCCTTGATATTAACTCTTATTGCCGCTATCCTGATCATTGCCGCCTTTAACTATTACTATTCGGTTGTTAAAGAAGAAAAATTTTCACGTCGATTCGTTGAAATGGTTGCACTGAGTATGGGTGTAGCCCTACTAAGTTTTGGGGTTGGTCTTATGTTGAGGAAAGTATTTGGGATTGAGGTTTAAAATAAGATTGCCCAGGATAAGAAGTTTTGACTATAAAATAATGCGAAAAACTCCGGCCATAAGACCGGAGTTTCTTTAATATTAGCCCAAACTTACCCTGATTTTACTTTAGCTTTGGCATTTTCGCCACATTAAAACCGAAGGTGAGTCCAACAGTAGTCCCTTCTTTCTTTGGCGATACATAAAGATTTACCGGTACATTCAAGTACCCCGATTTAAACGTTCTTCCAATAGCAATAATCAAGCCTGTTGAGAGTTCTACATTGCCCCTGCGATCAATAGCCTCCTCAATAGAGTATTCAGCGCCTTCAGGTATCTCACTTTCAAGGTGCCAGTGGTCATTTTCGTCATAGTACCCGTTTGCAAGCTTAACCGTTCTGAAAACAGGCCCTATTCCAAATTCAAAACCTGACTTATTGAATCTGAATCCATTCAGAAATGTTAAGGAGGGTGAGATGGTTCCTGATTCCAGACCATTTATCATGAATACAAATTCCACCAATGCCTGAAATTGTCCTGAACTCAGGTACTGTTTTTCAAACTGGTATCCAAACAAAGAAGTGATGGGATACATATTATAACCCCCTTCGCTTTTGGGAGCTTCGAGCCGGTTGGCGATTGAACCAGTTGTCCATGCTGCTCCCATTCTGGGACCGTTTAGCTTGACAGTAGTCTTTGCACTCGTTATAGGTTTATCATAGTTTATTAGCAAATTCACCAAGGTTTGATCATTTGGAATACCCATCAGATTATTAATTGAGAGTTTAACCATGGTTTGCATCTCATTCTGTTGATCAAGGTATTCCATTACATCTGTTTTTTCGACCTTCTCTTCAGCAATATCAATCAACTTCAATATTATAATGATCTTATCACCGAATTTCTCTGCACTGCCGGTTAACATTTTATCGACCTTGAGGAGTTTGCCTATCTCGATCTGCTTGTTTTTACCGAAACAGTTTTCGACATCAATCTGATTTGTTGTAATAATATCAGCCATGTCATATTTATCTTTAATTTCATATATATCCGTCTTTTCCAGTTCTAACCTTACCAGGTTAGCCATAGAAGCGTTGTCGAGAGCCAGGTTCTTTGCATCGATGCTAACAATCGCGATTGTGGGCCTGTTCTGGGCATTTGCGACTGTTGAATAGAGAAAAACCAGCATTAAAAATGCTTTTGTTCTGAATTGTGAAATAAGGGTTTTCATAGCTACATATTTTTTGATTTGTGCGATGAAAATACACAAGACGAACTAAATGTTAAAACGGAATATCGCAACACATGGAGCGCGATGTATTATTTTTCGCAATTTTTAAGCTTGTTATTACTTATTACCCTTATTTATTTGCGATTTTTGCAACTACACTCTATATTTTTTGCGATTTTTGCAAATAAAAATTATACGAGTTGCGAAAAATGCAACAAGTTTTTAGGCCTAAATCACATTTAATAATAAAAAATAGATGTGTTTCATATTCCAGCTTTGACAAATTCTCCGAAAAATATGCTTTTCTTCGTATCTTAACTTTTCATACTAATTATAAAATTATCCTATGAAACAAGCTTATTTACTATTATCTCTTATCATTTCCATTGGTGGATATGCTCAAAAATTCGAAAATATGGCGCTTACTCCTCCTATGGGTTGGAACAGCTGGAATTATTTCGGATGCGAAGTCAGTGAAAAACTGATTCGTGAAACAGCCGATATCATGGTCAGCTCAGGAATGAAAGATGCCGGTTACACCTATATTAATATTGATGACTGTTGGCATGGTGAGCGAGATAGTATGGGAATGATTCAGGCCCATCCGGAACATTTTCCATCAGGTATGAAAGCTTTGGCAGATTATGTTCATTCAAAAGG
The DNA here is from genome assembly GCA_964634105.1 of uncultured Bacteroidales bacterium. Classification (GTDB taxonomy): domain Bacteria; phylum Bacteroidota; class Bacteroidia; order Bacteroidales; family UBA10428; genus UBA10428. The sequence goes on along the minus strand of CAZWIU010000020.1, from coordinate 33,610 downwards.
ATTAAAACTGGGGATATATTCTGATGCAGGTTGGAAAACATGTGGAGGGAAACCGGGATCTCGTGGAAGAGAGTTCCAGGATGCAAGGACATATGCTTCATGGGATATAGATTATCTTAAATTTGATTGGTGCAATACAGAAGGTCTGAATGCAGAAGGTGCCTATATGACCATGCGGAACGCTCTTTTTGAAGCTGGCAAACCAGTCGTTTTCAGCATCTGTGAATGGGGAAACAATAAACCCTGGGAATGGGGCCCAGGTATTGGACACCTTTGGAGAACTACAGGAGATATATACCATTGCTTTGATTGCGTTGTGGATCACGGTACCTGGAAGCAGTGGGGGGTGTTGCAGGTTCTTGATATGCAGGAAGGCCTACGGAAGTATTCCGGTCCGGATCACTGGAATGATCCCGATATGATGGAAATTGGAAATGGAATGAGTATTAGCGAGGACCGTGCACATTTTTCAATGTGGTGTATGCTGGCAGCACCTCTGATCGCCGGTAACGACCTGCGAAATATGTCAAAAGAGACATTAAATATCCTTACTAACCGCGAAGCCATAGCTATTGATCAGGATCCTTTGGGTATACAGGGTTTCAAATACTATTCTTACGATGGCCTTGAACTGTGGTTTAAACCCCTTCAGGGAGGCGATTGGGCAGTCTGTTTTCTGAACAGGGATCAACATGCAAAAGTTATAGATTTCGACTGGTCTATCTGGTATGTAAAGGATGATCTGAAACAGCTGGTGATCGATTTCAGCAAAGAGGCTTTTAGAATACGTAATATCTGGCTTCATCAGGATGCCGGAACTACCGAAAAATCATTGAAAGCAGAATTACCCGGACATGATGTGATTATGCTACGTTTAACTCCAGTAAAAAAATAATAATATAAAGATTTTTAATAGAGAATTACCATCAGCGTGCATTAACCGAACCCTTCACTATAAGTGTAAAATATTTATTATGAATACCTACAGGTTTTCGGCAGTAAGAAGACTGTTTATCATTATTATTGGAAGTGGATTATTTACATGCCTTCTCTCCTGCGCATCAAAAGAAGATGATAAGGGTAACCATTTATCAGGTTTTCAGGGAGAATATGAAACCATCATTGACAGTGTTATAAATCTTTTAACTCTCGAAGAAAAAATATATATGATCCATGGTAACGGAATGTTTACTTCAGGAGGCGTTGACCGGCTGGGAATTCCTGAGGTACATTATACCGATGGGCCGACCGGCATTCGTGAAGAACTTGAGCGTGACTCCTGGTCGCCCCTGAACCTTACCACCGATTCTGTTACCTTTTTCCCCACCGGAACTGCATTGGCTGCAACCTGGAATGAAGTGCTTGCCTACCGTTATGGTATAGCAATCGGGAGTGAAGCTAATGCCCGTGATAAAGATATTTTACTGGGCCCTGGCGTTAACATTATCCGGACTCCATTATGCGGAAGGAATTTTGAATACTTTACGGAAGATCCTGTACTTAATTCAAGGATTGCCGTTAATTATATCAACGGTGTTCAATCGCAGGATGTGGCTGCCTGTATCAAGCATTATGCTCTGAATAACCAGGAATATGAACGATGGGGCATTAATGTCATCATCGATGAACGAGCATTATATGAAATCTACTTACCGGTTTATGAAGCGGCTGTGACAGAAGCTGGGGTATATGCATTTATGGCCTCTTACAACAAAGTTGGCGGTAACTGGATGTCGGAAAATAATATGATGCTGAATGAAATCCTGAAAGGAGATTGGAACTTCAAAGGAATTGTGATGTCCGACTGGGGTGGAACTCACTCAGCTGTAAAAGCAGCCAATGCAGGACTTGATGTTGAAATGGGCGGACACCTTGAAAAACATCACTTCGCCAAGCTTGCCGATTCAGTAAGGACAGGGCTTGTTGCTGAACATGTTATTGATGACAAAGTGCGCCGGATACTACGCGTTATTTATCAATGCAAAACAATGGACAGCACCCGTATTCAAGGTAAAGCAAATACACCAGAGAATACACAACTTGCTTATGATGTGGCAAGTGAATCGATTGTCCTGCTGAAAAACAAGGATCATCTGTTACCGCTTTCTTTTAATAATGTTAAGAGTATTGCTGTTATTGGCGATAATGCAGTTCATCTTCAGGCAAGCGGAGGATTTGGTGCTACTGTTAAAGCTCGTTACGAAATAAGTCCGCTTGATGGATTGAAGAATAAAGCAGGAAACAAAATCGCAATACATTTTGCCCCCGGATACAGAGAGAATTTTATTGTAAAAGACACGGGAGGATTCTGGCCTTACCGATTCCCTGACACTTTAGCTGATCCAAAGCTTATTGCAGAAGCAGTAAATATTGCCAGATCATCGGATGTGGCAATTATATTTGCAGGCAATTCTCGAAATGTTGAGTCGGAAGGAACAGATAGGAAAACGCTGACAATGCCTTTCGGTCAGGATGAACTAATAAAGGCCGTATCGTCAGTTAACCAAAAAACCATTGTAGTTGTGGTTGCAGGAGCAGCCTGCGATCTTACTACAAGTGATCAACATGTTTCAACGATACTCTACTCATGGTTTAACGGATCCGAAGCGGGTAATGCTATCGCCGATGTTCTTTTTGGTGATGTGAATCCTTCAGGAAAATTGCCATTTACTATTCCTGTAAAACTGGAAGATATTGGCGCTCATTCACAGAAAGCTTACCCAGGTAAAAATCATACAATAGAATATTCGGAAGGCATCCTGGTAGGCTATCGATGGTTTGATACTAAAAATATAGAACCATTATACCCCTTCGGTTTTGGCTTATCCTATACTGATTTTAATTATACCACGATAAAAACCGACAAAAAGAGATATACCCCCGGAAAATATATTACATTAACTGCTAAAATAGTCAATATTGGGAAAAGAGCGGGAAAAGAGACTGTGCAGGTTTATTTTCAGGCACTCGAATCATCGGTATCACGTGCTTCTAAAGAACTTAAGGCCTTTAAAAAAGTAAGCCTGGAAGCGGGCATGTCGCAAGAGGTAAAGTTTACTATACCTGTTGATGATCTTGCATATTATAATGTGTCACTGAAGCAGTGGATCGTTGAACCGGGTAAATATAAAATATTAATCGGATCGTCATCGAGGGACATACGGTTGGAAACGTTTATACATATCGATCAAATCTAACCCTATTTACCTGGATAATAAAGAGCTTTGACTTATATGATTCCTTACAGAATTTTATATTTCATCATAATACTGTTTATTTATAACACCTGTGCTATGAAAAAAGAAAAGAAGCAACTTGGTGTATTTGAATCATCAATCGACGTCGGAACTGTTAAGAACAAAGGTAATGTTGCTTACGATAAGGAATCCGAAATATTTTCGATTAAAGGATCGGGAAATAATATGTGGTTTGATGAAGATGAATTTCATTTTTTATACCGGAAAATGAGCGGCGATGTGATTCTTTATACTCAGGTCAGGTTTATCGGGGAGGGAAAAAATCCTCATCGTAAAGCAGGCCTTATTATCCGTGAAAATCTTGAACCAGGTTCTCCTTATGTAAGCGCAGTATTTCATGGCGATGGTCTTGTCTGTATGCAATTCCGCACCAAAAAAGATTCTGCTACACAGGAGTTCAGGGCTAGGGAAGACTCATTGCCTGTACTGCAGTTGTTTACTCATGACTATACAGTTACTGTTCAAGCCAGCAACGATCATACTCCGCTCCAGGAAATAGGTAAAATCAGGATGAACTTCCTGAAATCCAAAGAATACTACCTTGGACTTTTTGTGTGTTCTCACGACCCGGATGTAATTGAAGAAGCACATTTCGTAAACACCCGCCTTACTGTTCCGGCTAAGGACGATTTTATTCCCTATAAAGATTATATTGGGGCCAGGCTTGAGATATTAGATATCGGATCGGGTCTACGAAATATAATGTTTGAATCGGAACTTCCTGTTGAAGCTCCGAACTGGTCACGCGACGGCAATCTATTCATAGTGAATGCCGGAGGAAAGTTATTCAGCATACCGGCCAAGGGCGGTTCTGCAAAACAAATAAACACCGATTTTGCCCAACACAATAATAATGATCACGGGATTTCGCCAGACGGTACCAGACTGGTCATCAGTAATCATGCACAGGACAGACCTGCCGGTGATAATTCAGTGATTTATGTACTTCCGTTCGAAGGAGGTATACCTAAGCAGATAACCCAAAACAGTCCTTCCTATTGGCATGGATGGTCACCTGACGGAAAGTATCTCCTTTATACAGCAAAGAGGGACAATAGATGGAATATATTTAAAATCAGTATAGATGGAGGCTCTGAAATAAAATTGACCGATGAAGGTGCCCTGAATGATGGATCAGAATATTCTTCTGATGGCCGTTATATCTGGTTTAATTCGAACCGGACAGGTTCTATGGAAATCTGGCGCATGAAAGCTGACGGAACAGAACAAACCCAGATCACACATGATGATTACCAGAACTGGTTTCCACATGAATCTCCCAGGAGCGACAAACTTGTCTTCCTGTCTTATCTTCCTGCTGTTGGTTCAACTGATCATCCTTACTATAAGCATGTAATGATCAGAATGTTAGAACTCAAAGAAGGTAAGCCAGTTGGAGAACCGGTAGTAATAGCACACTTATATGGAGGACAGGGGACTATGAATGTTCATTCCTTTTCTCCCGATGGAAAGAAACTCGCTTTTGTAAGTAATACCCAGATCATTTCCGAATAAATTATTATTAAAACCATTATTAATTGATATTAACCATGAAAAACCTGTTCTACCTGCTGCTCGTTTTAGCTTTGATAATAGGCTGCAACAAACCAGAGCAACCCTTGTATAAAAATCCTGACGCCCCAATAGATAAGCGTGTCGAGGATCTGCTTAAACGGATGACAGTGGAGGAAAAAGTCGCCCAGCTTATGTCTGTCCCTATTTTTGATTCACTTGCCTGGGATGATGAAGGCAACTTTATCGGGACAAAAGATACAGCGCTGCTAAGCATAGGAGCGGGTTCTGTCTGGTCGTGGACTCTCTTCAGAAAAGATCATATAAATCGTGTAAAATGCTATAATGGAATTCAGCGCTATTTTATAGAAAAATCGCGACTGGGGATTCCTGTCTTCGTTTTTGCCGAAGGCCTTCATGGTTATATGATGAATGGAGCCACTAGTTTCCCTCAGGCTATTGCGCTGGGATCGACATGGGATACGGCCCTTGTTGAACAGGTATATTCTGTAGCCGCTCTCGAAGCAAGCCTTAGCGGGGTAACACAGTTTCTTTCGCCAGTGGTCGATTTAGCACGTGATCCGCGTTGGGGAAGAACGGAGGAATGTTTTGGAGAGGATGCATACCTCGTATCGCGTATGGGGCTTGCTGCCGTGTTTGGATTCCAGGGTCGTTCTGAAATCATTGGTCCGGAACATGTTGCAGTTACTTTAAAACATTTTGCAGGACATGGTCAGCCCGAAGGCGGAAGAAACATTGCACCCGTTAACTACTCAGAACGGGAGTTTCGTGAAAATCACTTATATCCATTTGAGGTTGCAGTAAAAAAAGGGCGTGCACAATCAATCATGGCCTCGTATAATGAATGGGATGGAGTGCCAAATCATATCAACCACAAATTATTGACAGAAATTCTGCGCGATGAATGGGGTTTCAGGGGCTATGTAATGAGCGATGGCGGCGGGTTGGATGTGACCTGGCGTAGCCATCTGGCAGCAAAAGATTCTGCTGAAGCTGGTATCCTTTCAATACTGGCAGGTGTCGATTATGATCTTGGAAGCAGCGGTTGTTACAGAGCAATGGAGGAGCATATTAAGAATGGCCTTGTATCTGTGGAGAATCTCGACAGAGCCGTGAAAAATATCTTACGTGTAAAATTCGTAAGTGGTATGTTTGAACATCCTTATGCAGATGTTGAACGCATGCAACAGTTTATGAATTGCGATGAACATAAAAAACTTGCCAGGAAAGCTGCACAAGAGGCAATGATCCTGTTAAAAAACGAAAATAATATTCTCCCGCTCGACAGCAATAAAATAAAGCGGCTGGCAGTAATCGGACCAAATGCTTCGGGTATTCACCTGGGTGGATATTCTGCAGTACCTATGCGAGGAATAAGCGTGTTGGATGGTCTTAAAGATTTCGCAGGCGATCGTATGGAAATTATGTATGCCGAAGGTTGTAAAATAACCATGAACGAACAGGTCAACTGGAGTGTCGAAGGAAATCCTATCCTCAGTCCACCTGAGTTGGATGCGAAACTAATTACAGAAGCAATCAGAACCGCCAATAAGTGCGATGCTGTATTGTTGGTGATTGGTGAGAACGAGCTGGTAAATCGTGAAGCATGGAATGATAATCACCTTGGAGACGCTGACCAGTTAAATCTTTTAGGTAAACAGGAGGAGCTGGCAAAGGCACTACTGGCTACAGGTAAACCTGTTGTTATTTTATTAATCAATGGTCGCCCGTTAAGTATTAACTACCTGGCCGAAAAAGCTCCTGCCATTATTGAAGGATGGTACCTGGGCGAAGAAACCGGCCATGCGGTGGCCGATATTATTTTTGGCAGAGTAAGTCCCGGTGGCAAGCTCACGGTTACCATACCCAGAAATGTCGGCCAGCTACCATGTTTCTATAACCATAAACCAAGTCGTTTCAGGGAATATGTAAATTCCAATTCTGATCCCTTGTTTCCCTTTGGTTATGGACTGAGTTATACACATTTTGAGTACAAGAATTTATTTCTTTCCAGGAAAGAAATTAAGCCTTCGGAATCGGTTATGGTAAGTGTCGATGTAACGAATACCGGTAAACGCGCAGGAGATGAAATTGTGCAACTCTATATTCATGATTTAATCAGCGTTCCTGTCCGACCTGTAATGGAGTTGCAGGATTTTGCCAGAATTACGCTTGAACCCGGCGAAACAAAAACTGTTAATTTTAACCTGACTCCCGATAAGCTGGAAGCATTTGATCTGAATATGAAGCGAACAGTCGAGCCTGGTGATTTTGCTATAATGGTCGGTAAAAACTCTCAGGAGTATCTTTCAGATACTCTGACTGTGTTAGCTCCTTGATTCAACAACAAAGAAATCAATATTGATAACTTTTTCGATTCTCGGTCATTAAAATTTCAACCCTATACTGAAGTAGATTGCTTTTGAGGTAGGATAAGCACCACGGTCTATTGCGTTATCGGTAAAACTATTCCCCGTGTATATTGTTGCTTCCGGATCGTATCCTTTATATGATGTAATAGTAAAAATATTTTCAAGGCTTACTGAGAGAGAGTATTCTACTCTGTTCCATAACAGGCGTTTCGGATGATAGGCTAGTGTTAAATATTTAAGCCGTATGAAGCTGGCATCCTCAACAAAATATGAAGATTCATACATGTAATGATTCGTGATAGCACTTATGCTATCTGCAATTAACGGGATAATTTCTCTATTGTTGCCTCCCATATACGTAGCAGCCCTGGTAGCGTTATATTTTTCTAAACCATTAACTGCATACCAAAGTAAGTCAACTGAAAATCTTTTCATCGAAAAGGAGTTATACCATGAGAGGGTATAATCAGGGATTGAATTGCCAATAATTGTTCTGTCTCTTGCGGTAACTGATGAACTTAGTGTGTCGTGTTTTCTGTATTTAAGCCCTCCTGAATTAAAAAAATACGGCGAATTTTCCTCCTCATCATCATCTGTCCACCTGCCAACATATTCATAGCCATAAATATTTCCAAGGTCGCCTCCCTCTTCAATAAGCAGGTCAGGAATTAATATATCAGGATCGGTAAAAAGGAATTCTCCATCATGGTTCAGACGGGTAATTTTTTCGGTGAAATGAGAAAAACCCACTCTTGAATACCACGAAAATCCGGATTGTAAAACAGGAATAACTTCGATCCCATACTCTTTACCGGAGCCTTTCATTTCGCCAATATTAATAAAGGCAAGTCCTTCACCATATAATATAGAAAGTTGAGATTGTACGATCAGGTTATTATTGGTTCTCGTATAATAATTTGCCGACAGATTTATTCTTGAATTTAAAAGAGATGTATGTATTCCGATATTAACTTCCTCAATGGATTCCGGCCTTATGTATTCGTTTGATACAACCACAGGGGTTAATGCTACACCTGTTTGGTCTCCAAAATCAAACTGCGTTGCAATAAACTGTTCATCAGAAATTGTGTTAATGGGGAAATAACCAGCTTTCCCCCAGTTTAAATTCACATTAAGTTGATCTAACCATTCCAGCTTATTGAAGAAAGGTTCCTGAGCCATGTCCCAGTTAATTGCTATGGAAGGAAATAATTTTCTTTCATCCAGATACATCCCATCTCTCAGGTAATCGTAATTCGATGCAACCGAAACGGAGTACTTATTTTTAAATATATAGCTAAAATGCCCAATCCAGGAACCTATTAATCTTTTAACATCACCATGATTGCCATAACGCGCCAGGCTGTTACGAATAAAAAGTTCATCGCTGCTGGTTTCAATATTATAACCGGGATTTACCGAATCAACCATCCAGGCAGCCCGATCTGAATAGTTATGATATCCTGCAGTAAAATTTATTTCGTGCGACTTAAATCGCTTCTGATAATATAAATTAATCTGTTGACTTTCTGACAGGAAAATATCTTTATCCGATAAATAGCCGCTTAAGGCACCCGACCAGGAATAATACGCCTTAGAAATATACTTGTGTTCCCGAAGTGCGAGCGAAGCAGAAACATCAAGATACAGATTATCTGCAATATTGACCTTACAGGACCCTGCAAGAGAATGATTCAGAACGTTCAGAGATTTGTTGTTTAATCTGAATAGTGAATCAGGATCGGTACGGCCTTTCAGCCCGTCGTAATAAAAAGGGGTTCGATAATTATTCCCTACTGTACCATTATTATATAAAGAATCGGGAGTAGAGCGAAAACAGGGCGATTTTGTTATAGCCTCAATAATTTGAGTATTGCCCATATAAGTATCCAGGTTGTTCTGGTTTAATTGCAGACCCGTCCGATAGTTCACACCAATAATAAAACGTTTATAAAAAGTTCTGCTTATATTGGCCAGCAGGGTATACTTATTATATTTCGAATCTTTAAGAATGCCGGTCTGATCAAAATAACCACCTGATATATAATATCGGAATTTACCGGCTGATCCTGACAATGATAATAAATATTCTTTCAGCATTGCGTCCTGGAAAATTTCATTCTGCCAGTCGGTATCGGCAAGCGTATCATTGTATTGAGGATAGAGTCTGTTTAATGGAGAGTTAAAGGTTGAAGAAAACGAATTGATAGTTTGCAGAAACTCCTCGGTATTAAAAAGTGGATAAAAATGGTCAAAATGCTGAACACCTATTCTGGATGTAAACTGAATTGAGTTCTCGTCTCCCTGTTTGGTATCGATCAGGACTACACCATTACCCCCCTGGAAACCATAAATGGCAGAGGAGGAGACATCTTTCAGAATAGAGATATTCTTAATATCGTGAATATTTATTTCATCCACTCCGAGGGTTGATATGTTTACATTGGGAACAGCTATGCCGTCGACAACATAAAGAGGGTCGACACCCGAATATATGGAATGAATGCCTCTGATCCTTATTCTTTGATGATCTCCCGGAGCTCCTGAAGTTTTTGTAGTCCATACACCTGCTTCACGTGCGTGCAGGATATCTGCAACATTATTCACATTCAGATTTTTAATCTCATCGACATCAATGGAAGCGATAGTCCTTCCCGTATTCATATTCCCAAAAAACTGCTTCTGCGATGTGATATTTACCTCACTCATCATTATTTTGGAAGGTTCAAGCTCGATATCAAGATTCTGGTCCGATTCGAGGATGAGTTCAATCTGTTTCTTCTGATACCCAATGTAGTTTATGGAAAGCAGGTATTCACCGCGGGGAATTTTCAACACATACTGACCATTTGCATCGGTAACAGAACCAATAAAATCTTTTGGGATAAATACGTTCACCCCTATTAACAACTCACCTGTTTCACTATCGGTAATAGTGCCTTTCACAAAGAATTTTGATTCCGGTTTTTTTGACTTCAGAATAATATAGTTGTTTTTTATCTGGTATTGCAGAGACAATTGTCCGACAAGCATATCCAGGGTTTCACCCAGGGTAGGATCATCCTTATCAAGAACTATCTGTGATTGGAGAGGTAACTCGTTGCCATTATATGTTATACTTATCGGAGGATAATCATTAAGCCTGTCCAGAAGGGTTTGTAAAGTATATGAACCGCTGGTCAGGTCTGTTTGAGTCAGGAGAATGCTCGATGAGGGATGTTGAGCATCCGCCAGAAAAAAAGGAATCTGAAAAAAGATTGTGAAGAGTATAATTTTCCGAAGCAACATAAAGCGAGATTGCTCAATTTTGCTTCAAAGATAATGATTTAAGGTTTGGCGATTATTTTGTTTCCTGTTTTTACGAATTCAATATCCAGGGTAAGTTCTACAATTTCGAGGATCTCGCTAAGGGATGCTTTATTAAAATTACCAGTGAACTTTTTTGTGTTCCCAACCTGCCTGTCTGCTTTAACTTCAGTGTCAAAATAGTCCGACAGCGCATCACATAATTCGTCAAGAGTAGCATCTTTAAAAATCAGTGTGCCTGTCTTCCAGGCCAGATCGTTAGAATTTTGGGAATTTTCTTTCGTGATATTGTTTGTGCTGACAATAAAAACGCCTTTGTCGCCTGTTTTCAGGTGAGTGATCTTATTCGGCTCATTAGCAGGATAGAATGCCACATGACCTGAAAACACAGTAACTTTCACTTTAGTATCACTTTTAACTGCTTTTACATTAAATGCCGTACCTATCACTTTAATAAAAGTATTACCAGTTGAAATAATAAAGGGAAATTCCGCATTATTTGCCACTTCAAAGTAGGCCTCTCCTTCAATACTTACCGAACGGGTCCTCCTGTTAAAATTTTCCGGAATCATTAACTTGCTATGTTTGTTAAGCCAAACGGCAGACCCGTCTTTTAATATAAATTTCTTCGCAGTATTATCGGCTTGATAAACAAAAAGTTGGCCTTCCGGCATCCCTACCTTAATCATCACATGCCTTACTCCATACCCGCCAGCAAGGAGTAATAACAGAATGGCAGCAATCTTAATGATTTGGAAACTAACAGATTTCTGCCGGAAAGGCACAACTTTTTTGTGAACGGTCTCACGGCTCACCTTAGTCCAACCTGCGTTCAGGTTGGGAACATAATTATCGTATGAACTATCAGCGATTATCCAATATTTTCTGAAGGCCTCATATTGGTGCCTGTGGTCAATCGAATTGTTCAACCACAGCTCAAAAGATTCCTTTTCCTTGACGGAAGCTGATCCTGTTATGTACCGGATAGCCAGTTCAATATTCATCTCCGAGTTTTTCATACCCTTTAATCATTCTAATGGCGAAAAAAAGCTGCTCTTCCCCTAAAGAATCTGTTAATTATTTTAAATATTTTTTGTTATCATTAAAATCGTTGATATGAGCATTAACCAATGCTTTTCCAAAAAAGATCTCATCTTCCTGAGTGCAATAGTTATCTGGTTTTCGACAGTTTTTACACTGATATTTAGTGTTTCTGCTATCTCATTGTTTTTCATTTCACCAAAACGACTTAACGTAAAAATAGTATGGCATTTCTCCGGAAGGTTTATTAATGCCTGTCCTATCAATTGTTTCAGCTCGCCCTCCTCCATTTTCAGTATCGGATCATCCCATTTGGTGTTATCCACTTCTTCGATATCATTGTTAAAATCGATGGTTGCAAAACGACTTCTGAGATAATCGATCGATTTATTTCTAACAGCTTTATACAGATAGGCCTGATATGATGTATGGATGTTGATGACATTCTGATTATTCCATATATAAATAAACTGATCCTGAACAATCTCTTCAGCGATTTCCGGATGCCTGACAAACCTGATACAGTATTTACAAAGTGAGACATAATTATCATCAAATAATTGCCTAAACTCAACCTCATTCAGCCTGATCATGTTCTTGTCAGGCCTCATGATACTCCGTAATGTATCCCTGTGTTTATTCAATACCATAAACAGGCTTCTATCGTTGAATCATATTGAAGATAAGCATCCCCGCTGCCAAAGATACCTTAGATTCTGCTATCATCTATGTAATCTAATAATAACTTTTTAATCATATTACATTATTGAACGAAGGGCAGAAATATTTGTTATTATGTATTAGCTTAATTTAAACGATAACAATTTTAGTGTGTACCATTGATGCTTGACAAAACTATAAATAAAGACCCCTTACATGACAGAAACCTGTATATGGTTTTTATCATGACACTCTTTGCCTCAATGGACATTGCGAGCATGGCTCCTGCTTCTAGAAAAATGATGAGTTTTTTTTCGATATCCGAAAAAGAAGTCGGCTGGTTGAATGCCTCCTTCACTTTGCCCGGTTTACTTCTGTCCCCTTTTATAGGATTTCTGGCTGATCGGCCGGGCAGGAAAAATGTACTCGTCCCTTCCCCGATTCTATTTGGTATTGCTTATACCCCTGGTCAGCTTCCTGCTATGTTTCTTTCAGGCACAGCTATTGCCGTAATTATTATGCTTGCAGTTTTATTGTTCTTAAGGAAGGACGAAAATTATGAAGGAGCCTTATCCTATGATTCAGCATTAAATAATAAATTTGTTAAAAGCTGATTTTCTATTTTTGAAACAGAAGTATCAAAACTGATTGTAGTATGAATAAGTTTGCCAGTTCTCATAAGTTAAGATCGAAGATTGAAAAAGCAATTGAAGATCATGTGCTGACGCGCGAAGAATATGATGAAATAATACACCTGGCCACTGAGGACGGACATATCGATAAAGTTGAACAAGCTTTATTACACCAACTTCAGGATATGATCGAGGATAAAACTGTAAAACTGAAGGCCTCGAAATAGTTACCCTCAGTGATAGCAGTATATCAATATTAAGGAATCCTTGAAGTTTTCCCTGATGGATTATTACCCTGTTTTTTTCTGTCTACTACCTATTTTAATTAACAATTCTATTAAATGAGCTTGTTTTTATCCGCAGGAATTCCATGTATATTGAAATATTACCTTAAGCGCATCAGGCTAATAATTATTCATATCAACAATTAATGCCGAACCATCATAAAGGCTTGAATTTAATACAGTGTATGACGGGTCGTATCCTTGGGCGTTGAGCTTGTTGACCAAAATAAAATTTATCTTTCGGCTTGCGGGCATTCCTTCAAATGATCCCTCACGTTTACCGATTGTCAGTTTTTTATCCTGTTCTGAATAGCTAAAGGGGACGAACGTAAAGGCTCCCTTTTCATAATCATATTTCAGGCCATCGTCTTCATATAGTGAGAATGCCGCATCTTTTCCTTCGTAAATCCACAGAGTGATCTCTCCATTGTTGGGTTGGAGGGCATACTCAACAGGCGCTCCCATCGGAATGACCGAACCTTCCCGGACAAACAAAGGAATACGTTCCAAAGGTGCTTCAGTAATAATGCGTTGGCCTCCATCATAATATTTCCCTGAGTAAAAATCGTACCATCCTGAACCTGCCGGAAGATATACTTCACGACTTCGAGCCTTGAATTCATATACAGGACAAACCATGATCGATGGCCCGAACATAAACTGATCATTGATTGAATATACATTTGCATCGGCAGGAAAATCCATGATGAGTGCCCGCATGATGGTATAATCGTTATGAAATGTATTACCCGCCAGTGTATATATATAGGGCATCAGCCTGTAACGAAGCTTATCGTAATATAGCATCGATTTGTAAGCGGGATGATCTTCAGGTGCAATATTGAATATCTCGCGGTAAGGATATTGCCCATGAACCCTGAAAAGCGGACAAAATGCCCCGAACTGATACCAGCGTGTATTCAGTTCTCGCCACTCATCCAGGTCTTTTCCTTTCGGATTCCAAAATCTTCCTTCAAGAGAAAATCCCCCGATATCAGAAGTCCAGAAAGGTATCCCGGAAATGCTGAAATTCAATCCCGCGGATATCTGGGCCTTGAGGTCATACCAACGGCATGCGACATCACCACTCCAGGTAGCGGAAGCATAACGCTGTTGCCCGGCATATGCCGAGCGTGTTAAGATAAATACCCGTTGATCAGGCTTTACGCTGCGCTGTCCCTCGTACACTGCCCTTGAATTTTCAAGTGAAAACGCATTAAAGTATTTAGCCGTTGGGCCTATGTATAAGGGCGCCATTAACTCTTTACGTTGTTCGATGGAAGAATTGGAGAGAATATCAGGCTCAGTAGCATCCATCCACCAGGCATCGATTCCGATGCTGAATAGTTTTTTATTCATCTGGCCCCAGAAATACTTACGCGCATCGGGGTTGAAAACATCATAGAAGGTAGAAACATACCCCGGGCCAACCCAATCTTTCTGCTGGTTTTCAACATTTTTTGGATATACCCAACCCATTTTACTCATGTAATTATAGTTTTCTGTTCCTACGTATAACTTAGGCCATACCGATATCATGATCTGGGCATGAAGGCGGGAGTGGAGCTCATCGATCATGGCGGCCGGATGAGGAAACCTTGTTGAATCGAAGTTGTGGTCCCCCCATTTATCCTCGGGCCAATAGAACCAATCGAGAACAATATTGTCCAGGGGTATATTTCTTTTCCGGAATTCCCTTACAACTTCCAGCAACTCCTCCTGCGTCTTATAGCGCTCACGACTTTGCCAGAGCCCCATAGCCCATTTCGGCATGATAGGGCATTTCCCCGTAAGTTGACGATAACCGGCTATCAATTCGTCGATATTATCTCCTGCGATGTAATAGTAATCGATCTGGTCAGCGACCTCGGACCAGAGAGACAGTTGGTTCTGCTCCTCTTTGCTGCAGGGGCTTTTATATTTTAATGCAACATAGCTTTCTCCGCCATCGGGTATCCATTCAATTCGTATTGGGTACTTTTTACCTGCCTCCATTTCCAGGTCTACCAGTTGCGACCATGGATTCCAGCATTGTCTCCAGGTGTCCAGCAGTAGTTTTCCATCGAACCACATTTTCAAATATCCGGCTGAATACACCTTGAACTTATGTATACCTGTCTCATCTGATGAAACTGCTCCACTCCAGGTAACTTCTCCATTGCCAAGCGGAAATTCAGCAGGGAATTTTTTAAGATCACGAAGGAATTCATAACCGATACTATTTTCCTGCCTTGTAAGAAAAATTTTCCGCGGATTTCCCTTTTCAAAATATGTAGCGGTAAGTCCGCCTTCTTCCCCTGTTTCGGAATATAGCGTAAGAGCGTTGATATCGATATATTCGCGGGGGTCACCAAATTTACTATGTGAGTAATTATCCCACAGGATCCCATAGTTATGGCTGGATACCAAGAAAGGGATTATATCAACGATATTATGCTGAATAAGATCAACATCTTTCCCCTTGTAATTCATAATTGCGTTCTGGTGGGCGCCCAGCCCGTAAAATGCTTCATCATCGGGTGAATCAAATACCTGGCGGATAGTATAATATTTTTTATTGTCGAGGACTAAAGGCTCAAAGGATTTTCCTCCGCCTGACTTCTCCACCAGCCGATCATTACCGGCAGAATCTGAAAAGCTGATCGCACCATCGGACAGTGAAATGTTGACTCTCATTCTAGCAGTCGAAACACTGATGGTACTATCAGAATGTTGCAGATGCCATACCGTTTTCTTTTTTGGTTGTTCAACTATCATTAAACTGTTACTTTCAGCAATGGTACCAGTAGGATTTGCCTGGACATGAATGATGTTTTCATCCACTACGCGAACCTGCACGGCAGTATTCCCAGATGAATCTGCTATATATACAATAACACCATCATTGAGTTTTTTATACCCTTTTGATGTGCATGAAAAACAACAGGTTGCAGCAATACCGACAAGGATAATAATTCTTCTCATAAGGAATATATTTTCAGGTTTGATTTATAACAAATTGAAATGATCCGGCTAATATTACATTCATACATCAAGTTAGTTCAATTTTATCTGACAATCACAAAAACTATCCCTGATACACAGGGATTTTGTAAACGAAAATAGTTGAATAGAAATGCATTGTGGTCGAGATTTGTTATTGCATTTATACTTATTTGTTAACATATTCAGGTATTAATCTTATAGAATAATCAGTAGAAAAATAACCCCTGCAGCAATAAACATGGACAGGAGGATTTCAAAAACAACCAGAGAACGGTTAATAAGTTTGGAATCAGACCGGTATGCCCAATATATGAATCGTTTTATCACGCTTTGTTAGTGTATTATTATTATAGTTCAAATGAAGATGATTTTATAAAAACTAAGGTGAATAAATGTAAAAGAGTCCCGTACGAAATGATAACTGGACGATTTGTTTTAAAAAAGATGAAACAATCGGGAACGATTACAGATAAGGTGGAAGGCTTGATTACTGGAAATTAGAATGAATGAATTGCCTGCAGAATTAATCATTAATCCGCTCTTCTCTATCCCGAATTTTCAACTCTTTTTAATTTATCTGATCTTTATTCTCTTTCACATACTGTGAGGGGAGAACTCCAAATTCATTTTTAAAGTATCTTGAAAAGTACCGCGGATCATTAAATCCGACTTCATATGCCACTTCAGCAACAGTCATCTGGCTTTTTTGAAGAAGTTGGGCGGCTCTTTTTAATCGCATGATCCGAATAAATTCAATAGGCGTTTTCCCGGTCAGAGCAGTAAGCTTTTTATAGAGATGCACACGGCTCATTCCTAATTCGCGACTTAACTTTTCAACGGAGAAATCCGGATCACCAATATTTGCCTCAACCATATTCAATGCTTTCGTCATCAGTTTTTCGTCGAGCGAAGTAATTCCAATTTCAGCGGGTTCAATCTTAATATATTTCTGGAATGATTTTCGAATTCGTTCGCGTTGTGAAATAAGATTATACATCCTTGCTTCAAGAATTTCAAAATTGAAAGGCTTTGTGATATACTCGTCAGCACCGGTTTCATATCCCTCGATTCTTTTCCTGTCGGCCATGCGTGCCGTAAGTAGAATGATTGGTATATGGGAAGTAAGCGTATTCGTTTTTACCTGCCGGCAAAGTTCAAACCCGTCTGCTTCAGGCATCATCACATCGCTTACAATAAGATCAGGGATATGTGAAATAGCCTTTTGAATACCCTCCATGCCATTTGCAGCTTCAATAATTGAATACTGATTTTTTAGATTATCCTTCAGATAAAAACGAAAGTCATCGTTATCCTCAACAAGAAGCACGAGTGGTTTTTTCTTATCGGGAGAATATGTTGCGATATGAGGTCCGTCCTCCTCTTCCTGATCTTCGTAATTTGGGGTATATTCGATTGGTTCGGCCTCTGCTTCGGCCTGGGCAGTAATGATAGGGAATTTTACTGTGAAAGTACTTCCTTTTCCCGGTTCACTTTCCAGCCCGATGGTGCCATGATGCAAGCTGACAAATTCTTTCGTCAGGCTTAATCCTATACCGCTTCCCTGGTTGACCATGCTCCCCGGCAGATTATCCTGGAAAAACCGGTCGAATATACGATGGTGTTTATCGTGAGGAATGCCAATTCCGGTATCTTTTACGATTAATATAATTTCTCCCGGCTTCTCTATATTATGCGATATACTATTTTCTTCAATACCAACATCCTTTTTAATACTAAGTTCAATGCCTATTGTTTTCCCTTCGGGAGTAAATTTAAATGCATTCGAAACCAGGTTGAATATGATTTTCTCCAGTTTATCATGATCAAAAAAAGTGTAGAATTCCTTTTCCGATGCACTAAATGTAAACTGTATACTTTTCTTCTCCGCCAGGTCCGTAAAGGTTTGATAAATCTCATATGTAAATTTCACCAGATCGCCATAAGAAGGCTTCAGCCTGATTTTCTGAACCTCCATTCTTCTGAAATCGAGCAACTGGTTTACAAGGTTAAGTAAGCGTTTTGAATTTCGGTAGATGAGTTTCAATTGTGAACGTACATGATCATCGACAGCGTTATTCATCAGTTTTTCAAGTGGTGAAATAATCAATGATAAAGGCGTTCTGAATTCGTGGCTGACATTGGTAAAGAACCGGATTTTCATCATATCCAGCTCATGTTTCCTTCTGGCTTCAAGTTTTTCCTGGTGATTTTTATAACGTATTCTTTCATTTACCAGAATAATCCTTCTAAGCAAGAACAATGAGGCAATCAATAGCAAGCCATAAGCAATGAGAGCACCTTTTGTTTTCCATAGGGGTGGTCTTATAATTATTTTCAGACTTTTCCCCTCAGTATTCCAAACCCCGTCGTTGTTAGATGCTCTGACGCGGAAAATGTATTCACCCGGATCAAGGTTTGTATAGGTTGCTCTTCGTTCTGCCCCTGAAATTTTTAACCACTGTTTATTAAATCCTTCAAGAATATACTCGTATTGATTTTTTTCGGGATGAATATAGTTAAGCGCCGCAAACTCAATTGAGATTACATCTTCGAAGTGTTTCAGGACAATTTCGGGAGTCTCATTAATTGATTTATCCAGTATAACTCTGCCATTGATTTTCTGAAATATGTTAACCGGTTTGTTGAAGATCTGTAAACCGGTCAATACTACAATAGGTGGTTTATTATTAATAATTATCTGTCCGGGATTAAACAAGTTGAAACCATTAGGGCCGGCGAAAATCAATTCTCCCCTGCCGGTCTTAAAGGCAGCTCCTTCAGTAAACTCCTTCCCCTGAAGTCCGTCCGATTCATTGTAATTAATAATATTAAACGTATAATTACCGGATTTCTCATCCCTGATGACCCTGATATTTGATATCCCGTTGGTTGTACTAATCCATATATCACCTGCATTGTCTTCAATAACTGACAGGATTGCATTATCAGGCAGACCATCTTCGGTATAGAAACGCTTGAATCGTTTTGTTCCTTTATTATACAAATTAAGTCCCTCCTGGGTTGCTGTCCATATCCAACCGCGACTATCAGCAACAATTGAACTGACAATATTGTTGCTTAGGCTGTTGGAATCGTTTGGTATATTCCGATAAGAAGTAAATTTTTTATCGATCAGATTATACCGATCCATACCTAATACAGTGCCGATCCATAAGTTTTTTTCCTGATCTTCGGTAATATGTAAGATGAAGTCGGAACTTACAGAATTAGGGTTGCCGCTCAGGTAATGCTTAAATTCAGAGGTGCGGCGATCAAAAAGATCGAGCCCGTTCCCAAGCGTACCAATCCACAGATTTCCTTCAGAATCCTCAAATACTTCCCAGATATGATTATTGGCAACACTTGTTGGATCATCGGTATCGTTGAGGAAATGTTTAAATGTATGACCGTCGAATCGGTTCAACCCACCATAAAAGGTACCAAACCAGAGGATTTTATTCCGGTCGTAAAACATGCTTACTATGACATCACTGCTTGGAGAGTTTTTATTCGCCGGATTGTGCCGGTATTGTGTAAATGTATTGTATTGCCGGTTAAAATAGCACAATCCTTCTCCATTAGTGCCGATCCACAAGTTACCCTTTTCATCTTCCTGAAAACAGTTTATATCATCAAACGGGAGACTATTCGGATTATTCGGCTCGTGCCTAAAGAGTTTAAATTTATACAGGTTCTCGTGGTAATAGCAGATTCCTTTCTTGAAGGTCCCTATCCAGATAATCCCATCGCAGTCCTTGTATAATGCATCGATACTGTTCTGGCTCAAACTTCTGTCATTATCGGGATTATGCTGAAGTATCCTGGTTGAGAAATTTTTCTTGTCGATAAGATTAATGCCACCATGGTCGGTACCAACCCATAATATCCCTTTCTCATCCTGAACGATATCATTAACTATATCGTTGTTGATTGAATATTTCAACGAGGTAGTACTAAAATGGCTGAGATTTCCTGTGCCGGTATTAAACAGGTAGACACCTAGAGCGCTGCTTGTGGAGTATATCCAGAGGTCATCATCATTATCGCAATAGAGCTGGAAGATTACCCTTTCATTGATATTTTCCTGCAATAAGGATGAACGATAGATGACAGTATAATTTCTAC
This sequence comes from uncultured Bacteroidales bacterium, assembly GCA_964634105.1. Classification (GTDB taxonomy): domain Bacteria; phylum Bacteroidota; class Bacteroidia; order Bacteroidales; family UBA10428; genus UBA10428. The sequence continues at coordinate 13,415 of CAZWIU010000020.1, read as the reverse complement.
CGTCAATTTTCTCCAGTAATCCATTGAATCCAATAATCCAGAAATTTTTTTGGGAATCAATACAAACTGAGCTAATAGCCCCGTCCTGAATACTAAGGGAATCGTTAATTGTATGTGTTAAATGAATGATTGAGTCGGCCGATGCCAGATACAGGTATATACCATCCTGATCACAAATAAACCATATGTTCCCGGCATTATCCTGTCGTATTCGTGAAATTAATGCGGAGGGTATTTCAAGGTTTTTATGGAAGATCGGGTTATCGCTTGAAAATCTGTCGTTTTCAGGGTCGTAAATAATATAGCTATCCCAAAGACTTATCCAGAGCAACCCAAAAGGATCCTCGAAGATATCTCTGATACGATTATCCGGAATAGAATTGGTGTCGGAGGGAATATGCTTAAAAACTTTAAAAGAGTACCCATCGTACCTGTTCAATCCTGAATTTGTACCGAACCAAAGAAATCCTTTTGAATCGCGATAAATGCACTGGACCATGTTATGTGATAATCCCTGATTAACATCGATCCGGGTAAAATTATATTCATCGACCTGTCCGAAGGCATAACCTTCAGACAACAAAATCATAACTATAAAAACATACCTGATGAAATAATTCCTTTGCATGAAGCGAGATCTCTGCTCAAATATATTGAATTTTTACCTATGACAACTGAGGATTCTACTCTCCCGTGCAGACTTTCGCCATTTATACTATTTTCATTCTTGTTTTTTTCTTTTGCTGATATACAATAGAAAAATCGATCGCGGTAAGAATAAGCAATGCCAGGGTGAACCATGCAAAAATATTCATAACCCCTACCATTCCGTGAACGTCTTTAAATACACCTATCAATAAATTACCTGTTGTCTGGCCTATCCCGAAGTATAACCCCCAGAGTAAAGATTGTGCTGTAGCATGCCTGCTTTTCGGCAGATGCTTATGCAAAAATTCAACTGCCCCGACGAGGAAGAAAGATAAGGTTATTCCCTGTAACACACCCATCAGGATTGCGAGCGTTATATTGGGAAAAACAGCATACAGGAAAAGACGTATCACCATTACCACCAGTGAAATAATGATGACCCTTTTTGCACCCATATGCCTCAGCAGGTAATTTCCGATAAGGAAGAAAGGGATCTCGCTTAAAGCCTGGATTGAATAAGCAAGCCCGACAGCATAATTGCTGGCTCCAAGTTCAGTAAAGTAGAGGTTGATAAATGAATTTACCGGTGAGCTGGCAACTCCGTATAGAAACAAGATGAATAGAAAAAACGACAGCGCTCTGTTCCTGGCAATATCTTTTAATTTTATCTGTTCAAAATGAGGGTGGTAAAATTTGGTTGAAGGTTTCTTAGGAGTTCTCAGAAGAGGAATGCAAGCAAGAAAAAGAACCGTGGCTATAGGAAATGAGTATTTGAGGTCGAGTTTAATAAACAGATAACCTCCGGCAATTGAAGTAACTGCCCAACCTAATGAACCCCATAGCCTTAAATTACCGTAATTATATTTCTTACGATTCGATTCGGCAAACTGTACAGCCATTGCATCAAGTAGAGGACCATTGGGATGATATACCAATGTGAGAAGGAAAATTGCAATGATCAGCCACCAGAAAGTCAATATGTTCCCAATAATCAGTACAAGAAAGGCAGTGATCGTAATTGATATCCTCAGCGACGGCCTGATTCCCTTTTTATCTGCAATTATCCCCCATACCGGGACAACAATAAAGAGAGTAGACTGAAATACAGCATTTATAATTCCGATCTCAACGCCTGTGAAGTCATTCTTTTCAAGATATACGTTATAAAAAACTCTCCATATTGCATACGCCATGTAAAGAATAAGATAAATGGCCTTTACTTTCGTGCCTGTCATATCCGTATATACCTGTGACTTCTCCTGCATTTGGTAAAGGTACAAAAGTAAACTATTTAATATAGGCAGAGAGGTATTCAGGCATCAGGCTTGCAGATATTTTTACACTTCGCAACAAACAAAAGCTATTGATCATTCGCTATGAGAGTGCAGCCTATATTACCTATCCGGTATTGTATTTTAATTAACAATATCCTATTTTTAAAAAGTCGGAAATATTGTGAGCACTATGGAAGAACTATTTATGAAGTGGCGGCCCGATTTCGAGCTGGGTATCCCTGAAATTGATCAACAGCACAAGAAGATTATTGAACTGATTAATACCTTGAATGATGCTTTTATCAGGGATGAGACCAAAGGAAAACTCGGAGGTATACTTGATGAAATGTCAGATTATGCCAGTTATCATTTCAAAACGGAAGAAAAACTTTTTAAAAGTCGCAATTTCCCCTTCGCAAAAGAACATATAGCTCAACACGAGCATTTTACTAAAAAAGTTCAGGATTACAAAACTAAATTTGCAGCTGGTCACTCTGTAACCTTTCAGGTTTTGATATTTCTCAGACGTTGGCTAACCGATCATATTCTTGATTCCGACAGAGAGTATGTCGATCTGGTAAAAATAACACCATGACCTGAGACCGGAAACGTTGTGCCAGGTAATTAATCGGTAAATCATTCTGGTTGCCATCAGGGTTAAATGAAATGATTCTAAATTACTGAAGAATAGAAATCTGATTTGACTTTTTAATACTTTTAGTGAAGTCAAAAAATCTAATAATGGTCAAAAAAGCCTGGCTCAGAAAATTTATCCCTCCAGATCAGTGGAAAGTATCCGTAATTATTTTGCTTGGAATTTTTACCGGGTTATTCCTGTTCGCCTTTTACATCTCAAAAGCTCCATCCTATTTATCTGACAAGCCTTCTACCTGTGTAAATTGTCATATCATGGCACCGCAATATGCCACCTGGAGTCATAGTGCACATCGTGAAGAAACAAACTGTAACGATTGCCATGTCCCGCATAATAATATCTTCAATAAATACTATTTCAAAGGGAAGGATGGACTTCGGCATGCAACGATTTTTACGTTGCGCCGCGAACCTCAGGTAATTTTCATTAAAGAAGCCGGGAAAAATGTGGTTCAGAAAAACTGCGTACGTTGTCATGAGTATGTTATTTCTGATGTCAAAATGAGTGCTATTAATCCAAGGTTTAATCAATGCCGAAGCGATAGGTTATGCTGGGATTGCCACCGGGATACACCCCATGGCGCTGCTAATAGTCTCTCGAGTGTGCCGTATGCCAGGGTGCCACTGCCCGAAAGCCCCGTTCCAGCGTGGTTAAAGTCTAAAATGAAAAAAGAAACTAACTGGTTACGATATAACTTAAAATGAATATCTGAAATATTACCATATACATGTGTCCAATGGATTAATATTCCGAAGGAATTGATTGTAACAAAACGGATATTCCTAAAACATAGTTTAAATACTGAATATAAAACATAGCATATGAGGCCTCTAACCGAACAAATCAGACAAAAACCCTGGATCGGGTGGCTACTGTTCTTTGGAACTGTGATTATCGTATTCCTGCTGGGAATGTTGGCGTCGTCAATTATTGAGCGCAGGGCTGAAGCTGTGTTTGCATATACGCCACAGGTCAAATATTCCCAACTTGAACCCCGTAACGAAATCTGGGGCCAGAACTTCCCTCGTGAATACCAGTCGTATCTGATGACTTCAGATACATCGTTGAAAACAAAATACTGCGGATCGGCAACCATCGATATGCTTGAAGTAGATCCACGGTTGGTGGTACTCTGGGCGGGTTATTCATTCGCCAAAGATTATGAGCAATCGCGCGGACATTACTATGCCATAAAGGATATCAGAAATACCCTGCGAACCGGGGCACCTGTGGGTGATGAAAAAGGTCCGCAGCCAAATACATGCTGGACATGTAAAAGTCCAGATGTCCCCCGGCTGATGAGCAGTATGGGTATAGCCAAATTCTATGAAGGAAGCTGGGAGAGTCTTGGAAATGAGGTTGTAAATCCGATTGGTTGTGCCGATTGTCATGATGCTAAAACCATGAACCTGAGAATTTCACGGCCGGGACTTATCGAGGCTTTTAACAGGTTGGGAAAAGACATTGAAAAAGCCTCGCACCAGGAGATGAGAAGCCTCGTATGTGCGCAGTGCCATGTTGAATATTATTTTAATAAAAAGCACGAAAATGCAGAAGGGATTTCTTACCTGACTTTCCCGTGGGACAATGGATTTTCTGTTGAAGCCATGGAAAAATACTATGATAATGCTGAATTTACCGATTGGATTCACGCACTGAGTAAAGCTTCAATGATCAAAGCCCAGCATCCCGATTACGAGCTATTCATGACAGGCACGCATGCCTCACGGGGAGTATCGTGTGCCGATTGTCATATGCCGTATATAAGCGAAGGAGGAGTGAAATTTACCAGCCATCATGTTACCAGTCCACTTTTAAATGTTTCAAATACATGTCAGGTTTGCCATCGTGAGGAGACAGAACGCCTGGTGCAAGATGTTTATGACAGGCAGGATAAAATACAACAGATACGCGATACGCTGGAAATATTATTAGTTAGGGCTCATGTAGAGGCAAAAAAAGCATGGGAGCTTGGCGCATCTGAAAATCAAATGGATCCTATTCTTTCCGACATTCGTCATGCACAATGGCGCTGGGATTATAGTGCAGCCAGTCATGGCGCCTCTTTTCATTCACCTGTTGAAGTCAGCCGGGTAATTTCAACCGGAATTTCAATCGCACAGGATGCACGCCTCAAGCTAGCACGACTTCTTGCCAAACTTGGATATAATCTGGAAGTTCCTTATCCTGATATTTCAACAAAGGCAAAAGCGCAGGAATATCTTGGTTTAGATATGAAAAGCCTGAATGCAGAGAAGCAATTATTTATTAAAACAGTTGTTCCAACCTGGATTGAACAGGCTCAGAAAAGAGAGAGTACCTATCCGGTTGAAACGATGAATTAAACTCATAATTATTGTTGGGCAGAATAGTATTGATGCAGGTATTGAAATACAAGCTCCCGATAAGTGTTTTCCTATTCGTATCAGGGATCCTTTCTGTTGTTCAGATCAAAATTGATCCCCCGATAATCCTGGCTGAACGTTTTATTAAGGGAGGTGGATGGATAGAGATTCTGGTTATAGCAGGCTATGGAGCTTTCCTCTCTAATAAAATGTCGGATAAAAAGTATGCTCCAAGATGGAGAATGATCAGCTGGGGAGTGTTTTCCTTTGTATTTTTCAGTCAGTTGCTGATGGGTATTGTTGTTTCCGATATCTTCCTGATGACAGGAAAACTTCATCTTCCCATCCCTTTAATGATACTCTCAGGGCCACTTTATCGCGGTGAACTATCTATAATGACCATTCTGTTTCTAAGTACAATCCTGCTGAGTGGTCCTGCCTGGTGCAGCCATCTTTGCTACTTTGGAGCAATCGACGGGGCTTTAGCCGGAAGAGGAACAACACACAAAGAACTTAAAAATAAAACACAAATAAAGATCACATTACTCCTGCTGATAGCGATGGCTACGCTGACCTTGCGATGGTTAAAAGTAAATCATCTTGTTAGCCTGATTACCGGAATTATTTTCGGTGCAGTTGGTATCCTCATTATCTTTCTGTTTTCCAAGAGGCAGGGCAACATGGTTCACTGCCTTCTCTACTGCCCGATTGGGACTATTGTAAATTACCTGGGGAAAATCAATCCATTCCGGATAAAAATCAACCACAACTGCAGTTATTGTATGGACTGTTCCGCAGTTTGCCGATACGATGCCCTTTCTTTGAATGATATCACCCGGAAAAAACCGGGTATAACCTGCACGCTGTGTGGCGACTGCCTGAGTGTCTGCCATTTTAACGCAATACATTACAGGTTTTTTAATTTCAAGGCCGATACTTCGAGGGAAATATATCTCTTTATCACGGTCTCTTTGCACGCCATATTTCTTGCCCTGGCAAAAATATAGATCACAGGTTAATACTTCGTTGGTTGCAAAAGTATTTTACATTGGCCGTATTTCGAAAATATTATTCCGATCCCAGTTTGCCCAATATTTCAGCGCAGCCATTCTCACCAATTCCCAATAAATATTACTATCAAGTCCATAGATCATACTTAACTCGTTTATTTCGGCTTCTATTCTCTGCCGGTATTCTTCCTTAAGAGAGATAGTAATAGTTTGGCCCAGGTAAGTAAAATCAGCTTTTGGTAACCTGGTTGAATCGGTGTTAACTTCTATCAAACCATGACCCAGTGTGGCACCTGTACTAACCTGTAACCCGTCGTTCATGCAGCTATATGGAGGCGTAAGACCCGCATAGGAATGGATTTGTAACTCATCAATGCCGGCGCCAAAATATTCTCTGGCCCGTATTCCCATTTTTACTCCGATTACTGCATATACACCCAGGTGTCGATGCATTTCATTCCCCAGGACACAGGCTGTCCATTCATCCTTACCATATTTTTCAATGGTTGGCAGCATTTTTTTCTGAACATCGGTAAAATATGCCACGGTATCCATCGGGAATGATTTAAGTACCTGGTTCTGATTCACTGTTTCCCCCTTGAGGATCGTAATCGTCATTTTTTTGAGACTGTCCGCACTGCATGGCCTCAGCAGGTGATGATATATAATATTGCCTGAAGTATCAGAAGAAAAACAAGATGGATAATGAAGAAATATTGATGCCGATTCATCAAACCATCGTGTAGCATATTCAGAGCGCACCGAAACCATGCTCTTTACCATTCTTTTTGAATATCCATCTCCAAGTTCATTCAACACCGACATAAACGGTTCGTCGTAGGGTGAAATGGCAGGGGTTCCGCAGATAAGGTGAATCGGGACAGAGGTATTCGTTCTCAGGTAGAGAAACGATTCCGGTGATACTGTATAGTTGAAGTTATTCTCATTCATTATACTATCGCTTGTCCAGATAATCTCCTTAACTGAATTCCTGAATAACGGGCATTTTTTGGCACAATCACTGGCTGTAACCAAACTTCCCAGGCTTACAAAAGAGATTTTATCGCGTGTATGAGAAAGTACGTAATTGATAACGCTTATTGCTTCCGGAATACTATCGATGGAGATATTTGCATCTCCCCATGCCAGGTTAAGTGCCGGTTTACAGCCTTTTGATATCGCTTCGTGACTGCTATTCATTCCTGTCAGTATACCTTCGTGATGAAGGTCGGTAAGAAAACTTTTAATTTTGATATAGGCAGTCTCCGCATCAATTACTCCATTTGAGCTGGTGATGGCCAGTACACGTATATTGGGTGACGCAAGAAGCATACTGAGAGTACGCAGGTCATCCATTCCTCCATCTGTATCTATTATTATATAATGTGCAGGTTTCCATGGATGGGCTCCGGCAAACAGAAAAACTATATTCAGAAGAATTATAAGGAAAGATTTATGCATCTTGATTTTTCCGTTAAAGATATTACACCTTACCTGTATTTGCATTAAAACAATTGTGAATTATGATTGGTGTTATTTCCGAAAAACATCAGTTACAGAGTAAAAAGAGCAATAATGTAATTCACAAATACTATTAAATTCCGTACCTAAAAAAAGGATGCACCAGATTTTTTCTACCTTTGACACACTGCGCTGAGAGTGTATGACCGTTTATCGCACTACCATTTATCATCTGTTAATCATAAAGATCAACCGGATTCCTCTTATCTGGTGCAGAATCTTTTGCCTTGCTTTTTTCTCTTTCATGCTGTCAAGTGAGCATGCTAATGGTCAGCTGGTAATCAATGAGTTTATGGCATCGAACCTGATGACTGTTACCGATCCAGTTTCAGGCAAGTATTCCGACTGGATTGAACTTTATAATACCGGGAATACTCCAATAGAACTGAAGGGTTATTTTATTACAGATAATCTCAACAATCCGGCAAAATGGGAAATAGATACTGAAGCCATCATTCCCGCCGGAGGATACATTCTTATCTGGGCCGATGGCGATAGTGCCGGGCTCCACTTGCCTTTTAAGCTTGCACAGGAAGGAGAAGAGATCGGACTATACTCTCCACAAGGTGTACTTCTTGATACATTCACTTACGGAATCCAATTCCCGGATATTTCATATGGCCGACAAACCGATGGCTCATCATACTGGGGTTTTTTCCAGGAACCTACACCTGGCAGCAGTAATAATACAACTGTATATACAGGTGTTGTTGATAACATCCCTGAATTTTCAACTTTCGGAGGTTTATACAATACCCCTCAGCAGGTTCGGCTATCATCTCCTTTTGGAGGGACTATCCGTTATACGACCGACGGATCTGATCCAGACGAGTATTCACCGGCCTATTCAGGAACCATCCATATAAACACTACTACTGTACTGAGAGCCAGGGTTTTCAAGCCAGGTTTAATCCCCGGCAGAATAATCACCAACTCCTATTTTATTAATGAAGGTCTTGAAGAGCGAGGATTACCGGTATTTTCAATTGCCACTAATCCTGAAAACTTCTGGGACCCTGAAATCGGGATCTATGTGCAGAATTTCAAACCCGATTGGGAGGTTCCCATCAATATAGAGCTATTCGAGAATAACGGAAGCGATCGGGCGGCTTTTAACGAACCTGCAGGAACAAAAGTTAATGGGCTTTATTCCTGGCAACTCCCGCAGAAAATGCTGGGTGTTTATTTCAGAAAACAATACGGAACTTCCCGGCTGGAATATCCATTGATCTTTGATCGCGAAAGGACAGGATACGAGACATTCGCATTACGCGCTTCGGGAAATGACTGGAGTAATACCTTATTTCGTGATGGCATGATCCAGACCTCAACACCTTTTAACATGAATCTTGATATTATGGGATTTCGGCCCAGCATTGTTTATGTAAACGGGCAATACATGGGAATCCATAATATCCGCGAAAAGATCGAGGAAAACTACCTTGTTGAGCACTATGGACTTGAAGAAGGCTCATTCGATATGGTGGAATATGAAGAATATGCCGAAGCAGGGGACCTGTCGCAATACAATGAATTCAGAAGCATCTACAGACAAAATCTATCGCATCAGTCGAATTATGATCAGGTAGCTTCGATGATGGATATTGAAAATTTCACCGATTACATCGCAGCTGAATTATATAGCGGTAACTATTCCATCGATCATAATGTAATGACATGGAAACCTAAAAATTCAGGCAAATGGAAATGGATACTGATGGATCTTGACAGAGGATTCATAGATCCGGCCGATTATTTAATCGATTTTTATATCAACCGCGATGTATGGCCATTATTTAATCTAATGCAAAATCAGAGGTACCGGCAATATTTCGGGAGACGTATTGCCGATCATATGTTCACAACATTTAATCCGGCGAGGATTATCAGCAGGATTGAAATGCATCAGCAATGGATAGAAAAGGAAATGCCACATCATATCCAACGCTGGCTGGGAACCACCTCTTCATACGGCGATGCAATACCATCGATGGAATATTGGTACGATGAAATTGATAAATTAAAGCACTTTGCCGAGGAGCGACCCCGTTATGTATTACACGATCTCAGAAATTATGGTTTCTCATCAGTAACAACCCTGGTTTTATCTGTTTCACCTTCCAACGCAGGTCATCTTACATTTAATTCATTAAAGGTACCTGGTCCGTTGTGTTCAGGATACTATCTGAAGGATATGCCTATCCACCTGGTGGCTGTCGATAATCCGGGTTACGATTTTGTCGGCTGGGCTCAACCCATAAAAAGCAATATTATTACAAAAGGCGATCAGTGGAAATACCTCGATGACGGATCAGATCAGGGAACAGCATGGCATGATACAACCTTCAACGACGATTCGTGGAAAACAGGATCCGGTGAGTTTGGTTATGGCGATGGCGGAGAAGCAACCGTAATTGACTATGGAAGTGATGCGAATAATAAATATATTACAACCTATTTCAGAAAATCGTTCTCTCTCACACAAAACGATCTCTGTGCATTTAATTTTGAAATTAACATTCTATACGACGATGGAGCAATAGTATTCCTGAACGGAAAGGAGATCCTTCATCCGAATATGAGCACAACAGGTACGATTGGATATCATACGCTGGCGATTTCCAGTATTTCAGATACTGGTGAAACTACCTATTACAGCTATCCTGTTGATCCCTCATATTTCAAGGCCGGCAATAACTTATTGGCTGTTGAAGTACACCAATCTGCTGCTAATAGCAGCGACCTGAGTTTCGACCTGGAACTGATAATGAATAAGCCTCAAACCGAAAATTTCGTTTCTGTAAGCAGAGAATATACCTTAACGCTTACCGGTGCTTATGGATTAACAGCAGTATATGAAGCGAACGGAGAATGCGTTATCCCCGAAATTATTTCTGACAATCTTACCCTTAGTAAAGAGTGTTCACCCTATGTTGCCCAGGGAGATATTGTCGTGGATTCCAATGTAACATTAACAATTGAGCCGGGTGTTGAAATTCGGATGGCAGAGCATGGAAACATGTTCATATATGGTAACCTGCAAGCTCACGGAACAGAATCTGAAAGGATATTATTCACCATAAATCCGGAATATTCAGGAAGTGAATGGGGAGCTCTGTGCTTTATGAATAACAGCTCAACCTCAGATTTATCGTATACTACCGTTAAGAATGCTTCCAAAGGACCTGATCCCGTGAGGCAATCCGCCGCAATATCAGGTTTTTTTTCCGATTTGCAGCTTGACCATCTTATCATCGATTCAATTTTTCAGAATCCCATACTTGGCAGGTATTCCGATATTACGCTTACTAATAGTTTTTTACATTCTGATATAACCGGTGATCTGATAAATGTCAAATATGGGCATGCCCGTGTTGAAAATTGCGAGTTTCAGGGCAATGTTCACCCCGATGCAGACGCCATCGATTACGATGATGTTGAGGATGGAGTTATCAGGAATTGTAAGATCCACAGCTTTTATGGCCTAAACTGCGATGCAATTGATATCGGAGAAAACGCGGTAAATATTGCTATCGACAGTCTTATTATTTATAACATCACCGATAAGGGAATATCAGTTGGTCAGCAATCGAGCGCAACAATCAGGAATTGTACCTTCCTGAATTGTAACCTGGGATTGGGATTAAAGGACTCCTGTAAAGTGACTGTCGATCACTGTACTTTCTACGGTGTTTGTACACCTATAGCCTGTTTTGAGAAAAACCCGGGTAGCGCGGGTGGAAATGCAATTGTAAAAAACTCAATTTTATCGAACAGCTACGATAATTCTATTTTTGCCGACGGGCGTTCTAGACTTAATATTTCGTACAGCTTATCTGATAATGATTCCCTTCCGGAAGATGGAACCAATATATTTGGAAATCCAGGGTTCGAAAACCCGTCGCAATTCGATTTCGATTTCAACTCCTCTTCTCCATGCATTATTGGCGGTAACGATCATGGCATACCGGCGCAACTGGGTTCATTATACAGGAATACTGCTCAACCTACCTCCTTAATGTTTAACAACATTTTCTGCAATGCTGATAATAGTCCGGGTAAAACAGAATTTCTGAGTATTTTTAATTCATCCTCCCAACCTGTCAATTTACTGAACTATAAAATTACTTCAGGTATTGATGTTGAATTTACAGAGCCTGTCATCATTGAGCCTTTAGAAACTATTTACCTGGTGAAGGACATGACCCTTCTGCCAGATGATGCTTTTAATGAACAGGTTTTCCAATGGACTTCCGGCACGCTGGCCAACGAAGGTGAAGCCATCAGGATAGTTGATAATTATGGAATAATCCTCGATCAGGTAAAGTATAGTGCGTTACCTCCGTGGCCCGATTATTCGTCCGAAAGCGGAACCGTTCTTTCCCTAATCAGTCCTGATCTTGATAACCATTTTGCTGAAAGCTGGAAGACAATAAACTATTATGATATCATCCATCGAAGTACCGACTCAACAAACATAGAACTGACAATATATCCTAACCCTTCCGAAGGAATATTTGTCTTCATGTCGTCAGCCTATGCAAATTCAACCCTTAGCATATATTCTATGACTGGTCAACTTTGCATGACTATCGCAGTGGATGAAGACGGCTATGCCGTCATCGATCTAACCCGTTATGAAGGGGGGCTCTATCTGATTAAAGCAGGGAATATTGTCCGTAAGATATTACTCCTGAGCAAATGGGATTAATTATCTTTATTTTAATTATTGGTACTCACGCTATCTTAATAAATTTATTAACCTGAGAGAACACCTGTGATGATCATCAGGTTAGGGTAAAACCTGATTCGTTGAGTCATAAGTTGAGAATAAAAATTGAACTCTGGCATTGACTTCCCATATATTTCTCAAAAAAATGATAATTTCATCCTGTTAAATTATAATTAGTCAGATTAACTGAAATTCAAATAGACTGTAAATCCTGTATTCAACATTATTAAGTACCTTAATAGAAAAAATAGGAAAACCTATGAAATTTAATACAAACAGATCAGGATTTAATGATGGATCTTTTACCTACAGACCTATCCTGATATTCCTGGTGATCATACTATCTCTAAATGTTGCATCACAGGAATCAACCCTGGATAATTATACGGGACTATGGACCGTTAATTCAAGCTGGAGTGATGGTACATCCCCCGGTTTAATCGTTAATAACACTGATCTGGATATTTACGGGTATATAACTCTCAATGGAGATTTCAGCCTTAATAATGCTATAATAAACATTCATGACACCCTTGTTGTTAATGGCAATTTTACCTTACTTAATAACGGCGATATGTCGATCGATGATAACGGTATTCTCATAATTTTTGGTGATTATACATCTTATAACCAGGTTATGGTAAGCAGTGGCGGATATTTCATTGTTACCGGTAATTTCGATATGCAGGGTGCCGATAATCAGGGGTCGTTCGAAAACAATGGGAATGTATATATTTTTGATAATACACCGGATATTAAACAAGGTCCCAATTATAATGATCTTCAATGTGCTGATACTAATAATTACCCTGATGATTGCGGCTTTGGTACTGAAGAGAATATTATTAATGATAGTATCTTTGATTTTTTCAATGAAAACTTATGTGTTTATGGCGATGTATTGTTACCAACGTTAAACCTGCCTTCGATAGCCCTGGTTCAATGTGCTGCTGATATTCCTCCTACGTATGCTGATTATAATGCTCTAACTGCTGCCGGTGGTATCGCATCGGATAATTGTGGTCTTGATGAAGCAAGTTTCGCGCTGCTAAGTAATACCAGTGATAATAATTCATGCCCCGAAATTATTACGCGTATTTACCTTATCGCTGATGATGTTGGTAACCAGATTACCGATACACAAACTATTTTAATTGAGGATACGATTAGTCCTGTTCTCAATTTACCTGCCATTGTTGCCGTGCAATGTTCCGGCGATGTGCCTGCGGC
>CAZWIU010000019.1:0-56298 GCA_964634105.1 uncultured Bacteroidales bacterium | reverse complement strand
TTGGATATAATTGATAATAAGGCTTTAACAAGATAATGTTATTTCGAACTCACGTCAAGCAATGTTTCAGCTGTCATCCCATCTGACAAATCAGAGGACATTACTTTACCCGCAAGAACATGATATTACAGGATATTGGTAAGATCGCCAGAAGGATCTGCCAATAGTGCATCAAGAGTACCTTCCGGAAGAGCAGCAAAAGCAGCATCGGTAGGAGCAAATACGGTGAAGGGCCCTGTGCCGGACAGGTCATCGGCCAGACCGGCTGCAATTACAGCGGCTTCAAGCGTGTCATGGTCATTGCTGTTTACCACGATATCAACCACACTGACTGCTTTCAACGAGGCAGAATTCAGTATAATTGTAAAAGCCAAAAGTGAGAATAGTCTTGTTTTCATAATAGTTCATTTTAAAGTTATAATAAGAAAACAAGCTACTTTAAATAATGTTTAATATATATTATAAAAATTTAAACAAAAATAGAGATTTAATATGCAATATACAGATTATCAATAATAAATATTTATTAGTGTCTAAAATAAATATAAATATGTTAGTCATTTCTGATTTGAATATTTAACTGCATAATATATATTATTAGCTTAACGGATAGAATCCTTTAATTTATCTATTATGTTGAACACTGCAGGACATATTGTCGAATTTTTAGCTGTTAAATCAAGTAGTTGGTAAAAACGTTTACGATCGGTATGCGGATATTCACGGCATGCTTTAGGTCTGGATTCATATATAAGGCAAAGATTCTTATCATCCAGGAATGGACAGGGCGTCTCTTTAAATACATAATCTTCTTCATGATCGATATGAAGATAGGAATCAATAAAAGCGGGAACAGACTGTTTTGTGGCAGCTGCCATGCGCCGGACATCACTCCCTGTCATCGCCGGGCTGATCGATTTGCAGCAGTTAGCGCACTCCAGGCAATTAATTTTTTCAAATTCCCGGTTATGTAATTCCTGCATTATTCTATCGATTTTCTGTGCGTTCATTCTTCCCAGTCGGACAAGGATTTTCCGGGTCGATGAATAACCTGCAACTGCTTTAGCTTTAAGCTTTTCAATAGATTCAGAAGTATAGCTCATGTTCGCCTGAAATAATGCATTAGCCTTGAAAAGGCACTCCCCTGCGACATAAAAAGTCCGAGTATAGTCAGGAGAATACCTGCACTTTTAATAAAAGATAAGGGTTCCGATAGAAGAATGAAAGCAAAGACAACAGTTACTATGGGAATAAGATTAGTAAAAACAACCGTACGCGCTATACCCAGCCTTTTTATCCCTTCAATAAAAAACAGGAAAGCAAACGTTGAAGCAAAAACAGCGAGATAGAATACTGGAAGATAATCTTTCAGTGAGTATGAACTCCATACGAAAAGATCCTTTTCAAACATCAGAAACAGAGGCATAAAATAAATAATACCTATAATATTTTGCACTGAGATAATGGTAAGCGCAGTATATTTTTCCGCAAGTTTTTTCAGTACAACAGAGTATCCTTGTGTAGAAAATACTGCCAGCGACATCAGAAGAATTCCATACCAGGGAGCATCACCAATCTGACCTTCCACATAGATGACAATAAAAACACCTACAAAAGAGATAAAAATTCCGAGATAATTATTTCGGCTTAGTTTTTCACGGAAAAAATAAAAACTCACAAATGGAGAAATCAGTGGTATAATAGCGATAATCACCGAAGCCAGCGTTGACGAAACGTATCTCATGCCGAAACTTTCTCCGATAAAATATAAAAATGGCTCAAACAGAGCCAGAAGAAAGAAATATTTTATATCGCTTTTTTTTGGCAGGTGAATTTTTTTTAATGCTCCGGAAACTAATACCAGCAAAATTGATGAGATAACCAGACGAAGCAATACAACTGCAATTGGGGTAAACTGAGGATAAGCCTGCTTGTACCATATGAAACTTAGTCCCCAGAAGAACATTGCCAGTGAGAGGTAAATATAAATAATAAAATGCCTGATCTGTTTCATATGTATTCAAGGAGCAATATAGTTCAAAAGTGCTCATTTTCTTGCCCGGATTAAAAAATTGTGTATATTTAGATTAAATTTAGATAAAGCAGGCTAACTCCAATGATGTACAACGGTTTAGTGGTGCTCATTTGCGGAGAAATCATAAGAAAAGTTAAATCCTTTCAACTTTTCATACTTAATTTTTGGAAATTGCCGTTGTAAATGTGAAATTTGTACTCTTTTTTAAACTTTTAAGGGGACAGCTTGTTTAACTGTGTGATATGGTAGAAATGCATTACAACTAAACGATTATGAGGCAGCTAAAAATAACCAAATCGATAACTAACCGCAACAGCGATTCACTCGAAAAATACCTTCATGATATCGGAAAGGAAGAGTTGATCAGTCCGGAGGAAGAAGTAGAGCTTGCGAAACGAATTAAGATGGGGGATCAGGATGCTCTGGAGAAGCTCACAAAAGCCAATCTCAGGTTCGTTGTTTCTGTTGCCAAACAATACCAACATCAGGGACTTAGTCTTCCCGATCTGATTAATGAAGGCAATTTAGGGTTGATAAAAGCAGCAAAGAAATTTGATGAGACCAAAGGTTTCAAATTTATTTCGTATGCTGTTTGGTGGATTCGTCAATGCATTTTACAGGCACTGGCTGAACAATCAAGAATTGTGCGCTTACCTCTGAACAAAATTGGTGCGCTCAATAAAATAAACAGGGCATTTACACAACTTGAACAGGAACACGAACGAGAACCTTCACCCGATGAAGTTGCCGAAATGTTGGATTTACCGGAAGATAAAATAGCTTCGACTCTTGAACTTCAGGGGCGGCATCTTTCAGTGGATGCACCTTTCCAGGATGGGGAGGACAATAGTCTCCTGGATGTTTTAAGCAATCCCGATTCTCCCGATACCGATGGTTTCCTGATGGAAGAATCGCTTAAACAGGAAATTGAACGTACCCTGAACACTTTACCTGACAAAGAAAGTAAAGTGATCCGCAGGTTCTATGGCATTGGCTGCAAACAGATGTCGCTCGAAGAAATTGGTGACTCAATTGGTATTTCGCGCGAACGTACACGGCAAATAAAAGAGAAAGCTATAAAGCATTTACGTCAGCGCGCTAAGAGCAAATTGTTGAAAGCCTATTTAGGATAACATATACAGATTATACTAAAATAAGAGGCCGTCTTTGATTGAACACAGACGGCCTTTTATTTTTAGAGAATCAGCTTTCTCCGAAATCAGTAAACGCTGTTTAAAAATTAATTTACTTTTTAACTGGTTTTGCTTTTTTCGGAGCAGCTTTTTTCTTTGCGCTCGCCTTAGGAGCAGCTTTTTTCGTTTTTGCAGTTGTTGACTTTTTGGCTGCAGTTTTTTTCTTTGCAGTTGTTTTAGCCTTCTTTGCAGCTACCTTCTTAGGTTTAGCACTGCCGGTTGTTTTTTTTGTAATGGCCATGTGTTTTAACTTAAGTTTGACAATAAATTATAATCTCAAATATCTAAAAAAGTAAAACACACAAGAACAGAACTTATCAACGGGTTGATTAACTTTAAAAAAAAATTAGTAACATTCTAGCTATAACTCTTTAACAATGCATCAATAGTGCTTTTCAGGGAGTTGATATTTTTGATTTCTTCATCTAAAAATTGAATTATGAAAACTAAAAACTTTTTCAGCGGTGCATTTTATATGATTATTCTGATCATCTTAAGTGCATGTTCGGAACAAAATTATCGATCGAGGAGTGAATTTAATGAGAATTGGAAATTTCATTTGGGCGACAGTACCGATGCACAGGTTACGAATTTTGATGATAGTGAATGGAGAGATATCACGCTTCCTCACGATTGGAGTATTGAAGGTGAATTTAGTGCTGATAACCCTGCTGGTGTTAGTGGAGGTGCATTACCAGGAGGGATGGCTTGGTATAGAAAAACTTTTATTCTTCCGGAAAGTGATAAAGGAAAAATAATTTCCATCGAATTCGATGGCGTTTATATGAACAGTGAAGTATGGATTAATGGAGAATATCTTGGTAAACGACCTAACGGATATATATCATTCAGCTATGATATGACTCCCTATTTGAAATTTGGAAATGAAAAAAATATTATTGCTGTTAAAGTTGATAATTCAAAACAACCCAATTCACGCTGGTATTCTGGATCCGGAATTTACAGGAATGTATGGCTTGTTAAAACGAATAAGGTCCATGTTGATCACTGGGGGACATTTATTACTACTCCTATTGTTAGTAAAGACGCTGCAATAGTCAACATAAAAACACAGATCAGGAACGCTGACCATGAACAAAAATCAATAAAATTAATAACGACGGTTTTTAATAACAGCGGTAAAAAAATTTCAAAAATTTCATCCGACACTATCATTGGAGCTAATTCTGTTTTGGAAATTGTAAATACATTACATGTGTTATCTCCACAACTCTGGTCAATAGAATCTCCTGTTCTCTATAGGGCTGTTTCGCATATTAAAGAAGGTAAAAAGATAGTCGATGATTATACTACATCGTTTGGTATTCGTTTTTTTGAATTTGATGCTAACACAGGATTTTCTCTTAACGGGGTTCCGGTGAAAATTAAAGGAGTATGTAATCATCACGACCTGGGTTGTCTGGGGAGCGCTATAAATGTCCGTGCACTTGAAAGGCAGCTTGAAATTCTTAAAGCAATGGGATGCAATGGAATCAGAACCTCGCACAATCCTCCTGCTCCTGAATTACTCGAGCTATGCGACAAGATGGGGTTTATTGTAATGGACGAATATATCGATATGTGGAAAATGGGTAAAAATCCATATGATTTCTCGTTATTCTGGGACGAATGGCACAAGCGTGATTTGCAGGATCTCGTTATTCGTGACCGGAATCATCCCAGTATCTTCATCTGGAGTATTGGTAATGAAATAACGGAACAGTGGGCAAAAGATGATACAACCGGCATACTGATCACAAAAGAACTGGCAGGGATTATCCGCGATCTGGATACATCACGGCCGGTTACAGCCAACTGGAATGATCCGTATGCACATAACGAGATGTTTGTCTCCGATGCGCTCGATCTGTGTGGATATAGTTATCACCATGAGGAATTCGAACCTTTTCCAAAAAACTATCCCGGGAAAAAATTCCTCGGCACTGAAACTACTTCTGCATTAGCTACCAGGGGGCATTACGATATGCCTTCCGACAGTATCAGGCGATGGCCGGTACGCTGGGATATTCCATTCAACGAAGGGAATCCCGATAACACCGTGTCGGCTTATGATAACGTAAGCGCTCCCTGGGGATCAACGCACGAGGAATCCTGGAAGATCATTAAAAAACATGAATATCTCTCGGGTATGTACATCTGGACCGGCTTCGATTATCTTGGCGAGCCTACACCATACAGTTGGCCTTCACGCAGCTCATATTTCGGCATTGTCGACCTCGCAGGTTTTCCGAAAGATTGCTATTACATGTATCAGAGTGAATGGACCGATACTCCTGTATTGCACATATTTCCGCACTGGAACTGGAAGCAAGGCGATGTTGTTGATGTTTGGGCGTATTTTAATTGTGAGGAAGTAGAGTTGTTTTTAAATGGTGAATCGAAAGGAACAAAAAAGAAGGAAGGTGATGACCTTCATGTAATGTGGCGGCTTGACTATACTCCGGGAACATTAAAAGCGATTGGTCGTACAGGCGGGAAAGAAGTACTTTCACAGGTTATAAATACCGCCGGCGCTCCGGCTAAAATAAAACTTACTGCCGACAGATCTGTCATTAAAGCCGATGGAAAAGACCTGGCATTTATTACAGTCGATATACTTGATGCCGATGGCAACCTGGTCCCCTATGCCGATAACATGGTTAATTTCGAACTGCAGGGTAATGCATTTATTGCGGGTGTTGATAACGGCTGCCAGACAAGTCTTGAACCATTTAAGGCAAATTACCGTAAAGCATTTAACGGGAAATGCCTGGCTGTGATCCAATCTTCAGGCAGACCCGGAGAGATTGTTCTGAAGGCTACCTCAGAAGGAATAGAAGGAGCGTCAGTTACAATACGGGCAAAATAAAAAATTAGTTAGACTATTCGAATTGTATTTTTTTACCTCAATAAGCACAAAGTAGACACCAGGTCACAGCCTGAAATCATCTTAGTAATGAAGGTATGAATGCCTGGTGTCCTCTTTGTGTTCCTTATAGGTATTTGAATTTATTGACGTTGACTTTATGGTGAATATTTCCGGTTGAAGAGCTCCGTATTTCTTCCTACTTTCACAGATCAAATAAACTGAGTTCAACGTTGGGTACCAATCGTCGAAATAACATTGAAGGTAAGTACGAAGAGCTTTTCCGTACCTACTTTTCTTCGTTGTGTTATTTTGCGCGTAAATATATTCGTGACCTCGATACCTGCAAAGAGATAGTTCATAATGTTTTTGTCAATATCTGGGAGAAACGCGAAGAATTCGATTTCGAGAAACCTGCAAAGTCGTATCTTTTTACATCGGTATATAACCGGTGCATGAACTATATCCGCGACCATAAAAAATTTGTTGATCAGGAAGATTCTTCCATTATAATGAACCCCGGACTGACAACCATTAATTCCGATCACCTCGAAGAGGCTGAGCTGGAAAGCAAGATCTGGCAGGGGATACAGTCATTGCCTGAAAAATGCAGGGAAGTATTTATAATGAATCGCTTCGAAGAAAAAAAATATGCTGAAATTGCCGATCAGCTGGGAATTTCTGTAAAAACTGTTGAAGCACAGATGTCGAAGGCGCTGAAAACGTTGCGCGACTTTCTTATAGAGTATATTCATTTTTTAGTATTTATTGTCTTAAAAAATATTCTATGAAATATAAGGGTATTCGATAGCTTAAGTGTGATACCTGTAAGTAATTATGGAAACAGAAAACAAACATATTGACATTAATCTTATAACCCGGTATCTTTCCTCTGAAACCAGTGTTGAGGAGAACAAAATTGTTGAGCAATGGTTTGCTGCTTCGGATGAGAACAGGAGGGAATTCGAAAGCTTTAAAAAGACGTGGGATTCAATCGGGAATACCAGCCGCGGAAGCGAGATTGATATTGATAAAGAATGGAACTATTTACAGAAAACGATTCATGTAAAAAAATCAACATCCGGAATTTTCAGGCTGCCCGCAGCAATTCGAATAGCCGCATCGATTGTTTTTTTTGTTGGTGTCGGATTGGCAATTGCGAGATATTTTTCTATCGAATCGGTTAAAACCCGACCGGAAGAGACCCGGCAAATAATCCTTGCCGATGGTTCAATCGTTACTCTGAATGCAGGTTCAAAGCTCTTCTACAGCCATAATTTTAATGCAAAGAACCGAACCGTCCGCTTGATAGGCGAGGGTTATTTCGAAGTAGAAAAAAATCCCGACGTACCTTTTATCATCCGGTTGGGTGTTGCTGAAGTGAAAGTACTGGGTACTTCATTCAATATTAAAGCATACAAAAATTCGGATAATATTGAAGTAACGGTTCATGAAGGTACTGTCAGCCTGTATGAAAAAACTGAGGAGCTTAAACATGTTGTGGCAACCACCGGCGAAAAGGCCCTATACAATCGTCACATGAAAGTGGTGAGCAAAAAAGTAAATACAAATCAGAATTTTCTTGCTTGGAAAACACGCATCATCAAGTTTAATAACGATAATCTCAGCGATGTTGCAAACATCTTAGGCGAAGTATATCATAAGGAATTTGTCTTGAGCGATACCACTTTATACGCATGCACCCTTACAACGCAATTTGAAGATGAAGATATCGAAACGGTGCTTCGCGTTCTTGAATCCACCCTCGATATCATTGTAACAACAGATAAAGATAAATATATCATTTCCGGTAATGGATGTAAATAAGTCAGGTATGTTTAACCGGACTGCAAATCTGAAAGGGATCTTTTGCCTTGTTTGTTTTCTGATCTCATTTGGTTTTTCAATAACCCGGGCTCAGTCGGAAATTTTGAATACCCGTATCAGCGGTGAGTATACGAATATGGCATTATCACAGATCCTCCACGATATTGAAAACAAGGCCAATACCCGGTTTTCATACAGCCCCGGGAAAATTCCTGCTGATACTAAGCTGACCATTTCATTCCATGATCTTCCTCTTTCGGAAGTGCTGATGAAATTATTCAGGGATCTGCCGGTCCGTTACGAACTTACCGATAATTATATTATCCTTAAGAAAGGAGAACTGGAAGAATCCGGGTCATTAGAAATTCAGGACAAGCAACGTGATGAGTCGCCGACATATACAATTCATGGATATATCAGGGATAACAAAACAGGAGAGCTGCTCATTGGAGCTGCCATATATATACAGGAGCTTCAATTAGGAGCCATCTCAAATACCTATGGGTACTATTCACTCACACTTCATCCCGGGAAATATTCGCTGGTAATTACCTATGTCGGATATGAAGCTGTGCATAGTAATTTTGAGCTGGTAACGAATACCAAATTCGATTTCAGGATGCAACCTGCCCTTCAGATGATGAAAGAAGTAATTGTTAACTCTGCAACAGAAGAAGATGCCCTGTTTAAATCGTATGCATCACAATCGGATATGATGCCCGAATTCATAAAAAAACAGCCGGCACTCCTGGGCGAATCGGATGTACTGAAAACACTCGAGAAGCAACCTGGCATTTCATACTATGGCGATGGATCGAGCTACTTCAATGTTAGGGGCGGCAACTACGATCAGAATCTGATCCTGCTTGATGAGGCTACCTTGTACAATCCTTCGCACCTGCTGGGTATTTTTTCTCCTATTGTTCCCGAGGCTGTTAAAAGTGTCGATATATATAAGGCCGGATTCCCGGTGAACTACGGAGGACGTTTATCATCGGTGATAGATATACGTACCAACGACGGAAATATGAGTGAATTCGACGCCAGCGGTAGCATTAGTCTTATCTCACTTCGGGGAACGGTTGAAGGACCTATAAAAAAAGACAGGAGCTCATATTTTCTGACGATCCGTCGTTCATACTTTGATAATTATTTTAAAAAAGCGCTGCCTGCATTAAAGGATCTTTACTTTTCTGATTTGACCGCTAAGCTGAACTTCACTCCTGGCCACAACGACAGGTTGTTCTTTACTATCTATGGGAGTAAAGATGTGTTCCATCGTCAGGAAGGAACAAGCAACCTGGCAGGTCTCGATTGGAAGAATTCAAGCGGGACTGTCCGATGGAATCATATTTTTAATCCGCGACTGTTTTTAAATAGCACGTTATTCACCAGCAGATACGATTACTACCTTCGAACGGGCGATGAACAGGAGAGCTATTGGAATTCGCGGATTACAAATCTTAGCCTGAAAGAAGAACTCACCTTTTTTGTTTCTCCACGATTAACATGGAAATACGGATATCGATATGGCTTCTACGAATTCAATCCGGGGAACTATTACACACCCGATAATCCTGATAATATTCAGGTATCGCCGGTTCATTCTTTTGAAATATTAACGTATGCCGGCGCCGACCACGAAGTATTATCATGGCTTGCACTGCATTATGGCTTGCGGTATACCCGGTGGTCGAACTTTGGTGAAGCATTCGTTATTCATTATGATGAAAACCACGATTATCTTTCTACTGAATACTTCGATATGAACGAACGTTATTACTCACATTCGGCACTTGAACCTCGCTTGTCTGCTTCATTAAAGCTGAACAGGAAAATTTGTCTTAAGTCGAGTTACAGCAGAACGAATCAATATGTTAACCTGATCACAAATTCGATCAGTCCTTTTAATTCTTTCGAAGTATGGTTGCCGGCCGGGCCGAATATTAAACCTCAGTATGCCGATATTATTGATCTTGGATACCTGCACTTACAGTTGCCAGGGTCATTGAGTTTTCAGGCTGATATTTTTTACAAGTGGCTCTATAACCAGATCGGATATGAGTACCATGCCAATATGCTCGTTAATCCGCGTATCGAAGGAGAAATAAGGCAGGGGGAAGGATGGGCCTATGGGTTTGAAGCCTCTGTTCAGAGAGAAGCCGGACGACTCCAGGGACAATTGGCATATACATGGTCACGGTCATTTCTCAATTTTGATGAACTCAACGGGGGACGAACCTTTCCTGCCATACAGGACAGGCCCCATTGTCTTGACCTCAGCTTTACCTGGCAGGCTAAACCCCGGTGGCAGATTACCGGAAGCCTGAACTATTCATCCGGGGCGAGAATAACAACCCCGACATCTTTTTACTATTACAGGGGATACCAGGTTCCTGTCTTCACGGAACAGAATAATGACCGACTGCCTCCATACAGCCGCTTCGATTTTTCAACTACTATTCAATTGAATAAGAAACCCGATGACTTCGAACATACGCTCAGCTTCGCACTGTATAATATGTTCGGACAACAAAATCCTGTTTTCCTGTATTTCAACAAGACGGTTAATGAAGATGGAAATCTTGTAATTCCGGCCGACAGGTTAAATCCGGAAGAACTGACAACATCCATGCGCTATACCTTCATTATGATCCCTTCGGTGACATACCAATTTATATTCTGATGAGAGCAAGATTAACATATAGTATATTGATGTTGGCTATCCTTGTGGGTTGCGAGAAGGAATATCCATGGGATTTCAAACCCGATAATATTTCACGGCTTGTGGTCGATGGTATAATTACTAACGAATTAATGCCTCAGTGCATTAAACTCTCAGAGACCAATCAGGACATGAACCAGGGTTTTAATCCTGTTTCGGGCGCTTTTGTTAGTGTCAGCGATGGTACCAATTCATACTATTTCAGCGAATCTGAAAATGACGAAGGGAGTTATTTTTCGCCGGCATTTCGGGCAGTGATAAATCGCACCTATAGGCTGACAATTATACTTGGGGCGGATACTTTTTCAGCCGATGCTGAAACTGCTGTAGTAACCGCACTCGAGGATTTTGCTACCGGGTACAGCAAAAAGGAAAAACGATATCATTTTATATACACCGGACAAGGCCAACCCTCAATGACTGAGGTATATTACGACTGGTCAACGATACCCGGTTATTGCGAAGAGTATGGTTATTGTTATGCACGGGAAACTTACTATACCCTGAACAATATCGATGTGAACACAATATTTGGCGGTGACAGGGAAGTGATCTGTTTCCCTTCCGGCACGACCATCGTTCGTAAAAAATACGGGCTGACCGAATCACACCAGAGTTTCCTGAGATCTATGCTTATGGAGACCGATTGGAGCGGGGGAATCTTCGATGTGCAGCATGGCAATGTTGAGACAAATCTTAGCAATGGTGCCCTGGGTTTTTTCGCTGCCTGCATGGTAGTTTCGGATACAACGGTGGTAGAGTAATATATCATAAGGCTAGTTGCAGTACTTTACAGAATACAATTGTTAAGTCAAGTCTAAAATGTCGGTTTATTTTATAATTTGTCATGACACACCCCCTGAAATCCCCCTCTATAGAGGGGGACAATGGGTGTGTAGGGCGTATTAGTTTTTTATTATACTATTTTGTGCTGACATGACGCTACATATCTTTTCGTTCAGATAATTCACCATGTCCACGGGTTGAGAAAAAAAATAGAGACCTAAAAAACATTGACAGTTATTATAAGCTTCTACATTAAGATCTATAAAAATCGGCAAATCGAAAAAGGTGGTTGCGTATGATTAAAAAGATTAAGAAATTAACAATAATGTTGATGTCAATTTAAAAAAAAGTGAATCATAAGTTTCTAGAAAAGGTTTAGCAACCTACCGCAGAAGTTATGTTCAGGATTTTTTAATTCTGCCGGGATTTTTTTTAATGAAATCGCTCCAGCCGGAATAGCCTTTACTTTTTGTGGTGACATTTCGTTGATAAAAATGGCACATGGCAGCTGCCAGTCCGTCCGTAGCATCAAGGTTTCGTGGCATTTCAGCAAAATGCAGCATATTTTGAAGAAAGGCAGCTACCTGCTCCTTCGAAGCGGCCCCCTGACCAGTAATGGCCATCTTAATTTTACGGGGAGCGTATTCAAAAATAGGTATCTCCCGGCTGAGTGCTGCCGATATGGCAACACCCTGGGCGCGACCCAGCTTCAGCATCGATTGCACATTTTTGCCATAAAAAGGAGCCTCAATGGCCAGCTCATCGGGATGAAAGGTATCGATCAGTTCAAGCGTATCGCTGAAGATCTTCTGCAATTTAAGGTATTGATCGGCAATGCGGGAAAAGTTACACACCCCCATTTTCAGTAACACAGGTTTTTTCCCGTCTGCTTTCACAATACCGTACCCCATAATCTTGGTTCCGGGGTCAATGCCTAATATGATACGTTCGTTCAAGAGAATGAAATTTCCACTAAAGTATAAAAACCGATTTTAAATCTCCTTTGAAGATTTTGAAATCCTGTAAGAATGTTTTAATTACCTACCAGAATTGATCGTACAAATTCCCGGATATTGTCCTTCATATTGCCTTTCTGCTCCAGGGCTTTGATAAAGGCGCTGCCAATAATAGCGCCATTGGCATACTTGCAGGCAGTCCGGAATGTGTCAGCCGATGAAATTCCAAAACCGATAAGCCGCGGTAATTTAAGCTGCATTTTCTTGATCCGGACAAAATATTCGAGCTGGTATTTCTCAAATTTCTTTCGTGTTCCGGTAATGGAAGAAGCAGCTACCATGTAAAGAAAACCTCCACTTTTTGAGTCGAGTTCCCGATAGCGGGCATCACTGGTCTGAGGGGTTGCCAGGAAGATATTGTAGATGCCATGCTTATCGAAAGCGGGTTTAAACTCTTCAAGATAAACATCCAGGGGCATGTCAGGAAGAATGATACCATCGATACCGATCTCGGCGCTTTTCCTGCAGAATTCCTCAACCCCAAATTGAAGCACCGGATTCAGGTATCCCATGAAGATCAATGGTATATCAACCAGTTCCCGTATATTTTTCAGCTGCTCGAACAGCAGTTTTACACGCATGCCATTTTCGAGGGCTTTCTGGCTGCTTTGCTGAATCACAGGTCCGTCGGCCACAGGATCCGAAAAAGGGATTCCAATCTCTACCAGGTCAACTCCTTCATCTGCTAAGGTTTTAATGATCTCAACGGTTGAATCGAGTGTGGGGTGCCCTGCCGTGAAATAGATCGAGAGGATATTTTTTTGTTTGCGTTGAAAAAGTTCGTCAATTCGGTTCATGAGTATTCTGTATTTGTTTTCAGTATTCATTTATTACCAGCCTTTATCCAGCATCCAGCATCCAGCATCTAACTGGCAATACCCTGGTTTCTGCATACAGCTGACTTCAAACTTCTTAATTATTTTTTCATCTCATTAATATATGTCTGCATATCCTTATCACCGCGGCCCGAAACATTTATTACAAGCACGTCTTTTGGATTGAATTTTCTTTTTTCAAGTACGGCAAAAGCATGTGCCGATTCCAATGCAGGGATGATTCCTTCGAGCCGTGTGAGCAGGAATGCTGCATCGAGCGCTTCCTGGTCGGTGATACTTTCGTAATGGGCACGGCCTGTTTTATAGAGATGTGAATGCAGGGGACCTATTCCCGGGTAATCGAGTCCGGCCGAAATAGAATAGGGCTCAGTGATTTGTCCGTCCTCGTTTTGCATCAGCATGGTCCTGCAGCTGTGCAATACTCCCGGCGATCCGGTTGCGAGTGTAGCAGCAGTTTCGTGTGTGTCGATACCCTTTCCTGCAGCTTCAGTCCCGATGAAATGTACCTTTTCATCTTCAAGAAAATGGTAAAAAGAACCCGCTGCATTGCTGCCGCCTCCCACACAGGCCAGAATATAGTCGGGTGTTTCACGGCCTTCCTGTTCCTTCAACTGCCAGCGTATTTCTTCGCTGATTACCGATTGCAACCGGGCAACCATATCGGGATAGGGGTGGGGGCCGATGACAGATCCAACAATATAATGCGTGTCTACAGGGTTATTGATCCAGTCGCGCATGGCTCCGTTTGTAGCATCTTTGAGCGTTTTGTTACCGCTTTCAACGGGAACCACTTTTGCTCCGAGCATCTGCATGCGTAATACGTTGGGCATCTGTCTTGCAACGTCTACAGAACCCATATAGACTATGCATTTCATCCCCATCAGTGCGCACACCGTTGCAGTGGCAACACCATGCTGGCCCGCGCCGGTCTCTGCAATAATCCGGGTTTTACCTAACTGCCTGGCGATCAAAATCTGGCCGATGGTATTATTGATTTTGTGTGAACCGGTATGATTCAGGTCTTCGCGTTTAAGATAAATTTTAGTGGAATAATGATCCGATAACCTTTTAGCAAAGTACAGCGGAGAAGGCCTTCCCACGTAATCCTTGAGAAGTTTCCGGAATTCCTGTTGAAATTTTGTGCTGTTCAAAATATCGAGGTAGTTTGTTCTTAATTGCTCAATATTCGGATACATGGCTTCGGGAATATAGGCCCCGCCGAATTCACCGTAATAGCCACGACTGTTCACCTGAAATGATATCATCGATTTATCTGTTTCGTTGTGATTGTTAGTTCTGATAGCTGTCATAAATTTCTTTATTTCCATTATGTTCTTTATACCCGGCTGAGTCTCAAACCGGCTGTTAATATCGAGTGCAATGAGCGATGGATGATGGTAATTCAGAATTGCTTCAACATCGCCGGGACCGATACCGCCGCTCAAAAAGAAGGGAAGTTTTTCGTTATATTTATCGAGCATTTGCCAATTGAATTGCTGGCCTGAACCACCATGCAAGGGGCTTTTAGTGTCGAACAAAAAAAAGCTGCATATACTGGTATAGGCTTTCAATTTGCTGAAATCAAAAGAAGGGTCGATACCAAAGGCTTTGATTACCTTTATTTTCATGTTTGCTAGCTCAGTACAGTATTCCGGTGATTCATTTCCATGCAACTGCACAAAATCCAGCCCCAACCGGTTCACCCAGTCAATAACTTCAGGCAGCAAAGCATCGACAAATACACCAACGCGCTTGACAGAAGAAGGAATTTCAGTTGGGAGAGTGTACTTCTCACCAACAAAACGTTTAGAACCCCTGAATAGAATAAATCCTATAAAATCGGGCTTAAGCGCCACCAACTGAGCGATATTCTCCTTTTCCAGCATCCCGCAAACTTTAATTTTCAGTGCAGGTGTATTCATTGTGATGAATTATTGTTAACAGATAATACAAATTTACGAAAGGCATCCACCGGATCGGCAGTTTTCATAAAGGTTTCACCAATAAGGAATCCGTTGAAATCATATTTTTTAAGGTATTCAATATCCGAGGCCGAATGAATGCCACTTTCCGATATTCTGATGAATTCGTTCGGAATATGGGAAGAAAGTATGGCCGAATTTTCCAGGTTGACTTCAAACGTTGCCAGGTTACGGTTATTCACCCCGATAACATCAATATTTTCATTTAGCCTGTCTAATTCAGATGTATCGTGCAATTCTAGCAATACCTGCAATCCGAGTTTGTGGGCTGCACCAGCTAAGGCATTGCATTCCTGAGGATCCAGGATGGCTGCAATCAGGAGAATGGCATCGGCGCCAATGGATTTTGCTTCAATAACCTGGTACTCATCAATAATAAATTCTTTTCGTAGTATGGGAATATCATTTACTTCACGTGCCTTCATCAAATCATCGACTGAGCCTCCAAAGAAATTAAAATCGGTTAGTACCGAAAGGGCTGATGCGCCATATCGGGTATATCCTCTTGTTACAGTTTCAACATCCGAAACAGTATTAATAACACCTTTCGAGGGTGAATTTCTTTTAAATTCTGCAATAATGCCAGTACGGGATGGATCGAGGATGAACTCTTTAAAGCTGATTGTCTCCCTCTTGAAATGTACTGAGCTTTCAAGTTCTCTGACAGATATCAACTCTTTACAGCTGGCTACTTCTTTCTTCTTATGTTCAACTATTGAATGTAATATGGACATATGAAAAATCTATAAATTAGTTTATTTATTCTGTTACGCTTAGTTTCGCAAAGTAGCCGCTAAGCTTCACAAAGATCTTTCTTAGCGGAACGTTGGGTTTCTTCGCTCACCTCTGCGTGATTATCAATTGAAAAATGGGTAACATATTTTTTTTATTGCATGGAAATCAGTTTTGACAATGCTTTTTTTGCCTTACCGCATAACAACGATTCACGGCACAATTCAATACATTCCGGTAAATTTTTTTCAGGAGAATAACAATTCATGGCATAGGCAGCGTTGATAACAGCTACATCCTGCCGGGCCTGAGAACCTTTCCCATCAAGCAGATCAGAAAATATTTTTGCAGCTTCATCAACCGTTTTCCCTCCAATGATTTCCTCGGGCTGTAATTTTTTCATTCCAACCGATTCAGGCGATAAGATCTGATCACTTGCAGCTGAAACAACCCGATAATTACCGGTAAGTGATATTTCATCGTACCCATCGACGCTGTACAAAATGTAATAATTAATACCAGCCTCCTTAAAAACCTGGTTGCAAAGATCGATGACTTCCCCGCTATACACTCCCATTACCTGAGTATTTGGTCGACAGGGGTTTATCATAGGGCCCATCAGGTTGAAAAACGTTTTTAATTTCAGACTTCTTCTGATTGGGCCGACAAATTTCATGGCAGGATGGAAAAGAGGCGCATGCATATAACAAATATTTGCCTTATCAACTTCTTTTCGCAACTTGTTCTGCTCGTTAGAAAATTTATACCCGAAGTATTCAAGGATATTGGATGAACCGCTGGAAGAAGAAACCGCATAATTACCGTGTTTTACTACCTTGATTCCGGCTCCGGCCAGAATAAAAGCCGACAATGTCGAAATGTTAAATGTATGCTTCTCATCACCCCCGGTACCACATACATCAATCGTTTTAAAATCCGACAGATCAATTTTTACGCAGAGGTCAAGAAGCGCTTCACGAAACCCCGCCAGTTCCTGGGGCAGTATTTTACGCATCATGAAAACCGTCAGGAACGAAGCAACCTCATGTTCGGAATATTTCCCCTGGCCGATGTTTAAAAGAACTTCTTTTGCAGATTCTTTTGTAAGAACATTTTTGTCAAACAGGTATTGTAAAACTTCTTTCATTGTATGGTAGATTAGATAGTAAGCAGAATCCTTTTCATTCTCCAGGTAATATGAGAAATATTATCTTCCCGTTGAGAGATCTGGAGTAATTCTTCCGATACTTGTTTTCTCTCTTTTTCACTGACGAGGCTTTTCGCAACAGGATCATCTTTCCATATACTTACGGAGTTTGGCAAGAACCATTTGGCAGCCGTTGAATCAGCCACAGCAATATGATCGCAGCTGTTACTGATGCATAAAAAGCCATTTATAAGTGTATCGAGTTTGCTTCCTATATAAAGATCAGCGCCCTGCGATCGGATCAGTTTATAATTTGTTTCAAGATATTTCTGGAAAACAGGGACATCCGTTTCAATTCCCTCGAGCTCATCGATGAATAATATCCCGCTGCTGTTAAGCAATGTTAACCAGTTGGTAAGGACCTGACCGATGCGCTGAAGATGCGATAACAGAAACCGGCAATAGATGAAATCGTATTTTCGGGTTGGTTTCAAACGGGTAACATCATCCTGAACAAAACGATAGTCGGGATATGCCTGTTTGGCCAACCTAATAAAATAGGATGATATATCTATGCCGGTAACTTCGGTTGCATGAGTTGCCCTGGCGAGCATGTTGGTTGTATAGCCCGGCCCACATCCCATATCTGCAACATAAGTTGTGTTATTCTTCATTGAATTGCGAATAATAACTTCAGCCAGGGGGTTAAAAAAACCGGCAATGATCTTTAACCGTTCAGCAGCTGTCCTTGTATGTCCGAATGTATAGCGCATTTTATTGAGCAGCGAAAGTAATAATTATACCCTTTTCAGCCAGTTTTCGATAATTTGCAGCCCATGTTCCGTGAGTACCGATTCGGGATGATATTGTACTCCTTTTACCCTATACTCTTTATGACTGATGCCCATGATCATACCCTGATCGTCGAGACTGTTTATTTTAAAACACTCCGGAAGATTTTCGCGCGAAACAACCCAGGAATGGTATCGACCCACATCAATCCGTCCAGGAATGCCATGGTACAAAGGTTCTTCGGGTGCAACGATATTGATAGGGGTAGCAACGCCATGATATACCTGATCGAGATTAATTAAAGATCCTCCAAATGCTTCCCCTATAGCCTGGTGGCCCAGACAAACTCCCAGAATACTTTTGGCCTTCGCATATCTTCGAATAAGGTCTAAACATATGCCAGCTTCAACTGGTATTCCAGGCCCCGGCGAAAGGAGGATTTTATCGTATTCATCAACAGCATCGAGGCTTATCTGATCGTTTCGGAATACAACAACAGGCATACTAGTAAGTTTCTCAATATAGTGGACCAGGTTATATGTAAATGAGTCGTAATTATCGATTACAAGAATTTTTTCCATAGTTAAAAGTTTTTTGCGAGGTCAATAGCTTTTTTAAGTGCTCCCAGTTTATTGTTTACTTCCTGAAGTTCATTCTCCTCCTTTGAAACTGATACAATGCCTGCACCTGCCTGGTAAAAGAGTGTGTTGTTTTTGCTAAGAAATGTACGGATCATGATAGCATGGTTCAGGTTATATTGCAGATCAATAAAACCGATGGCCCCGCCATAATAGCTGCGGTTTTGGTTTTCGTACTCATCGATCAGTTGCATGGCCTTATATTTTGGCGCTCCCGAAAGAGTGCCTGCCGGGAAGGTTGCCATCATCATATCGACCACCTTCGAAGGTTCATTCAACTGGCCTGAGACGGTAGATACGAGATGTATTACATGCGAATAGAATTGTACTTCACGATAGTTTTCGACTAATACGTTGGTACTATGCCTGCTCAGATCGTTACGTGCCAGGTCGACCAGCATAACATGTTCGGCGTTTTCCTTTGGATCGGCACATAGCTGCTTTGCCAGTTCATTATCATTTTTATCATCACCTGTTCGTCGGAAGGTACCGGCAATTGGATTAATTACTGCTTTACCGTTATTGATTTTAAGCTGTGCTTCGGGCGACGAACCGAATATCCTGTAATCGCCATAGTCAAAATAGAACAGGTAGGGAGAAGGATTTACTGATCGCAGCGCACGGTATACATTAAAATCATCGCCTGAATATCGCTGTGAATATTGCCGTGACAGCACTATCTGGAAGACATCACCCCGGTGGCAGTGTTCTTTGCCTTTGGTGACCATGCTTTTGTATTCTTCATCGCTGATATTTGATCGTTCGCTATTGTTTGATTCAAACTTTCTTAACTCCCTGAAATCGCGGTTGAATATAAGCTCTTCAATCGAGTCAATTTTGCTGGTCTGCCCTTCAAAGAGATTCTCCAAAATAGTCAGATCGTTCTTGAAGTGGTTTATTGCAATAATATACCGAAAGAAATTATAGCGAAGTTCGGGTATTTTATAGGCTTCTTTTACAGGATTTCTGAATCGGATGGTCTCGAAATACTGTACGGCATCGTAGGTGGCATAGCCAAAAACTCCGTTGACCAATTTTTTGTCTCCCTCGACAACGTTGAATGAGCGAATGAAATTATCAAAATGATTTCTGAAATCAAGAGGCTCATGTATTGATGCTTCCTGGATTGCGCCATCGGGGTATATTTCAAGGACCTTGCCCTGGTCAACCTGGAAAGTAGCAACAGGGTCGAGACAGATAAAGGAATAGCTGTTTTCGTGGCTGTGGTAATCGGAGCTTTCCAGCAACAATGAATGCGGGAACCTGGCACGTGCCTGCAAGTAAATACTGACCGGGGTTACCATATCGGCCAGAACTTGCTTGGTGATGAGTCTGATGTTGTAAGTCTTCATTCGGTACTATTAAATTTATAAACTAAAAGCGGCCTATCGTGAGTACGATAGGCCGCTTGTATCTTTGATTTTCTACAATAGGGGTTTCCTCACGGTTTCGCTTGAAATCGGAGCCACCACCACCAAATTGTAAAAAGAATACGGTTCATTTTTCGATTTTTCTTGTTGCGAATATAAAGAAATAATTTTAAAAAAAACAAGGGCTATGCTGCCTTCAATCGTTTAATATCTTGTTTTTCAAGCTTTTCGGATGCATATTTTTTTGTGATCACCAGATCTTCTTTTTCACCGCTTGAAGGAAGTTCAAACATTGAATCCATCATAATGGCTTCACAAATCGACCGTAATCCCCGGGCGCCAAGCTTGAATTCAATTGCTTTATCGACAATAAAATCGAGCACATTCTCTTTAAAAACAAGTTTTACTCCATCCATTTCATATAATTTGATATACTGTTTAATGATGGAATTTTTAGGTTCGGTGAGAATCTGTCGTAGTGCCTGACGGTCGAGTGGATGAAGGTATGTTAATACAGGCAGACGTCCGATGATCTCGGGGATCATGCCATATGCTTTCAGATCCTGGGGTGCAATATACTGAAGCAGATTATCGCGGTCGATCACTTCGTTATTTTTTGTTGCATTATAACCAACCACCTTTGTGTTTAGCCTGTGTCCGATCTTTTTTTCAATACCATCAAAAGCTCCGCCACAAATAAACAGGATATTTTTGGTATCGACAGGAATCATCTTCTGGTCGGGATGTTTTCTTCCACCCTGGGGAGGGACATTCACGATCGATCCTTCAAGAAGTTTTAACAGTCCCTGCTGAACACCCTCTCCGGAAACATCACGGGTAATGGAAGGGTTATCTGATTTTCGCGCAATTTTATCGATTTCGTCAATGAAGACAATGCCTTTTTCAGCTGCCTCAACATTATAATCGGCTACCTGCAACAGACGGGTGAGAATACTCTCAATATCTTCACCCACATAGCCGGCCTCAGTCAATACAGTAGCGTCAACGATAGTAAAAGGAACATTCAGCAACCGGGCAATAGTTCTTGCCAGCAAGGTTTTGCCTGTCCCTGTTTCGCCGACGAGTATAATATTCGATTTTTCGATTTCAACATCTTCGTCCTTACGGTGATGATGCATAAGTCGCTTATAGTGATTATACACAGCTACCGACAAGTATTTCTTTGCCTGGTCCTGTCCGATAACATATTGATCGAGGAATTTTTTAATCTCGGCCGGTTTTACAAGCTGAATCGAATTAATATCGAAATTGCCTGCTTTTTTGAGTTCCTCCTGAACAATTTCATACGCTTGCTCAATGCAGTTATCACAGATGTGGCCTGAGATACCGGCTATCAACAGGTTAGTATCCCTCTTTTCTCTACCGCAAAATGAGCATCTATCCATAGAGGTAATTTTTAATTCTTGATTCTTTCCAGTACATCATCGACCATGCCATAATCCTTAGCCTCAGTTGCAGTCATCCAATAGTCGCGATCCGAGTCTTTTTCAACCTTTTCAATAGGATTACCCGAATGGTCGGAGATTATACGATAAAGTTCGTTTTTAAGTTTAATAATTTCACGGGTAGCTATCTCAATATCGGATGCTTGTCCCTGGGTACCGCCCATAGGTTGATGAATCAGAACCCGTGAGTGTTTCAGAGCAGAGCGTTTTCCTTTTTTACCGGCACAAAGTAAGACGGCTGCCATTGAGGCTGCCATTCCGGTGCAGATAGTGGCGACATCGGAATTAATATACTGCATGGTATCATAAATACCTAAGCCTGCATGAACAGAACCTCCGGGTGAGTTAAAGTAGATCTGTATGTCTTTACCCGGGTCGGCAGAATCGAGATATAATAATTGTGCCTGGATCACATTTGCCACATAATCGTCAATGGGTAAACCAAGAAATATAATCCTGTCCATCATAAGACGCGAAAATACGTCCATCGAAGCAACGTTAAGTTGTCGTTCTTCGATGATGGTCGGAGAAATATAGCTGTTATATGCTGAAGTAACCCGTTGGAGGGTCATGCTGCTGATCCCGCGATGTTTGGTCGCAAAGTCTCTGAAATCCCTGTAATCTTCCATGTACTGAATTAATTTAGTACAAGTAAAGGTATACTATTTTTCAAAAAGTTTATTGAATTTTTCTGAGCTGATCTCCTTCTCATCGAGCCTCACCGTGTTCTTAACAAACTCTATTACTTTATCTTCGGCAACCCGTGCGCGGATATTGTTCCTATCCTCATTACGTTCCAGCATACGCCGTGCGAATTCTTCAAGATGTTCATCAGGCACATTGGCCATGCCATAATGTCGAAATTGCATTCGGGCAGTTTCTTTTGCAGCCAGTTTTAAATCTTCTTCGCTGATCTCCAGTTTATTATCGGAGCTGATCTTGTCTTTTATCAGTTGCCATTTCAGATCTTCGGCAAAATGATCGAAATCTTTTTCAATCTGCTCTTTCGTGAACTTCCCTTCATTGATCTCGAAAAGCCATCGTTTCAGAAATTCGCGAGGAAGACTCATGTTGGTTTTTTTAATGAGAGTCTCTTTTACGTCAATCCTGAAGCGGTATTCGCTTTCCTGTTTAAGATTCATTTCAGCATCTTGCGATATTTTATTGCGGAATTCATCATTCGATGTTACTTTCCCTGGTCCATAGAGTTTATCAAAAAGCTCCTGGTTGACTTCAGCAGCTTTAAACCGTGAAATATCCTTAATTGTGACCAGAAAATTTCCATGAAGTTCTGCTACCTTTTCTTTTTCGAGTTTCAGCATACTTGCGATCTCGACATCACTCGGAAAGGCTTTTTTCAGGTCAACGAT
The DNA here is from genome assembly GCA_964634105.1 of uncultured Bacteroidales bacterium. Taxonomy (GTDB): domain Bacteria; phylum Bacteroidota; class Bacteroidia; order Bacteroidales; family UBA10428; genus UBA10428. Next base: position 33,517 of record CAZWIU010000019.1, on the reverse strand, counting down.
CAGGTTGTCGCCTTTTTTCAGACCGAGGAATTTCGTACGGATTTTATCGTCTTTGATAATTTGCACCGAAAGAGTGGCTTCATTAGCATGAACACCTCCTTCAAGAGGCTGGTCGTTGCTATCAAGCTGTTTTAATTCAGCTTTCAACAAATCTTTTTCTTCTACTTTTTCGACATTAATAAGTTCTCCAAAACGTTGAGTATAACTTTCGATATACTTATCAATCATGGAATCGTCTATGCTGATCTTATAATAGGGATATTTGTCTTTCTGACTTATTTTTACATCGATCTCGGGGGCCAATCCAAGGTCAAAAGAAAATTCAAATTCCGTATCGGTATCAAAGTCGATCGTTTTATTACCACCTTCATGAGGTAAAGGCTCTCCAAGCACATCTAGCTTTTCATCAAACAGGTATTTTGAAAGGGATTCTGATACAATTTTGTTTAATTCTTCTGCCAGAACAGGTTTACGGTACATTTTACTGATGAGGCCCATGGGTACCTTACCCGGCCTGAAACCGTCGACACGTGCTTTTTTGCGGTAATCAACAAGTACATTAGTTACTCTTGTTTCATAATCATTCTTATCGACTTTAATCGTTAAAACAGCATTCAGCTTATCGATCTTATTACAGGTAATATTCATGATGAATAAATTATATTTTCATATTCCTAAAAAAACCGCGAACACTAACGTCGTGGCGAGAGTATTAGCGGTCAGATTAAAGGTGCGGATGAAAGGACTTCCCGCCATCGGCGGGATAAACTTTTTATCCACCGAAGTATTTATGAAGGTGGGCTCGTCCCCTTGTCTTTTCTTCGAAAAGTCAGAATGCTCACTACCGTTCGCATTATCATCCTTACTTCGTGCGGATGAAGGGACTCGAACCCCCACGCCTTTCGGCACCAGATCCTAAGTCTGGCTCGGCTACCAATTACGACACATCCGCAAAAATGAGTGGCAAAGATACTATAATTTTTAAAAAAACAATTGCGCGTTAATTGGAAAAAAACCGTATAAGAACAATTGCAAGATTTTGATTTAGAATACTATACAGAATCGCTGAGACTACTATTGGGAATTATTATAGCTCCAAGGTCTGTCAGGTATAACAAGGTGGTGAATTATTGAATACTAGATTCATTGCTGTCCGGGTAAAACGAATGGATAATACTAACGTATGGTTATAGCAAGAATTATTAGCATTTTTGATTCAGTGAGCTCAAACAATTAGAAGTAGAATTTATGCCACAAGGACACTACGAGACAATGGTTTCACAACTATGCAACAGGCTAAATATAAACTTCTTAGTGTTTTCTTTAAGCCTTGTTGATTCAGTGGCATATAAATTTTAAACTTTTATCGGACAATAGTGATACTAGATTCTAATAACTGTTTTTCATCTTCTGTCAAACTCTTTTTTGCTTTTAAAATTTGTCTCATCACATTCAGGTCGTTTCTGGCTTTTTGAGCATTACCGAGTGCATTATACAGTTTAGCCCTGTTATATAAGGCATCTATATTCGAAGGGTTAAGTTTCAATGTATTGCTAAACTGATTTAATGCCTCTTCGTAATTACCTGATTTTATATTGGCAATAGCAGTATTATTGTAAAACTCCTCTTCAGGATTATAAATACTTAGGAGCTCTTCATACAGGTTAATCGCATCCGGCCACCTTTGCATCATCAGCATGATTCTTGCTTTCTCCTTCAGCGCCTGGTAATTTGATGGCAAAATTCTCAGCACTTCATCATAAATTGTTAATGCTTCTTTATAATTCTTACTTTTTTGCAACATGCCTGCTTTCTCAAAAGCTAATGGAATATCTTCTGGATTATCTTTCAGTTTAGTTTCCAGCCAATGATTCCCCAGGGCAAGGTTCTCTTCGGCTTTTCTTTGATTACCCGAAACCTCAGCTAATTCAGCGTTCATAAAATAGTATGCATAATTTGTTGAATCATCTTTGATCAGGAAGTTAATTTCTTCCTGTGCCGACCTGATATCCTTCTTCGCAACATAAATGTTATAGAGGTTTACGTGGATTTCATCATATCCTTTATATTTCTCCGACATCCGTTTGAGAATTGACAGGGCATCCTCAGTCCTATTATTTGCCATGTAGTGTTTGGCAGTTAGCAGGTTAATCTCAGATTCATTCGCCGGGACGAGTGATTTCATCTTGTTATATACAGGAATTACCTGGTCAGGTTTACCACTCTTCTTATACACCGTTGCCAGTAAGTCATAGGCTTTATAAAACCTGGGTGATTTTTTAATTATTGAATTCAGAATGGCCGACGCCTGGTTATAATCTCCGGTCGCGGATAATAAAGTTGCTTTTAAAAACATCAGTTCAGCGTCATCTTTTCGCTGTGTAAGCAGGTTGTCAACTATTGATAAAGCTTTTACTTTTTCCTCTCTTTCTTGCTTTGAATTCACCTGAAGTAAAATCGAATTCAGAAGAATTCGTACGATATAAGCATCGATATATTCCGGATCAAGCGCAATAGCTCGTTTTAAGTTTTTATCGGCTCTTATATAATAATGGCTCTGGATATTATCCATTGCCAGCCGTGTATAGTAAGGTGCTGAATTAGAAAATTCATCCCGGATGGTAAGGAAGTGTTCTGCATTGCCTGGGAAAAACTCAGGAATATTGGCGGCCCTCTTTTCGAAGATCAGGTTTTCCAAAAGAATGGGAGGTGAATCGTTACCATTCTCGTCGATATGGGTAAGGTATAAACGTGTATACAGACTTTCCTTTTTAGATGAAAAAACCAACCAGCGTCCGTTGGGCGACCAGGAGTGCCAGGAGTTCATTTTATCCGTATTACAATTCATAAGTCGTGCTCCTGTTCCGTCCGACTTCATTATATATAATTTACTATCGGGCTGCAGGAGCATAAAGTTCTCAGACTGGCAAAATACAATCCATTTTCCATCGGGTGAGTATTTTGGGAAATAGTTGCTTTTACCATTCAATGAGGCATATTTCAATGGTTCCGGTGTTCCACCTTTTCCTTCGTTAAAATCGACGGAATAAATATCAAACTTGAATTCCTTATATCCATCTTTAAATTCTTTTACGTCGTTGATACTGATCAATGCAGTTCCGGATTTTTTCACTTTTTCGTTGATATAAGCATTTGTTCGTGCAAATAATATTTTTTTATTGTCAGGAGACCATACCGGGTTACTCTGAACATAGCTGGGATCGTTGGCACCCTGAAGTTCACTGAAGTTACCCGATACAACATCATATATCCCTATAATTCCTTTTATCGGGAAAAAGAGTTGCGAATAGGCGAGGTTATCATCAACTGCAGCAAAAACCGACAGGTCTTTAACGGTTGACAGGACATAGTTGCCCGAGGGAGAAATCTGTGAAAGCAGGCCGAAAGTCGGGTCTCCTTCATCCTTTTTAAAATTTCCCCATGAAATAATATCCTCCGGCTTAAGTGAACAGGTATCTTTAGCAGGTACTATGATATAGGAACCCTTATCATTGCCATAATCAACATCCATAGCCAACGTCGGACCATTCCCAGAGAACGAATGACAATTGGCACAAACAGGCATATTATCAAGCATTTTACGCGGAGCCCCGCCCTGAGCACTACCTATATACCACTCGATTGTATGAACATTACGTACCGCATATGAAAACGGCAGCGTAACTGCTCTGAAAAATATATCAGCCCCAACAGAATCTTCCGATATTTGAAATGGTTGAGAACAGCCCGTAAGGTCCTTTCCTTTAGTATTAAAACCCAGTACTGCTAGTTGAAGTTTCTTAGCTGTATGATTTCTTTTCAATAACTCCCATTGCATGGAATCAGGTTTCCACTGGGGCTCTCCGACAAATTGATCCAATAAGATATTATTCAGCGTGTCCGATATGCAGACAAACCATTCGGAGTGATCAACAGATGAATCGACCCATTTAAATGTTGGCGCCTGAAAATCAACAGGGAACAGGGTATGTTTTTGAGGGTATTCGATTGACAGTCCCCCGACCTCAATCAGATCGTTTAAATAGTCCTGGCAGATTTTTTTTACCCTTGATTTTGTGCAGGATAGAAGAGAAATTATGAGCAATAAAAAGGTTAGTGTTTTTAACAGGGATATACGCATTTTCGTTATTTATTATTTATCAATAAATTATCAGTATGAGAATATCATATGTATTACTCATTATGTTTTTCATTATGCCGGTAAGTGTCGACTTGATACCGGTATTATAAAGCAAAGAAAGGACTAATTTTTCAATTAGTCCTTTCCAGATTAACCCATGAGTGAATTACCAACCTTCATATTGCAATAGAGCTCCCTGGCTCATATTTACTTCCTGTTGAGGAATAGGATAGAAGTCATTTTTGGGAGAACTGAAAGAAACAGTAACGCCTTGATTTATCAGGTAAGAACCGTTTATTTTCTCCTCAGCCAGATTCCAGCGAACAAGGTCAAAGAACCTGTGGCCTTCCATAGCAAGCTCAAGCCTTCTTTCGTGTATAAGCATATCCATAGTAATAGTGGTTCCTGAGGGATAATCGGCCGGACAGGTGTTTCCTTCAACACCGCACATCCTGGCCCTGGTTCTGACCATATTAATATAGGTGCGAGCTTTTTCGTTATCCCCCGCCATGATGGCAGCTTCTGCAGCAAGAAGAACAACATCGGCATACCTGATCATCCTGTTATTAAAGGGCGATTCGGACCAATTGGCGCCGAATGCCTGGAATTCATTCCAGGAGCATTCATATTTTGCCTGGAATGTATGGGTAAGGTTTCTCCAGTTTCCATCGTAATCGTAGCAGATCTTTGCCCAATAAGGATCTCTATCGATACCCAATTGAATTGAATCGTTGCTTCCGATAGTATCCATATGGATCGTTGTATTAAAGCGTGGATCGGGCGGATATCCTGAGTCGTAAAGAGGATCACCGGGCTGCCGCTGTTCCTGGTAGAATTCGGCAACAAGGTCACGGCTGGGAATATTAAAACCCCAGTAGGACGATTCGGCCGGGCGGCCGTTACTTGGGTTAAACACCCACCTGGCGCTTGTCCAGAATGCCATTGACGAACCACGGGTATAGAGCCAGCTCAGGCCATAGTAACCTGCCTGGATATCGAAGACCGATTCTTTTGAATTATCGCCATCGGTGGTCCAGACAAACCTGTATCCGTCGGTAAGTCCTCTCCAGGAAGCATAATCTTTCCGGCCGTCAATTCCTACCAACTCATATTGATCGGAATTAATAACCGCTTCAGCGGCCGCAAGGGCCTCGTCCCACTTTTCAGTAAGGTCTTTAAAGCGGCTTTCGCCCGGGAATACCAGAGAATAGGTATCGCCCGGATAGTAGTGTGCATAGGACGATTCGAATACCAGGACTTTAGCTAACAATGCATTGGCAGCGCCTTTTGTAATTCGTCCTCTGTCTTCTCCGCTCCACGACAATGGAAGTACAGCAGCAGCTTCTGTCAGGTCATTTTCCATCAGGTCATAAATACTTCTCAGGGATGATCTTCCCATCGAATATTCTGAAGCGCCCAACACATGGTCAACAAGTGGTATTTCACCGTAGATCTGTGCCAGGTAAAAAAATGCAAAGGACCTCAGGAACTTAACCTCAGCCAGGCGTGTATTAATGAATTCTTGCGTGGCCATGGTATCTTTTTCGGGAATGCCGGGAAGTTTTTCCAAAGCCATATTGGCATAAAAGATCATTTTATACAAAATCCCATAAGGCTGGGGAAGAGCATCCGTTTGAGAGGGTGTAAAGGTGAAGTTATCGATATTCTGCCATCCGGCAACGTCTTCGGGAGTTGCTCCTCCGGCCTCTGCATCATCAGAAGCTACACTTCCCAGATCGGCCAGGATCCACATATCCCAAACCTGCATATAGTTCAACATTCCGTATACGGCCGTTACAGCCTGTTCAGCGTCAGCCTTGGTGGCATAAAAAGAATCGCTGTTAATGATCCCTTTAGGGGATACATCTAAAAAATCCTTATCACAACTTAAAGAGCTCAGGAGCAGTATGAAAAGGAAACCTGTTTTTAATCGTATATTTTTCATTGATCAATCGTTTTTACTCATTAAAACTCAAGGTTAATTCCGAAAGTATACATTTTGCTTTGCGGATATCCGGCAATATCAATACCTGCAAGCTTCGGGTCGGTACTGCTGACCTCCGGGTCAAGTCCTGTGTACTTGGTGAAGGTTAAAAGGTTCTTACCGATAAAGTACAGTCTGAACTTTCCTATACCAACTTTACTGGTCCATGCATTGGGTAATGTATACCCTAATGTTACTGTTCGTAACCGGAGATACGATCCGTCTTCAATGTACAATGACGATGGATTACTCCAACTGGCAGCTCCCAATTCGGGTAAATTGGAAGTCAAGTTACCCGGATCAATAATTTCACCATTATATTCAATTGGTAAATGGTAACGATCAGCAAATTCTGCCGCGTGATTTCTTGATGTATTCCAATCGTACGTCCACCGTTTTACCCCGTTAAAGATCTTGTTACCGGCCACACCCTGCCAGAACATGGAGAAATCGATTCCTTTATATTCCAGGCCAAAGTTAAGGCCGAATACATATTTTGGAATATAGGAACCTAAATAAACATAATCCTGCGCGGTCCATCTTCCGTCGCCATTAACATCCACCCACTTGGCATCGCCTGGCTTGGCATTGGGTCGTGCATAGGTAGTATCTTCACCCTCAACAATATAAGGCTGGTCGGCAAATACCTCCTTGCGTGCTACACTATTGTATACCATTCTGTCACCTTCCCTGAAAATATCGTCAAACTGATATCCGCGGAAAGTACCTATGGGTTGTCCGACTTTTGAGATGGTAATCCCTTGCAGATCATGAACGGCTCCCTGGATGGTGGAGTCGGTTGCCAGCTCGGTGATTTCGTTCTTCTGATAGGTGAAATTTACACTGGCATTGAGCCTGAGCTCGCCTATTTGTTTCTGGAAATCGATTGTGGTTTCAACTCCCTTGTTGCTCACTGAGCCGTAATTTACAAGGGGATAGGTGGAAGTGATCCCCGTGGTTCCAAGTTCACCCTGGTGTGGCGATACCAACAAGTAGGTTCCTGCTACAGAGCTGACCTGCTGGGGCATGATCATTCCCTCGTTAACTTTGTTGAAATAGTCTATGGTAACCTTAAGCTGATCCCTTAAAAAACCCAGATCAAGACCGATATTGGTGGTTTTCACAGTTTCCCAGTGCAGATCTGGATTAGGTATCTGAACAGGTCCCAACCCCTGAACAACATTGGCATCGTTAAATGCATAATTCATCTGGGCCGTATTCAGGATTGATGATGTATAGGGCCAGTAGGATGTAACAGGGAACTGTCCGGTTTCTCCATACCCGATCCTGACTTTTCCGAAACTCAGCACCCCTAAATCTTTAATTACAGCCAGTTCACTGAATTTAAATCCTGCGGAACCTGAATAAAAATTACCAAATTTATAGTTCGGGCCAAAATTCGAATTACCATCACGCCTTACATTGAATTGGGCAAGCAGCAAATTATTAAAGTCATAATTAATTCTGCCGAAGTACCCTGCACTTCTGGCCTCTTTTCCTGAGCCATTGATTATTTGAGATTCTAATGTATCATTTGCAGAATTATCAAAATAGAGCAGGTCAGGATTAGTACTGTTAAAATCCTGCCTGTTGCCTCCAATGTTATAATCCCACCACTTTGCAGCCTCCATTCCGAGAATAATAGTAAAATTATGCTTTTCTGCAACCGAAGTATTGTAGGTTAAATAATTCTGATAGGTCCATGAGTAATACTTTGTCCAATTCTGTGTAAGCCGGCTCACCGGATTCTTATCCTGCGACCATGATTCGTATTTCGGTTGAAAATTCCAGAATTCCGCATTATTTATAGTACTACTGATACGTGATGTGTACGAAAGCCCCTTAATAATATCGATTACAGCACCAAAATTACCATGGACTTCAACATTCTTATTATACTGATTTGATCTGCAATCGATCCCGGTAAAAGGATTGTTGCCGCCAACCGGAGAGATTGTCCATTTCCCATCCTCATCATAAGGTTTTAAGAAAGGGGGCATCAGGATAGCCGGCATGGAGGTAAAATTATTATACACGTTCTGATATTGCCATTCTCCGGGCCCTGTGGTTTTATCCATAGAGAAACGGATAACTTCATCGAATTTGATCCTTTTTGTAATTGTGAAATTGGAATTCAGGCTCATCAGGAGTTTATCGTATCCTGTATTCCGGATCATACCCTTTTGTGTAAGATAGTTGGTACCAAAAGAATACCGGGTATTTTCGTTACCACCGGATGTGTTCAGCTCAATATTTTTTATCGGCGCCCTGTCATAAATTTCATCCTGCCAGTCGGTATTCAAATTCAGGCTGTCTTCACTGAAGATGAATGGCCTTCCATTATGCATGGCGGCATAAAACTGGTTCCATTGCCGGGTATTCATCATATCAATCTTCTTTGGAATATCCTGTATGGCAGTATACATGTTAAGTATAGTAATCGGCTTGCCTTCTTTTCCTCTTTTTGTGGTAATAAGGATAACCCCGTTACCTCCGGTGGCGCCGTAAATAGCCGCTGAGGCTGCATCTTTCAGCACTTCAATGGAGGCGATATCACTCGGGCTGATTTTATTCATATCACCTCCCGGAATTCCGTCGATAACTACCAGCGGATTAGATCCGTTAATTGAACTGATACCACGGATCTGGATAACTCTGGATGCACCGGGCATACCGCTGGTTGCAACTACGTTGACACCGGCTGCTTTTCCGGTCAAGGCCTCATCGATTCGTGCAACAGGCACTGCCTGAAGGTCTTCCGATGTAACCGAAGCAACCGAACCCGTCAGGTCGCTCTTCTTTATACTTCCATACCCGATTACAACAACCTGGTCAATCTCCCTGATCTCTTCTTCCAACACAATTTTAAAATCACTTTTATCCCCAACTGTTATTTCCTGGGTAGCATAACCCACATACTTTATTTCAAGTACTGCATTGTTATTCGGAATTTTAACAGTAAAATTTCCATCGATGTCTGAAATTGTACCAGTGTTTGTGCCTTTTATAACAACCGTAACACCCGGCAGGGGAGAGCCTTGTTTATCAACAATATTACCTGTTATTGTTCTCTCCTGCGCAAACAGAGAACTCGCATAAAAAATGAAAATCAGCATCATTGTTACTAGTCTGAACAAAGAATGCTGTTGCTTTACATAGGTGATTTTTCTTTTCATACTAGGTGAATTAAGGGTTAATTCTATTTTTAATTTATGAAGTTATTCATTTTTCCGTAAGTTGTGAACAGATTTTTATATTAAAATTCACGGCATACTGTGAGTATTCATGTTGATTTGCAAATTTATTTCATCGGGTAGGCCCCAAGGTAATTTATCGTTAAGGCAACATGCCAGGAATACAAATAGCAGGAATTGATTAATTGATGATATCAATGTATTCATAATCAGAGTATGTTTAAGAGTCAGGCTGAGCGTAGTTTAAAGGGCGAAAGTTATAAGGGCGGTGTGCACAATACTATAAAAATTCAGTCAATTGCTTTTAAAATTGTTGCGAGTACAGTGCGCAGGAATAAACAAAGACCAAATAAATCCGGAAAATTTATAAAACTGCCCGTTTTGGCAGTAAAGAATCTAAAGCTCTTATATAAACAACCCTTTGCAAACAGGTGGATGGGATATAACAAAAAATATCTATACTATTTTGTTTATTCATGTTATGTTTTAGACTTGTTTTGTTGAGGGGACACCAACTTAGTAAATTAGCCAAAGCTGATTGGCATAGTTGCTCTTTTATAATTGTGTAGTAATGATCGCTTTGACAAAATATCAGCGCTAGCTTTGAGCATATTGTTTTAATTTGCATCAGTAAACCATAATTTTAAAAGAATACTTTAATTTTAAACAAGCTTTGTTACCTCGGTGTTTAGCATATAATAATTAATCCAGGATAGTTATGAAAAAACCTTTTTTCTTAATGCTCGCACTTTTTGCACTGACCATTACAAGCCTTTCCCAGCCTGCTGTATACCAATCGGATAAATTGCAGAAGATATGGGAAGCCAATGGATTTAGTACCCCTGAATCGGTATTGCCAGTGCCTGAGAAAGGTATTTTATATGTATCGAATATTGGAGTTCAGGGTTCAGCAGAGAGTGAAAAAACCGGGTTTATCTCCGTGCTTAATCACGATGGTTCCATACAAGAATTAAAATGGGTTACAGGGCTTAAAGCGCCCAAGGGCATGGCTATTTCAGGAGATAGGCTGTATGTTACACAGGTAAACAGCATAGCCGAAATTGACATTGCAAGCGGTCATCTTTTAAGAACTTTCGATGTGGAAGGCGCTCAATTTCTGAATGATATTGTGGCTGACGCTTCGGGTGCTTTGTATATTTCCGATTCTAAAACCGGAACCGTTCACAGATTAAAAGATGGTGCTATCACAACTTTCATTAAATCATCCGATTTCACTTTTCCAAACGGACTGGCCATGGAAGGGAATAACTTATTCCTGGGCACGGGCGACAGGGTGGTCAGAATAGATCTTACAACCGGTGAAACAGAAGATTATATGCTTAATACAGAAGCAGTGGATGGATTAACTATTCTTTCTGCCGATTGTATCTTATTCTCAAACTGGAAAGGAACTGTTTACACAATGAGAAAAGGATCTGAGAAAGAGCTCTTACTCGACACTTCTTCAACAGAATCGGTAAAGAGTGCCGACTTCGGATATAATACTGGGGAGAAACTTATCTATATCCCTACATTTTTCGGAAATAGTGTTGTCTGTTATAAATTATCTGTCGAAAAGTAGATAAGAATAGGACTCTTCATTTATTTAAGTCATGTTTTTCCAACAGGCTTTATAAAAACTTTCCGAATACCCGAGAGGTCTGCTTATTTTTTAGTAATTTCTCAATAAATAAAATGGTGGTTCGGAAAATTCCGCGAGCTTCAGAATGAATAATCACCTTCCGAAAATATTGGTCGTTGATGATAAGGCTCAAAATCGTGCGCTCATTGCTGAATACATTGAGCCGCTTAATGTTGATATCGATGAGGCTGCATCTGGCGAGGAGTGCCTGCGTCTTTTAAAGAAAAATAATTATACCCTGGTATTACTTGACATTCAAATGCCCGGACTCGATGGATTTCAGGTCCTTGAAAGGATGCGTGGTGATGAAGACCTGAAGGAAATTCCGGTTGTTTTTATTTCTGCCATTTTTAATACGGAAGAATATATACTGAAGGGAATTGAGAAAGGAGCGATAGACTTCATCACGAAACCCATCAACGTAGATATATTGCAAAGCAAGGTAAATAATTTCCTGAAGCTGTATGAAAAACAACTGGCACTGGATAACCTGGTGAAAGTGCTTGGAGTAACAAACAAGCGACTTGAGAACAGTGAAAAAAGATTTAAACGGATCACCCAGTCAGCAAACGATGCCATTATTGTATTGGATAAAGACTTTCGTGTTCGTTTCTGGAACAAGGCGGCTGTCCGCATTTTCGGGTACTCACGCTTCGAAATCTTATACGAAGATTTTACCGGGCATTCGGTTTCTCCTGCCTGCAGAGAGGAATTTAAAAACCTTACCGGCAGAATGCTTGATCCAACCAAAAGCAATCCGGGTAATACCATTCAAATTACTGGCTTGAAAAAAAATGGAGAAGAATTCCCTGTTGAAATGTCATTATCATATTTCATCGATACCGATAAGCAGGTAAATTTTACCCTGGTTATCCGCGATATTACCCAGCGGTTGCTGATGGAGAAGGAAGCGCTCAAAGCGCAGGAACTTCAGGAAACCAACCGGGTGATGAAAGAATTTATGGATAGTGTCAGTCATGAGCTCCGGACACCCATGAATGCAATTCTTGGGATTTCAAATATGCTTCTGAAGTATAATTCGGAAAACCTGTTGACTGATCAGCGTGAGGGACTTGAAATCATAAACCAGAGCGGGACAAGGCTGTTGGATATGATCAATGATATTCTCGATCTTTCACGCCTTGAAGAGAACAAAGCCACACTCAATAATGAATATATTGAAATTGAAAGTTTCCTTTCACCTCTGTATGGCATGATGTATAGCCTTATTGGAGAAAAGAAAATACGGTTTCATATTTTTAAAAGCTCCGGCATTCCTGAAAGTATATATACCGATCAGAAGAAGCTGAACCAGATTCTGACAAACCTGTTGGGTAATGCTGCTAAATTCACCAACGAAGGGAAGATAAACTTGTATATACACCAAATTCAGGATAAACTTTATTTTGAAGTGAGCGATACAGGTATTGGAATTCCTGAAGAACACCTGGAAGATATCTTTGAGAAATTTCGCCAGATCGACAGTTCATCCACAAAAGAATACCAGGGGACAGGGTTGGGGCTTAACATCTGTAAAAAGTTGGTTGAACTGATGGGAGGTGAGATTAAGGCATTAAGCTCGCTTGGGAAAGGAACTACAATAACGTTCTATCTGCCTGGCCAGCCGCTTCCTGAACAGAGACAAACATCGTCGCGCCCTGTCAGAAAGCGAACAGGAATTACTTATTCGATTAAAGGAGACATTATAAATCGAAAACTGGTAGGCATTATTTCGGGGAATGAAGAGTTGAATTTTTGGTACTCAAAGGTCTTCGAAAACCTCAACTTTAATAGTATTACCTGTTTGTCTCAAAGAGAAGCACTTGGTGTTGTTGTCAGATTTGCTCCCGATATTATTCTTCTTAAAATGGAAATGACAGGCACTCATGGAGCTTCCATCCTGAAAGCGGTCGAAAAATTAAAATTCTATTCGCAAATACCGGTAATTGCTGTAACAAACGATACCGATTTTAACATCCAGCGCATAACCAATCCTTTCATATTATTGCAGGAACCCGTTGATGAAAAGATGGTAAAGGATTCAGTTATGAAGTTAGTTAAACATGAATTTTCCAGGATCTCTGCGGGTAATGTAATTTTTTATGAAAGAGAAAATCATTTGAATGCATACCTGAATTCTTCTGATGAATGTTACCATAACGATGATTTTATAATTGGAACTCTGTTACTGAGCCGGCGATCGGTTAATACCCTGCTGTTAGACGACATCGATATTTCCGGCGAGAATTTTAAACTCCTGAAATGGTTGCGGGAGCACCAGGAGAATCTCCCTGAAAAACTTGTTGTTATAACGGCAAATCCTTTTAACTATATAACTGATGAGTTAAGTGAGATTCCTAACAGTCATATACTTACGTTTAGTTCACTTAAAGCATTTAATTCACTCGAGAATGCACTTATCAGCCTTAAATAATTCATACTAGTTCCGAATTCTTAAAAGCATGAACCAGGTACCGAAAATATTAATTGTCGATGACGAGCGGGCTAACCAGTTCTTATTGGAGGGACTGCTAAAAGCTCACAATTATCACACTTCTATCGCCGGCGATGGAGATGAGTGTCTGAAATTGCTTGAGACGGAGCGTCCCGATCTTATTTTACTGGATATTATGATGCCAAGGGTCTCAGGTATTGAAGTGTTGAAGCGTATAGTAAATTCAGAAGAGCTAAACCGTATTCCGGTTATTATGGTTTCGGCTAAAACATCTACTTCGGATATAAAGAAAGCATTGGAAATAGGGGCTATTGACTATATTCGCAAACCTTTCGAAGAGGTCGATTTACTAGCCAGGGTGAATGCCGGAATTCGTCTGAAAAACAAAGAAGATCACTTGCGAGAACTGATCGCTCAACGGGAAGATTTTGTCAGGATAATCTCACACGATTTGCGCTCTCCTTTCATTGCTATCAGCGGTTTTGCCGAGATGCTACTTTCCGATGAGAACCTGAATGATGACCAGAAGAGGTCGCTTCAGCAAATTATAGATTCGGTCGAATTCAGCCAGGAATATTTTAATAAGTTGCTGAGCTGGGCAAAATTGGAACAACAGGAAATTGAGTTGAATAAAAAACAATACAACCTGGCAAAAATGGTCCTATCAACTCTTCGGATCCAGGAAAAAAAGGCCCATAAAAAAAATATACAGATCAGTATTGAGGTTGATCCGGCTCTTGAAATAACTGTCGATGAAATTTTCTTCCGCCAGGTTATTGAGAATTTAGTAAGCAACGCAATTAAATTTACTCCCGTGGGTGGTACAATACAGTGCCTGTCGGATCGCAAAGAAGATAGCATTAGGTTAATCATTTCAGACAACGGAATCGGTATGCCTGCCGATATATCTCCCGATGAATTATTCAGCAGGGCTTTTGTGCCTTCGCGCCGGGGAACTAATAGTGAAAAGGGCACAGGTATTGGTCTCGGGATATGCAAAAAAATTCTGGATGCGCATAAATTCAAATTATCCTATACTGCAAATAATAAAGGAGGGACAGATTTTATTATTACTATGAATATATAAACATGGTATGATTCTAAAGTCTGATAAAAAACTCTATCAGCAGGACAACCCATGAAATAAAAAGGAGAATGGAAAATAAGATCAGGGCTCTTTTAAAAATCAGCCTTTCTTTTTCCAGCGATTTTATCTTTAATAAGTTTTTAACTTTCGATACAACATTTTCTTTTGCAAAACTATCCTTGACAATGTAGTCGAAAGCTCCAAACTTCATAGCTTCAACGGCGGTATCAATATTTCGTTGCCCCGAAAGAAAAATGAATTCCGCCTTCGGATGACTGGTTTTCACTTCTGAAATGGTTTGAAGGCCGTTCATACCTGGCAAATCGTAATCCTGAATAATGATAACATCGCCACTGACGGGTAACTCTTTCATCATATCTTCAGAAGATGAAAAGCCCTTAACCCGCTGAAATCCTTGTTTCTCAAGAAATTTTGTTATGAGTTCATTAACAGGCGGATCGTCCTCAACAACATAAATGAGGCAATTCTTTTTCATAACCTTTTTATATGAATTTAATAACAAATGCTTTTTATAACAAGACAGTTAATTCAGGATTAATCCATCGTTGCTTTATGGTAAGTATACATTACCTCAGCTCAAAGTTCTTACCCAGGTATACCTTTCTGACCTGTTCATCATTCGCAAGATCGCTGGCTGTACCGGCTTTCATTATTTCTCCTTCAAATAAAAGGTAGGCGCGATCGGTGATCGATAATGTTTCATGTACATTATGATCGGTGATCAGAATACCAATGTTCTTTTCTTTCAGATGTGAAACAATTTCCTGGATATCTTCAACAGCAATGGGATCAACACCTGCAAAAGGTTCGTCCAAAAGTATGAATTTCGGATCAATAGCAAGTGCGCGGGCAATCTCAGTTCTTCGCCGCTCACCTCCCGAAAGCTGAATTCCAAGGCTTTTTCGTATTTTTTGCAAACCAAATTCAACGAGCAGGGATTCAACTCGTTCTTTTTGTTGTTCTTTTGGCATGTCCGACATTTCCAATACAGCCTTCAGATTATCCTCCACCGTTAGCTTCCGAAACACCGACGCTTCCTGGGCGAGATAACCAATTCCCTTCTGCGCCCTGCGATAAACAGGTTCACGGGTAATATCATCATCATCCAGAAAGATTCTTCCATTGTTGGGTGCTATCAGGCCAACAATCATGTAAAAGGTGGTTGTTTTTCCGGCGCCGTTTGGCCCAAGAAGACCTACAATTTCACCCTGTTCCACTTCTACCGATACCTCTTTGACTACTGTGCGGTTTCTGTAACGCTTTACAAGATCTTTAGTGTGAAGCTTCATGATCTGACCTGTTTTTATGCTTCAAAAGTATAAAAGTTTATGAAAAGAAATTGCCCCGACTTATTTTAGGAACAGGAATCAGAAGGTTAGCTGTAACACAACACGAAATCCAAAAGCATTGACATTAGGATTATCAAGGTACGAAAATCTCCACATAGCATCGACACGTATAAGTTGAAGAAAGTTCTCGATGCCAACGCTTGCTTCGTAATATGGTTTGGTCAGAGAATGCAGACCATTCGGGAAATCCATTACTTCTAATTGTTTACTGTTCAGGTTTCCAAATAAAAGATTACCTGTAACCACTTCTCTGAGACCAAGTCTTCGCAACAGGGGTATTCGATTTAAAAAGAATCCCTGGAAATGTTGTTCTGCAAAGAAGATTAGGTACTCATCACTTACAAATTCATAGTAATTCATCATATTGAATGCATACGGATCATAGGCATATGTTTCATTTCCTTCGTGGAGTTTCAGCAGCGGATAGGGTAATGAGCCAAAGATTTTACCTCCTGTAATACGGTAACGTAAATACCCCATCGGATTGGTTTCAACTTTATCGGATATTTGCAGCTTAACCTTGAAATACTCATATTGGCTGTTAAAGACACCCTTGGGGCCATAGGTCAAGTCAAGATCTATTGACGGATATACCGAACCAATACTTAAGTGATCGAAATTACCCAACAGGAATTTTTCACGATAAGCAAAATGAGTACTCAACGTGATCTCTGTTGAAATAATTTTATTCATTGATCGTGTATCGCCATTCTGATCAGAAACTATGAAAGGAACCGAATCGGATGGGTATACAGTTTGCTGCCTGAACGTAACAGTATTGGAGAACCCCTGGAACCATTCCCTTTCAAAGTACATATTATACTGATCAACAAGTGTGAGTTTATAGTTAGGATTGCGGCGCAGGATTGTTGTTAATATATTATCATCCAGGAAAGCATTCTCACTTTTCCCCAGTTGGCGGATATCATGATAATAGGTTGCCCCGGTACTGATCCTTGGATTTCTGTTAATAATGTATTCGAAACCTGTACCATATTTTACTAAATTATCTTTTGTCCCGTAAGCTGCATGAGCGCTGAATCTGAATTTCTTGCTCAGGGTATTGGTCGTTCTTCCGCCTATCCGGAGGCGATGCCCTTCTACCGGATTATAACTGTAATACGTATAGTATGGGCCTAGTTCAATCGGTCCAAGAACCCAGTAATAGTCTATAAGTAATTCAGCCAGGCTGTATATCCTTTTGTACATTGGCACCTGGATAACAGAATCGACCATCTGGTAAACCCCTTCATCTTCCTGTGTTAATTCTGCAGCACGGTTAGCGTTCCAGTAGCTTGTGTCTTTATCGAGGTTATCTTCATCAATGTAGGTATCAGTCCTCAGATTTATGATACTGTCGGGGATAGTTACATTTACACCTACATCATTTATTACTGTAACTTTTCGTCCGAAAAATCCGGTCGTATTATCGGTTACATAAAAATCAAGCAGTAACTCTTCACGTGAAAGAAACCATATACTGTCATTGATCTTGCTAAAATCTTTTATTGCTATCAGATCGTTCAGATAATTTATATTCACATCGGGCGATACACGAAGCTGTATTTTTTTTATTGCAAATGAAGTATCAGCTACCCAGAAGTAGCCAAAAAAGGTTCGTTCCATCTTACGCCTGGGTTTAAAAGAAATTTTGTAACACCAGCTTTTATCGATGGTAGCACTATCTTCAAGAATATATTTATAGTAGGCACGTCCAAAATCAGCAATAGGGCTTATAAAGCCAGGTTCAAACAGGGACATGAAGTTGTCGTAAATATTGAACTGCTGATACATTTTTCCGGAAAACTGGGAAATTGTATTGTTTTGAATTCCACTGATTTTAAAAGCATCAATTACTTCACGCTCTACGCTGGGATTTTTCTGATAGTAAAATCTGGAGACACTTTCAGAGATTAAAATGGGCAGATAGTTTTTCCCGAATACTTCAGACGAGTCCATGTTATCAAAGACAAACTGAAAATTTTTAATGATAAGTCTGTCCTTAAATTTTTCATCAATATTGTTCATATCAAGCCGGAGTTTATTATAGGCTTTATATTGGTATGATGAAAATCTGTCGGGGTTATTGTATTTCTTCCTGTCCGAAATTTTACTCAAGATCCTGAAAGCAGGATTTTCACCAGGAGTGACAACTACTTCTTCAATAAACAGCGTATCGTGATTTAGTCTGAAATTAATCTCTTGTGTGACACCCTTTTTGACAGGCACACTGACAGTACTGTATCCCATGCAGGAAGCACTGAGTGAATCGGACGGTTTAATAGTTTCAAGATAGAATAATCCCTGATTATCGGTAATAGCTCCTGCGGTACTATGCTGGAAGACAATATTTACAAAAGGGATGGGTTCGTTGGTTTCGGCATCAACAACACTGCCACGGACTGCCGTTTTCTGGGAAAATATTGTTGGAGTGAAGAATATACTTAGTAACAGATATATAGATATTTTTTTTTGCATGTAGGAAAATGATGAGTGGATAATGAACAGTTAGTTTATATTACATGAATATTTTAGTTACACCTATTGAGTTTGTTCCATAAATTCTTTTGCTTTCAGTTTTTTCACAATACGTTTTGAAAGGCCAATACTCATTTCATATAGCAAAAGTAATGGCAAGGTAACAAGTATCTGGCTGAAAACATCAGGAGGGGTAATGATAGCAGCGATTATCAAAATTACAATAATGGCATGCCGCCGGTACTTCTTTAAAAATTCAGGCGAGAGAATTCCTATTCTGCTAAAAAACATTACTACTATAGGAAGTTCAAACATAATTCCCGATGCAAGACAAATGCTCGCTACCAGCGAGATATATGACATTAGCTGGATATTATTCACGGCCAGGGCAGATACTTGATAATTGGTTAGGAAGTTGATGGACAGAGGGCAGATAACATAGTATCCGAATAGTACTCCGGTAAAGAATAACGATGAGATGGCAATTACAGCTCCCCGTGCACTTTTTAATTCTTTTGGGTAAAGGGCAGGCTTGATAAATCGCCAGATTTCATAAAAAACATACGGAAAGCCAAGGACCAGTCCGGCGATTAAAGATATTTTAATATGCGAAGTGAATTGTCCTGCCATCTGAATATTTTGCAACATAATCGGCTCGCTGTTAAGACAAAGTTTGTCGGTATGCGCAAACGTATTTTTCCCCAACCAACATAGCAACCGGCTTGTAAAAAAATCGCTTTTGCTTGGGCCCAGAATGATTGTATCGAATACTAAGGTCTTATGAAGAAACGCAAGGATTGCTATGGCAGCAATTGCCACCGCCGATCGGATAATATGCCAACGCAACTCTTCCAGATGGTCAAGGAAGGTCATTTCCGATTTTGTTTGCGATTTATTCATTTGTATCATCCTTTTTCAAAAGCAAACATAAGCAAGGTTATTCAGAAATTAATAAAAGAAAACGTTAATTCCATGCTGTTTTTATTAATGAGACTCAATTTTCATGAATATCATGATATGACCCCGATAGTTATCGGGGGTAAGTCGAATTCCTGTCTATCCGGCAGGTGGGAATCCCGACAGCCCCGCCTGCCGGGCCTTGGCGGGCAGGGAAGCTAGTCGGGATGCTCTTGGCACAGGGTAAAATTCTTTTTAGGGTCTTGGGTCTTGCCCAAGGGTAAACGCCATTTACAAAACAAGGACAAAAAATTAATTGTAACGTTTTACAAAGTCGACAATAATTGCGAATTTGATGATTAAATCCATAAATCGTAAGGTAACATTAAAGCAGGCTTTAAGTTTGAATGATGAAATTGTAACGGTTTGGAAAAAACTTAGTATTTTTAAGTAGGAATGAAGTTTAGAGACGTGGTTTCAAGATTATTGTGTATAGAGAACCTTTTAAATTTTGAAGCGTATACGGTGTACATTTCTACAGAACTAAATCCGGGATACATCATCTTCGCTTAATCTTTGATCGGAATGAATGTTGGAACTGATATTTCACTGAATGATATTCTGAAGAAGCATTTTGGGTTTACCAGTTTTAAAGGTAATCAGGAATTAATAATCAGAAATGTTCTGGCTGGCAGAGATACCTTTGTATTGATGCCTACCGGAGGAGGTAAATCATTATGCTATCAGCTTCCATCATTGCTACTGGATGGAACAGCTATTGTTATTTCTCCGCTTATCGCCCTCATGAAGAATCAGGTCGATGCCATGCGTAGTTTCAGTGAGGAAGATGGAGTTGCCCATTTTTTGAACTCATCATTAGTTAAAAGTCAGGTTAATCAGGTTAAAACAGATGTAATCGATGGTAAGACAAAGCTGTTATATGTGGCCCCTGAATCACTAACAAAGGAAGAGAATATCAGTTTTCTGAAACAGGTGAAGGTTTCCTTCTATGCTGTCGACGAAGCGCATTGTATATCGGAGTGGGGTCATGATTTCAGGCCTGAATACAGAAAAATTCGGCCCATTATTAATAAGATAGGAAAGGCTCCGATTATTGCTCTGACGGCAACAGCAACACCAAAAGTCCAGAACGACATTCAGAAGAACCTCGAAATGCTCGACGCCAATGTATTCAAATCTTCATTTCGTCGTGAAAATCTGTACTATGAAGTTCGGCCGAAGAAGAATGCTATCAAAGAGATCATCAAATATATTAAAAGTAACCACGGGAAATCCGGAATAATATATTGTTTGAGCCGAAAAAAGGTTGAAGAACTCGCCGAAACATTACAGGTGAATGGCATTAAAGCGCTGCCTTATCATGCTGGTATGGATGCAGCTACAAGAACAATAAACCAGGACAAATTCCTGATGGAAGATGTGGATATCATTGTGGCAACCATTGCATTTGGTATGGGTATAGATAAGCCTGATGTCAGATTTGTTATGCACTACGACATACCAAAAAGTCTGGAAGGTTACTACCAGGAAACCGGGAGAGCAGGACGCGACGGAGGTGAAGGCAGATGTATTACTTTCTATAGTTATAAAGATATTCAGAAGCTGGAGAAATTCATGCAGGGCAAACCAGTGGCTGAACAGGAAATTGGAAAGCAATTGCTTCTCGAAACCGTCGCCTATGCCGAATCATCGGTATGCCGGCCGAAGTTGCTGCTGAATTATTTTGGCGAAGAAATGCCGGGAAGGTGCGATAACTGCGATAACTGCCTCAACCCAAAACAGCAGTTTGAGGGGAAAGATGATGTTGCTCTGGTTCTTGAAACAATCCTGGCAGTAAAAGAAAAATTTAAAGCCGACCATATAGCCAACATATTAGCCGGAGTGAAAACCCAGGCAATAAAAGCATACAAGCATCATCACATTGACCAATTCGGATCAGGTCAGGATCACGATACGAAATATTGGAACGCAGTGATCCGGCAGGCAATGATAGCCCGTTTGATTTCCAAAGAGATCGAAAATTATGGTCTCTTAAAACTCGAGGATAAAGGGCATGAATTTCTGAAAAACCCTGTTTCTTTCATGCTTTCGGAAGATCATGAATACCCCGATATAGAAGACGATGATATTATTATAAATGTTCAGGGAGGCTCCGGAGCTGTCGATGAGGAACTGTTCCATATTCTGAAAGATCTGCGCAAGCAGATTTCTAAACAAAAGAAGATTCCGCCGTTTGTTATTTTTCAGGATCCTTCGCTTGAGGATATGGCCATTCAGTATCCAACGAATCTCGATGAATTGCAAAATATTACAGGAGTTGGTTCAGGCAAAGCGAAAAAGTATGGACAGGAATTTGTCGATGTTATTCAACGTTATGTTCAGGAGAAAGAAATTGAGCGGCCTCAGGACATGATTGTCAAGTCGGTGGTAAACAAGTCGGGATTGAAAGTATATATCATTCAGAGCATCGACCGTAAATTACCTCTCGACGATATTGCCAGCGCCAAAGGTATTGAAATGACACAACTACTTGATGAGGTTGAAGCTATTGTTAATTCCGGCACAAAACTTAATATCGATTACTATATTAATCAAATAATGGAGGAAGAACATCAACAGGAAATATTCAACTATTTTAAGGAAGAAGCCGAAGATGAGTCCATTGAAGCAGCTCTCCAGGAATTGGGGGAAAATGAATTTACTGAAGAAGAAATACGCCTTATACGTATCAAATTTATTTCTGAATTGGGCAATTAATAAATTTTGTATGCTATTAACTAATCTCTAAAAAAATTACCATGAAAAAGCTAGTCATTTCTAACATGTTGGCATTCGTTGTATGTGGGATAATATACTCACAACCGGTTCTGGTGTATGAGATCCATGGTTTAAAGGCTGGTATCAACAACCAGATGATCTATACACAATACGCAGATCCCGGGATTTCGGGAGCTGATGTATCATGGGATTTCAGTTTTCTGCCTTACGAAAAACCGTTTACAGGGTTTCTTAATTTATCTGTTACCTCCGAAATCGGCACCACTTTTTCAGAAGCAAACACAGAACTGATCGAGTTTGACTCACGTTTCTATTTCAGACAATCCTCAGTAAAAATTGAAGAACTCGGGTATGCTTCGCCCGATGGTAGAACACAGATTCGTTACGATAATCCTTCCATAAAAATGAAATATCCATTTCGTTATGGCGACAGGTTTTCGGGTTCATTATCAGGTTATTCTGTATATAACGGAGCCAAGACCGGTTCAATAACAGGAACGTATATGGTTGAGGCAGATGCTTATGGACAACTGATACTCCCCGATGACCAGCGTTTTACAAATACTTTAAGAGTGCGGTCAGAAAAGACTTATGTGAATAAGTTTGGCAATTCATCCCAGGAAGTAAACATAGTTACGTATCGATGGTACGATTTAAATCACCGTTATCCGATCCTGGTACTGACTGAATATAGTGTTAAGACAAACAATGTTAAAACGGTTCATTATCAGGCGGCATATAACAATAAACAGGCCTGTGAACCCAACATTATTTCCGGCGAGGGGATTACGCTCTATCCCAATCCTGCCCGTACTGCATTCCATCTGATACTGAATAGTACTTTCGAAGGATCAGCTAACCTGGATATCTACGACCTGTCGGGTAATAAGGTGAGATCTTTTAAACGCACCATAAACCATGAGGGTTCCAATGAACTTGACCTATCTGCTGAAGTTGCCGGATTAAAACCCTCCGGGTATTTACTGGTAGTTACATGTGAAGACAAGGTGTTTAAAAAGAACTTTACGCTGATTGAATAAGCGCTTGACTCGTTCTGTCTTTCCATGTAAATCCACGAAAGATCGTCGAAATAATTATTATAATCATGTAAAAAGGATAGATAACAACAAAGCATGGCATAAACAGAAGTTGTTTATATCCAGAAAAGAAATTTAAGCCGGCACCAACCAGGAGGGAGTCGGCTATTATTTTTATTATGAACACGGCAGTAAAATCCATGTGGTGAGTACTAAATATCGAAAAGAAGAGAGCGCTTACCAAAGCCAGGTTTGTTACAACCACAAGTAATGACAGCAAAATAGTCGGAGCATCGGAGTATTTGCCTGCCTTCGATAGCCAGCGCACCCGCTGGTTTAATAGCTCTCGCGGAGAAGATGGTGCTGACGTATATATAACTGAAGATTTCGACCGTAAAACGTCTATTCGTATATCGGGTTGTTTTTTTATTGCATGTAACAGAAACAGGTCGTCGCCCGAGGGGGTATCTGTTTTCATTTCATCGATATATTCAAGATAAAGATTTCTTTTTATGGACAGGTTAGCCCCATTGCACAATGTTGGCATGCCCCATAAAGCTGTTCCTGCACCGGAAATGGTAAGTGCAATTTGTTCAAGTCGTGCAAAATATTCTACCAGGTTCATGGGTTTATGGTAATCGATCAATCCAATCGATAGTCCCAAACATTTCGAGGTATATAGCTGTACATGCGATGCAATCCAATCACATCCTGCACGGCAATCAGCATCGGTGAAAAGCAATAATTCTGATGTACTTTCACGGACACCCATGAAAAGTGCATTCTTTTTCCCGGTAACGTTCTCGGGAAGTCTGACAATTTTCAATCGCTGAATTGCTGAGCGTTGAACTTCCGGCAGATCTGTAATCTTCATCACAGAATGATCGTCAACCAAAATTACTTCAAAGAGATCGGAAGGATAATTCTGTTTTTCAAGATCCGAAAGAAGAAAAGGCAGTGTTTTATCTTCATTTCGTGCAGCAATTATAATGGATACAAAGACCTGTTTAGAGTTTTTTTGAGGAGTATGTTCCTGACTGCGCAGCCAGCTTATTATGATAAGAAGGAAAACTAGGAGATAAAGGGCTACGATGCTGATATGAATAACACTTGGAAGAGTATCAACCATTTCAATTATTTGGGAGAGAGCCATTGATCAATTTTTACAAATAACTCGGAGATATTGATGGGTTTTGTAACAAAATCATCAAAACCAGCTTCGAAACATCGTTGCCTCTCTTCTGCAATAGCATTAGCAGTCTGAGCTATAATTGGAAGTTCCTTTCTAAAACCCTTAATAATTTTGGTTGCTTCCATACCATTCATTTCAGGCATTTGGACATCCATCAGGATGAGGTCTATTTTTTCGTTTGACCGGCATATTTCTACTGCCTTCGTCCCGTCTTCAGCATGAAGGACCGAGGCATTTGTTTTTTTCAGGAACCCTTCCAGAAGTTTAAAACTGAAAGTATCGTCTTCAGCAATCAGGAATACTTTATCGTGCCAGTTAAAATCTGATTTGGGCTTCTTCTTTTCGATTTCCTCCTTGGTTTTCCTTCCGGCCGGTATGTATGGAATGGTAAAATAGAAAGTTGAACCCTCATTTTCTACCGATTCGGCCCACATTTTACCACCCATAAGTTCAACGAATCCTTTTGAAATAGCTAAGCCCAGACCCGATCCGCTGTATTTACGCGAGCGGGAATAATCAGCCTGAACAAAACGTTCAAAGATCATGTCAATTTTATCAGCCGGAATACCAATTCCTGTATCCTTTACATAGAATTCGATAAAACCATTCTGAGGCAACTGGTAACCAAATTCGATGAAGCCTTCTTTGGTAAATTTTAAGGCATTCCCGACCAGGTTGATTAAAACCTGACGCAGCCTGTTAGGATCGGTTTGTATATAGGACTCTTCGTTTGAGAATGCTTTCCGCATTCTGAGCTTAACATCTGTCTTTTCCTTTTTAAGGCTCTCCGAAAGAAATGATGTATGTACCTGTGTCAGTAAAGCATTAAGTGAAAATTCCTGTTGCAGGAATTTTATCTGTCCTGCTTCAATTTTCGCAAAATCAATAATATCATCGATCAGGTTCATTAACATCTTCCCATTGTTATTGATGATCTCGACATATTTTTTCCGGTTGACTTCGCCCAGATGATCATCATTCAACATTTCCGCAAATCCAAGGATTCCGTTCATTGGAGTACGAATCTCATGCGACATATTTGCCAGAAATGCAGTTTTAAGTTTATCTGATTCTTCAGCCCTGATCTTCGCTTTTACCAGTTCAAATTCAAGCTGACTGCGCTGAAGGGCTACTGAAACCTGATGGACAAAGGTTTCTATTATATGTTTGAATTTAATGATCGTTTTATTCAGTGTAAATATCACTATGTTCCCTAGTACTTTATTATCACGGGTCATAGCGATATAATAAATCTTATTCACCCTGAGAGCTGAATAGGCTTTTTTGAAATTTTCTTTCAGCGATTGGTCAATCTTTAACTTATCAATTGTATCATTATAAATCATAATGTTGCCGGCATTCTCAATATTATTCGCTGAGGTAGCCATACCGTAATTTTGACCGATCAGATTGTCACCCAGAATTTCTTTAATTTTATCCTGATGTTCAGGAAGGGCATTAATTTCTTTGATCTTATAACATTTGTCTTCTTCGTTGAATTCTCCAACGATAACAATTGAATCTTCAAGAAAATCGTGAAGTGTATTCCCGATATACCTGAAAATATCGTCGCGTACCGAAAGACTTAACAGCTCTAATGCGGAATTACTCAGGAACACCAGATTATCATGATAAACACGCTCCTTTAGTTCAGCCATTTTACGATCAGAAATATCGCGGGTATTGACAACTATTCCCCTGATCGAAGGATTACTCAGGTGATTTGAAAAAATCGATTCAACATAAATCCATCGTTTATTTTTATGGAGTGAACGGTATTCTTTTTTTATTTGTATTCCCGGTTCATGAATAACAGCGGCCATAACTTCTCTGAAAATGGAGATATCCTCAGGATGGATGATCTCTTCAAACGATTTACCAATAAGTTCGTCGATAAGAAAATCAGAAATCCGGTTTCGTAAAGAACTTTCAAACATTATAGTCCCGCTCTTATCAAGGATTGTGATTGCATCCGAAGAGTACTGAAGGAGCGAACGAAAGTGCTCTTCATTTTTTATTATGGTATCCTCCATCACTTTCCGATCGGTAATATCGCGTGATATGCCAGTGATGCCCTTGAGGTTTCCTTTAAAATCAAAAATCGGGGCAGAAAATGTTTCAACCCATCGTGTATTTCCTTCCAATCCCCAATTGTCTTCAAAGAATTGCTTCTTTCCACTCTTCCTTACCAGCATATCATATTTCTTCAGCTGCAGAGCTATTTCTTCAGGGAAAATCTCATGATCTGCTTTTCCGATAATATCTTCCATTTTCAGGTTAAAGAAGCTTGCAAAGGGAGCATTTGCCGATATATAAATGCCATTTTCATCTTTCAGCCATGCATAGTAGGGTATATTATCAAGGAGTGCTTTTTGTTTAAGTTGTGTCTTTCCATGGGCAAGATCCATCTCTAACTGTTCCGAAAGCTCGTTAATAACACTCCATTTCTCCTGTTGATAATTCTCATTGTCCGATGAGACCTTGGTAACAAAGGCTACAAATAGAGGTTCTTTATCTGTTTCAACCTTTTCAATACTTACCGAAACATGTATATGATCACCCGATGCAGTCAATAACCTTGCATTTCTGTTAAAAGGGAAATTTTGTTCAGCAATATGATTACAAATAGGTACGAATGGATCGGAAGGGGCAAACAAGTTTTCTATCCTGTTATTTGTATGAATCTTAAGTTGATTCTGGTCGCTGAATTCAAGCAACCGGATGAAGGGACCATTAAAATTAATCAAATCTCCTGCGCTACTAAACCAGAAAACTCCCATAGAGGAGACAGAGGCAAAAGCCTCAAAAATTTTTGCTACAGAATTTTCAGTTTTAGGAGTAGTCATTACAAGGAATTATTTACCAACGAAATTAATAAATCCACTATGCAAAAGGTATAAGGAATTTATTACTTTTTCTTTTCCCTGACATGAAAAATAATTTAACCAATAGGAATAATCCTGTTTTCTGAGGTAGAAAATTTAAGTAAAATGGTATATTCAAGTATCCAGATAGTTCTATAAAACTAATCGTAAAATGATCAGGAAAGAAATATTAATTATTCTTTCTTCGCTTCAATTCATCACGAATCTGCGAAGCTTTTTCATAGTCTTCGTCCTTAATAGCTTGTTCCAGCGCTTGTTTTAATTCCTGTATATCCAGGCTGGAAAGCTTTTTTCCAGACAAATCATCCTGAATTTCGACCTCATGCGAATCGGTATCATTCTCATCGTATTCTTCGGCTTCCTGTTCGAAATCAAGCACAATTCCTGCGCGTTCAATGATCTCCTTTGAAGTAAATATCGGGCATTTAAACCTGAGCGCAAGCGCAATCGCATCCGAGGTGCGGGCGTCAATTTCTATGGTTTTGGTGCCATCAAAGCAGGTTAGCTTCGAATGAAAAACACCTTCTTCAAGTTTATGTATAGTAACTTCAACAAGAGTAATATTAAAAGTATTCGCAAAATTATAGAAGAGATCATGTGTAAGAGGGCGGGGAGGTTTAAGACCTTCAAGTTGGATGGCAATTGCCTGGGCTTCAAAACCACCGACGATAATGGGTATTCTCCGTTTACCATCTTCCTCTGCCAGCACCAGCGCATATGCACCTGTCTGAGTCTGGCTGTAAGAAATACCTAATACATTTAATTTTATTTTATTCATTCTCCCCTTACACTTAATGAAATAACAATTTTATTTCTCATTGCATAGTAAAAAATTGCTATAACCGGTTACAAATATAATGAAATATGTAAGAGTGGATATGTTAATCAAAACCTACCTTAATTTTATTCGTAATTTAGTTTTGTGCATAAAAATAGAGTTCTTTTAATTCAAAGCGCTTTTTTTATATATTCAACAGAAATTATCTATTAATCGGTTTATGTTTTGTTTGAAGTTCAATTAAATTTTATATTTTTGCACTCCCAAGTTTGGGATTAGAATTAACATAATATTTCGATGTACGTAATAGTTGATATTGCCGGACAACAATTCAAAGTTGAAAAAGATCAGAAAATCTTTGTTCACCGTCTTGAAGGAAATGAAGGGGATAAAGTTGATTTCGATCAGGTATTACTTGTTGATAACGATGGTAAAGTTGAAGTTGGGATGCCGGTTGTTAAGAACCGGGTTGTTTCAGCCAGTATCCTTGCACATGTAAAGGGTGACAAAGTTAAGGTATTCAAGAAGAAGAGAAGAAAAGGATACCGTGTATTAAATGGTCACCGCCAGTCGTTTACTCAACTTTTGATTGAAAATATTGGCGAAGGACAGGCAAAAGCGAAAGCTGTTTTGAAAAAAGAAGCTGAGCCTAAAGCTTCTGCCACTGACGATCAGGTTGATATAGTTGTTGAAGAAAAGACAAAAGCTGCTCCAAAGACAAAAACAGTAACTGCTAAAGAAAAACCTGCTGCTAAGGAAACCAAAACAAATAAAGAGAAAAAAGAATCCGGATCGAAAAGTCCGGCAGCAATGAAAAGTACCACAAAGTCAGCAACTAAAGCAGCTCCAAAGGAAAAGAAAGTTGCCAAGAAAGGCACAAAAGAATAATTGAAACAATCAAAATGTAATTAACATGGCACACAAGAAAGGAGCCGGTAGTTCAAGGAATGGTCGTGAATCACATAGTAAACGCCTTGGCGTAAAAGTATATGGTGGTCAGTTTGCAAAAGCAGGAAATATTATAATACGACAACGAGGTACTGAACATCATCCTGGGAAAAACGTTGGCATGGGTAAGGATCATACTATCTTTGCGCTAATCGACGGTAAGGTTGAGTTCAAGAGGCGCCATAATAACCGATCGTACGTATCAGTAATTCCGACCGAGGAATAAACTGAACATTTAATATTTTTTTTTCTCCTGTAGTATTACAAATTGTAAATTGCAGGAGTTTTTTATTTTAAAAGTACACACGTATGCTTACCCTTAATCTGATTAGAGAAAAAACGCAATTTGTAATTGACCGGTTAAAAGTCAGGAATATAGACGCATCGGCAACGGTGAATAAGATCGTTATGCTCGATCAGAAAAAACGGGAGGTGCAGAATAACGTCAACACGTTGCAGAATGAAATGAATAACCTGTCGAAGGAGATAGGAATTCTCTTTAAACAAGGGAAACAGGATGAAGCTGCCAGGGCCAAAGAACAAACCAGCGGGTTAAAGGAAAAGATAAAAGAGCTAAACCAGCAGTTCGATCAGTATGATCATGAATTGAATCAACTTATTGTTCAGCTTCCAAATCTTCCTCACATTTCCGTGCCACCCGGGAAGTCCTCCGAGGATAATAAAATAATCAGGGAAGGAGGTAAAATCCCTGAATTAACGGACAATGCTGCAGCACACTGGGAGTTGGCTTCAACCTATAATCTGATTGATTTTGAACTGGGGAATAAGCTTACCGGTGCTGGATTCCCTGTCTACCGGGGCAAAGGAGCCCGGTTGCAAAGAGCATTGATTAATTTCTTTCTGGATGAAAACCTTAGAGCCGGCTATGAAGAAATTCTTCCCCCTTTTGTTGTTAATGAAGATTCGGGATTTGGTACAGGTCAGCTCCCCGACAAGGAGGGGCAGATGTATCATGTAACACTCGATAATTTTTACCTGATCCCGACCGCTGAGGTTCCGGTAACAAATATTTACCGTGATGTTATCCTTGAAGAATCCGATTTTCCTGTTAAAAATACTGCATATACCCCTTGTTTCAGGAGAGAAGCGGGTTCCTATGGCAAGGATGTCAGGGGCTTGAATCGGTTGCATCAGTTCGATAAAGTGGAAATAGTTCAGATACAGCATCCCGATAGATCGTATGAAACACTCGATGAAATGGTAAGGCATGTTGAAAGTATCCTGGTTAAATTGGAACTGCCCTACAGAATAGTTCAACTCTGTGGAGGCGACATGGGGTTTACATCGGCACTTACTTTCGACTTTGAAGTTTTTTCTGCCGCACAGAAACGCTGGCTGGAGGTTAGTTCGGTATCAAATTTTGAGTCATTCCAGTCGAATCGCCTGAAACTTCGATACAGGGATAAGAATTCCAAGAAAACGATTCTGGCACACACTCTAAACGGGAGTTCCCTGGCACTTCCAAGAATTGTAGCTGCCTTACTAGAAAATAATCAGGCCCCCGAAGGAATTAAGGTTCCTGCAATACTTCAGCCATATACAGGCTTCGATCTGATCAACTGACCTGCTGATTTAGTCGACCACCCGGTAAGCAAGTTCGCGGATGCGGGGATCAGTTTTAATCTGCCGGCTATTAATGTTTGATATCTTAATCTCAAACTTTATTGTACCGTCGCGTATTACGAAATTTATAGCAGATCCCTGATCAAGAAGGCCTTCCATTTCGCTGAGGATAAGTGTTGGATGATTTCCAATTTTGGTGAGTATTTCTTGTAATGACCGACTTTGCCAATGGCCAACAAATAGAATCTGACAACGTGTTACCTCCTGGATACTACTGATATTCTGGATAAGTATGTTCTGAGTACCGATTTTTTTCCCGGCAGTTAATCGCGATAATTCTTCATAAACCGATTTATGTCCAAGTATCTGTATTACGAAATCGCCTGTTTTACTGCTCTCCGGCCAGTCGAAATACTTAGTGAAGTTATAGATAAATAATCCGATATACTTCTCTTCCTGGGCCCTACTATTTATCTGTACGCTTGCAAATATCAATGCGAAAGCGATAAACAGACATTTATCTCTGCTCATTCCTCAATTGCAAATTTTATTTCCTGTGTGCTCTTATTTCCTAATACATCATAGG
This sequence comes from uncultured Bacteroidales bacterium, assembly GCA_964634105.1. Lineage (GTDB taxonomy): Bacteria > Bacteroidota > Bacteroidia > Bacteroidales > UBA10428 > UBA10428. The sequence continues at coordinate 2,460 of CAZWIU010000019.1, read as the reverse complement.
CATTGACCTGAACAACATAATTACCTGGTTTAAAAGATTTAACCGGATTTATGGTAAGAAGACTGCCTCCATTAATGGTATATTCAATTTTTTCACCACCTGAATGCGCATCGGTAGCTGCTATGTAAAGCATTGTATTGATAGGATAGATAGTATACAGTTCGTCCCTTACTTTTTTGGAACCGATGGACTCAACACTGAAATGATATATGATGACCGGAGGTTGATTATCAACAAAAACCCTCTGATCATTGTTGGCTTCTTTATTATTAACATTATCGGTGGCATAATAAAGAATTGTTGTTAATCCTGGCGATTCAATCGAAAAAGGTTTTGAATATATTACAGGTTCATCCTCATTCAATTTATATTGAGTGGAGGCTACACCAGACTGATCATCGGAAGATGCAAGAGTAAGAACGGTACGAGTTGAGATAAAAAGAGTATCATGTGAAAAATACTTGGGATTACTAAGGGTTAATTTAGTAACAGGAGCTTTTATATCACAATAATAGATTTTGGATAACAAAGGTGAGACATTCCCTACAAAATCGCTCGATTTAACCCGGATATAATACAACCCATCCTTATTAAGGGTAAAGGGATCCTTGTATAAATTCTCGACCGATGAGTTATTGACACTATAAAATATCTTATCGACTCCCGATTTATCATCTTCAGCAGTGATCGTAAACTGACTGGTGGGAGATACAAATACATAGTTGCCCTTGTAAAGGTTTTTATCAACTTGGATATCCACTTTAGGAGGTTCACGGTCAATATAAAATTCAAAAAGTACATTTTGCGTTGAGCTACTTCCTTCAACCTGTATTGAGTTTTCCTTACCACCGATTACTTTAATAGCTTCTTTATTACCAAGGTTATCTTCAGCGTAAAAACTGATGGAAGTCTCATCACTTTTAATCACACTTACAGGTATCGGTTTTAGGTATGTGGAGAAAGGTCCGTTATCAATTCTAAAATAGATACCTTTTACCCCTGAGTTATCATCAGAGCTGGAGAGTTTGATTACAGCCTTTGCAGAGATATATTTATCACTGCGATCTCCTTCAATCATGAACTCTGTTTTTGGAGGTGTATTATCGATATAGAAGATATCCTTTTTGGAACTTTCAACATTACCAACATGATCGCTGGCATAGTACTCAAGTATATTCTCTCCTTCTTTGAAAGCCGTTAATTCATCTTTGTAGTCAGAAAAGGATCCATTATTCAGACTATATTTCAGCGATTCGATCCCTGAAGTAGCATCGAAACTTGAAAGTTTGATTTTCAGGTTGCCTCCGAAAAATTTTTCCCCATTCAGAATTTTTGTATACTCAGAGGAGTAAATCGCTTTGGTTTCCGGCGGAATACCATCGCGATACACTTCGAAAATTATATCCTGTAGCGGAAATATTGTCTGTTTTGTAGTGGTATCGACTGCAGAAGGAGAGCGTACTGTGTTGTATCCCTCGGTATCTAAATACATCGGATTTGTATACTTCTTTGAGCTGTCACTCATAAGACGTATTTTTTCAGAACCAGGATCAGGCGAAGTAGATATCCAAAGATAAATGCCCAGGTCTTTATTTATGTAAAGTTTGTTATCTTCATCACGATAGACTTTTTTCTCGCCTTGAATGGTTTGCTGGGCAAAAAGAGTATAACTGATCAGGAACAGAAAAGAAAAATTAATTATAAGTCTGCGCATTTTCGTATATTGTGTTACAAATTGTTATTAAGATACTAAAAAAAATCTATTTATTTTTCATCAAACATCGAAGTGAGTTTAAACAATACATCAACTATACGTCTCTTAATACCTCTGGGTTATATTATTGTGGGGCTATTTATCATTACCTTTCTATTATCAGGATGCAAGGGAAGATCGAAATCTCATATCCGTACGGAAAATATTGACTCCGCTTTGACGCAGGCATATTCACTTTACAAGCTGATCGGGTACGACGAACTCGATACAGTTAGTAAAACCTTCAACAGGTTATCACAACTTATCGAGTATTACGATTCTTTGCAGTTAAAACCACCTGATTACGAGAAAATCATACAGGTTTACGAGCAATTGTCTGCATATTTTACTTCTTTTAATGAATTTCATGAAGAGATATATGCTATAGAAGATAACCTATTATTCTTGGAAAATGCTTATAAATCGGGTGAGATAGGAGCTGATAACCTGCGAAAAAGAATTGCTGAGGAAAATACTCTGCTGGAAGATATTCAACGCCGTATTTTATTAATGCATCACAAAGCTGATTCCGCTGTGTCCGCTTTATCAACAGCTGGTGTTAAACTAAGTTACCCGGTCGGTCTTTAATTCTTGTGCCATACCATCAATATCTGATTTTCATTGTTAATTCTTATGATTACAGATAAGAAAATTTATTAATGAGACTCAATTTTCATGAATATCATGATATGACCCCGATAGTTATC
>CAZWIU010000018.1:0-56838 GCA_964634105.1 uncultured Bacteroidales bacterium | reverse complement strand
TAAAATGGGAAACGATTATAAAAAATATGATTTGACTGAATTTCAAAATTATCTGATATCAGGTGATTATGAGAAATCATATAACTTCATCAAAGAAATCATTGATAAAGAAGGAGAGATAAAATTTCTTTATGATGAGATACTTAAAAAATCACTTTATAAGGTTGGTGAAATGTGGGAGCAAAGCAAAATTACTATAGCTACTGAGCACATGGCTTCAGCTATTGTTGAAACACTCCTGAGCGAAGTTTATTTTAATGTAGTTAACAAGGATAAGAAGAATAAAAAAGCAGTTCTTAGCTGTACTGAAAAAGAATTTCATCAGATAGGCATAAAAATGGTCAGTGATGTTTTTGAAATGAATGGATGGCAGGTAATATTTCTGGGAGCAAATACATCGACTGATTTGATATTAGACACTGTTAAGAGTGAGAACCCAGATATTTTGGCTATTTCATTAAGCGTACCTTTCAATTTGCCTGTTCTTGATAATATGCTGTCAAAGATCAGAAAGATTTTTCCTGATTTGTATATACTAATTGGTGGTCAGGCCTTTTTACATGGAGGATTAGAATTGTTGGGCAAATATGAAAAGCTGATATATAAATCTGATTTAAAAGAATTGGATGAATTTTTAAAGAATAATAATTAAAGATAATTTTTAATGTCTAGTTCTGAGGAATCTACTTTGTTTTCAGGTTGGGAGAATGAATTAAAATCTTCATTTATTGATAATAATTCTTTAGGTATTGCTTTGTTTTCTTTATCGGGCGACCTTATTTTTTCTAATCCTGCAATGAATTCCATTTGTCCGGGATTTAATAAAAGCAATATGTTACATCCTGCATTTGAGGAGATTGTCACTTTTCAGGAAAACAGCGGACTTATATATTCAGGTCTCATTACTATTGGTGAAATGAATAGTGTAAATACTTCTATTGAGACAAAAATCTATAAACAAGACAACAACCTGCTATTGATAGGCGGAATAAACGTTGCAGGATTGATTGAACAAAACAAGGTAATGCATTTCCTTAATCAAAAGGTTACTAATCTTCAAAGGCAATTGTTGCATGAGAAGACAGAACTTGAGGTGACGATGAGAAAACTCCAGGAAACGCAGCAAATGCTTGTGCAGTCTGAGAAGATGAACGCTCTTGGAAAGCTTGTAGCGGGGATAGCTCATGAAATAAATAACCCGATTTCTTTCGTTTACAGTAATTTGTTTTCATTGGAAAGATCAACTGTTGAGATTTCTGAATATATAAATGAAATTGACAAACTGGTAAATGAAAGTAACACTCCTTTGCTGGCTGACTCTTTGTTTGAACTGAAAAGGGCAAATGACATTGATTTTCTTTTTAATGATATTACAGACATTGTTAATGAATCGAAAATAGGGATTGAAAGGGTGAAGGTTATCGTTGAAGATTTGAGACGGTTTTCCCGCTTGGATGAGGCAGAGATTAAACAGGTTGACTTAATAAGCAGCTTTCGTTCTACCATTTCTATTCTTTTACCCGAGATAAACAGTAAAAACATTGAATTCAAATTTATAAGTCCCGAATCGCTCAATGTTGAATGTTACCCGGGACAGTTAAATCAGGCTCTGATGAATGTGTTGATTAATGCAATACAGGCTGTCGATAACGGAGGAAAAGTAGAATTGACTGTTAAAGATGAAAATGAATTCATTTCGATTGTAGTAAAAGACAATGGGTGTGGAATACCTGAAAATATAGTCGAAAAAATCTTTGATCCTTTTTTTACGACAAAACCCGTAGGAAGCGGAACAGGATTAGGCTTGAGTATAACCTACAAGATAATTACCGATTTGCATAAAGGTTCTATCCATGCAGAATCAAAAGCCGGAGAAGGAACAGTGTTTAAAATTTCAATACCTAAAATATAGAATCAATGGAGGCGAGTGATATACAGAAAAGTCAAAAACATAGTTTATTGATTATTGATGATGAGACTGAGGTTATTAAAGCCCTGACCAGAATCTTCAGAAGGGATTACAATGTTTTTTCAACGACTGATGCTGAAAATGCTTTTCAGATTATGGAAAATGAAAATATTCAGGTAGTTATTTCTGATCAAAGAATGCCGGGTATTACAGGTGTTGAATTTTTCTCAAGAATAAAAGCCCGGTACCCTGATGCTATAAAGTTAATCTTAACAGGTTATTCTGATATTGAGGCTGTAAAAGACGCAATTAATAAGGGTCAGGTATTCAGATATGTTACAAAACCATGGGACCCATACGAACTTGAAAATATTATAAAAGAGGCCTTTGATAAGTCAGACCTGATTATACAAAACCGGAAATTACTGGAAAACCTTAAAGAAGCTAACGAAACCCTTGAAAATAAGGTAAAGGAAAGAACAAAAGAGCTTGAAAATCTCAATGTTAAGCTTTCGGAATTGAACCTGGAGAAAAACAAATACATTGGAATGGTTTCACATGACCTTAGAAGTCCGATAGGAACAGCACAATCCTTCTCATCTCTTCTTCTTGATGATTATTATGAAACCCCGTCTGAAAAGCAAATTGAATATCTGGGGATTATTAATGACAGGTGTAATTTTTCCCTTGATCTTATCGATAATTTCCTGAATGTATCTAAGATAGAATCAGGTGTTTTTGACTCAAAACTGACCGAACAGGATTATGTGTCATTTGTTTATAATAGCCTGGTTCAGGATAAAATAATGTCAGAAAAGAAGTCTCAGGAAATTGTTGTAAATTCTTCTGTAGATAAAGTAGTTTTCGTTTTCGATGTTAATAAGATTCATCAGGCTTTAAGCAATATCGTCAGTAATGCAATTAAATATTCCATGCCCGGAACAAAAATATCTATTTATATTGATTTGAATGAAAATGAAGTTATTACCAAAGTAAAAGACCAGGGGCAGGGTATACCTGAAAATGAATTGCCTGATATATTCAAACCCTTTAAGACCACCTCAGTAAAGTCGACTGCCAATGAGAAATCCATAGGATTAGGACTTGCTATTGTTAAGAAAATCATTGAAGCCCATAACGGACATATTGAAGTGCAAAGCAAAGTAGGGGAGGGGACAACTTTTGTTTATACATTGCCGGTGATAAAAAAATAGCCGGCAATTAACCGGCTTCTTTATATATTTTCAATTCAAATTTAATCCTCTTCATCAAGGAATGGAAATATATCTGTAAACAATTCAGATGATCCGTCTTTATAGACCACAACCAATCTTATTTCCGTATCTCCCCATTCAGGATCTTCATATTCCTCAAATTCAACTGTCCCGATCTTAGCTTTCTGATCAATCTGGATTACATCTACATTGAGGTATTTGTTAAGTACATCGACATCAGGATCAGTTTCATTTTCATCTGCTCTGTCCATTTCATCTGTCAGTGATTTTACCTTTATATCACAATCATATTTAACAGGACTTGTGGTTATTGTACCTTTTATGCTTTCAGTATCTTCAAGATCAGATGTGTATTTTATCTTCATGTCGTATCCAAGCTTGACCTCATTACCCATCTTGAAACTAAGCTCAGAAGTATAATCAGTACCGCTGCCGGAAAGGCTCATATCCAGATAATACTCGCACGATTCAAGAGATGCATCTATTGAGGTTGCCTTGCCTGTTTCATTATATTCTGCATCATAAGTACCTGTAAGCTCCTTTACATTGTTTACTTTTAATGTAAGGTCTGCATTGGTCGGATAATTCTCAGGTGTTGAATAACCACCGATTTCATCAGTTGAAAGTATTTCAACATATTGCAGTTTATCGATCGTCAGTTCTGCATTCAACTTTTTGTTCATATTTGATGTTTCATCAGCAGGATATATCAACCTGTAGACAGAAGTGCTTTCGCCGGTCTTTACAAACTCTTCCTCGTAAAAGTCCCATTCAAAAATACCATACATGTCTTCATCATCTTCACTTGCAGATTTCAAACCTGTCTTATCTTTAGCTATCCTCAATACCTTTTCCATCAGGTTTTCACTGTCAAAAATCAAAGCCGATTTAGCACCTGATTTAAAACTTGTCCCTGATTCAAGTTCCAAAAGGTAATTTAATGTGCTGAACCCGGTACACTCAAGCATAATATCTTTGGTGTCACCAATCTCAGAGCTTGCTGCTTCCATTTCTACCTTAGCATCCTCAGCTTCCAGTGTCTTATCACCGAAAAGTTCAATATTGTCGAGAAAGTCAAGGTTGAAAGCATCAGGATCTATACCGAGCAATTCGCAGCTGCTGAAGAAAAACATGAATAGTAAACCCGCTATTATGCTTGTGTATCTGTTGTTTAATTTCCTTTTCATGATCATAATTGTTTATTGTTTTTCTTAATTTTCTGATGATTAAATTTATCACTTTTTATAATCAAATGCAATTTACGTTATATCAAAACGTAACCCTGATCATTGCTGTCGGAAGGATGCCCTGCTGGTAGGTATAGCTGGTTTCTCCGGTTTTAGGATCAAACGATTCAGAATATAAGTTTTTAGCATTTGTAAAGTTAATTACCTCCGCCGAAAGGTCTACTGTTGCATGGTTGAGGTTATACCTGAAAGTAAACTTCCCGTCCAGTTTGAAATAATCCCTGCTCCTGGTTGAATATGCTTTTGAATCGTCATAAATTACTTTTCCTTCAGCCATTGAAGCTTCCCTGTCAACACTCAGCATCCTTATACCTCCGCTGTATGCCATCCTTACATTAACATCCAGGGATGCCCTCTTATTAATCCTGAATTCATATCCCAGTAAAGAGTTAGTTACATAGTTAGTTGAAAAAACTGTATTTCTCCATATACCGTCACTGGGTTTATATTTTGAATCAAACAGCGATGCAGTTAACAGAATATACCAGTTTTTGTCAAGGTATTTTTCAACTGTAACCTCTACTCCGATATTTCTTCCCAGACCTTCGTTTACAAGGCTGTCCTGATCCAGATGAACTCCGTTATAGTAAGTTGCACCGAGATTTATTGCTGAAAAAACCGAAGGACGCTGCTCTATCGGGATATCCCAAAGGCTTTGATAGTAGGCTTCGGCTTTGAAATTCCATCCGGGAAGAAATTTATATTCATACCCAAGTATAAAATGAACCGATTTGGTAAAGTCTAGCTCCTTGCAGGTGTACCAGTATTTTGTTCTTTTGGCATTGCTTGTCATATTAAAATAAAGGGGAAGCGATTGTGTCTGTGTATGTATGCCCGAACCAAAGTTGATTGAGTGTTTGTCAGAAATATCCCATTTAAAGCCGAATCTTGGCTCAAGCGACTTAGTGTTGTTCATCAGGAGATATTGCGAATAAACGCCTGTATATATGCTCAGATCGTTTGTAAACCTGTGTTTCCATTCAGCAAAACCCTGCAACAGCCTCAGGTGTTCATCTTCCATAAACAGTATAGTAAGATAATGCCCGTAAAACATGGCTTTGTTTTTCTGGCTTATCGACTTGTCTTTAAATGAAAAGCCTGCCGATAAGGTGTTCCTGCTATCAATCTTTGTTGTGAAGTGTGTTGAAATAGCCAACTGGTCTTCATTGATCCTCGAAGAGAAGAATAATTGTTTCGTACTGTCGGGCATTATTGAATCAAGCTCCATATATGTGTATTGGCCTGAATAAGACAAGGTTGTTAATAGATTAGATTTATCGCCAAAGATGATTTTATGGCTGAGACCAGTTACTCCCATCTGGTTCGTTGCAACAAGATCTGTGTTTTTTACCGGATTGAATTCATCTGAACTTTGGTGTGCTAATGCTTCAGCAGCATCAATTCCTCCCAGTCCGAATAAGGTAAATGTTCCTGCTTTTTCTGTCGGAACAAAAAATTTAAAGTTCATGTCGGTAAACGTCGGGACTACCCCTCCTGCTATATTAAGCCCCATTTTTTGAAGTACATCAAGAAATGAGTATCTGAAGTTGACAATATATGATCCCTTTCTTTTTTTTGATAGCGGACCTTCAATCCCGGCTTCAAAACCATTGAGGGCAACCTGCAAGACGTATTCTGTCTTACTGTTGTTCCCGTTTTTCATGTTCAGATCAAATACTCCCGATAAAGCATTGCCATACTCAGCAGGGAAAGCCCCGGTGAAGAAGTCTGATCTGGTGAGCATATTGCTGTTCAGCATGCTTACCGGTCCTCCCGATGTTCCCTGCAGACCAAAGTGGTTTGGATTTGGAATATCAACACCTTCAAGCCTCCATAATAATCCACCGGGTGAATTGCCCCTGATTATGATGTCGTTGCGTGTATCGTTCGTTGATGTTATCCCTGCAAAGTTTTTAGCCATCCTTGCCGGGTCAGCCCATGTACCTGCATATCTTTCAGTCTCTTCTATTAAAACCGATTGAGAGCTTACCGAGGCCATCTTGTTAATGACCTCTCCCTTGCGGAAGGCTTTGATTGTTATTTCTTCAAACTCACTGACATTTTCAATCATTTCAATGTCAAGGGTTAGCTCTTTGCCTGAATTAACAGTTATATTTTCAATTGTTTGAGTCTCATATCCTACCGATGATATCTGAAAACTGTTTCTCCCGACAGGCACATCCTTCAGGACGAACTCCCCTTTAGAATCAGTTGCAGCACCAATCCCCGATGCGGAAGATCCGATAAGAATAACGTTTGCCCCGGGGAGAGGTGCCCCTGAAACCTTATCAGTTACCATCCCCCTGACGGTCTGGTTGAGCTGGCAAAACCCACCCGTGGAAACCAATATCAGGAATAAGGTTAAAAGTGAATATATGAAGGATAAATTTATTTTATAGCGCATCCCAATTATAAAGTGATATTTTTTAATTCAAGAATAAAAATACGATTTTTCCATATACCCAGGGTGTTGTCTTTGTGTTGAATTTAATTTGCCCTTTCAGGGCGTATTGGATATTGGGTTATTACCGTTCAATTAACCCAAGGCGATGCCGTTGGGTTAAATTGAATTGCCCTTTCAGGGCGGGTGGTATTTTGAAATTACCGTTCATTAACCCCAAGGCGATGCCGTTGGGCTGAAATAAGTTGCCCTTTCAGGGCGTATTGGTTATTGGCAATTACCGTTCATCAACCCAATACGATGCCATTGGACTGAAATAACATGCCCTTTCAGGGCGTATGGGTTTGTCGGATTCATTTACCCCAAGGCGATGCCGTTGGGCTGAAATTATTTGCCCTTTCAGGGCGATTGGTTAATCGGATTATTTTTCATGGGGGGAAATTTATTGTTATTCAATTATAATTTTATCAAATGTACCCATTTAAATGGTCCCTTCAAATTAATCAAACATCCTTTTGAATTTAAATATACCTATCCAGATTTTCCCCCTTTTAGGCTGAAATGATTTGCCCTTTCAGGGCGAATTGTCCTTTGGTAATTACCATTCATCTACCCCAAGGCGATGCCATTGGGCTGAATTGACATGCCCTTTCAGGGCGATTATCCTTTGTGATATTAAGGCATACGATTCCGGAATTTCCCCCCATTAGACTGAAGGCCTTATTTAATTCAACCCAACGGCAACGCCTTGGGGTATATGGCAACGCCATTGGGATAAATTATAAAATTATTACCGTAATTCTAAAATAATTTTTTAAATTTACGGGAATAATTTTTTTATGTATATAAAAAGGGCTATAGAATCACAATTATTGCTTCTTATTAAGCATTTCCCTTCTGTTGCAATTCTGGGATCACGACAAGTAGGAAAGACTACCCTTGTTAAAGAAATTTCAAAGCAACTGGACAGGGAATCAGTATATCTGGATCTTGAGAATCCTGCTGATAACGCTGCTTTTGTCCATCCTCTTGAGTTTATCAATTCGGTCAAAGATAAAACTTTAATTATCGATGAAATTCAGCGAAAACCTGAGTTATTTCCCATATTGAGGTCTGCAATAGATTCAGATCGGATTAACGGGCGTTTTATTTTATTGGGTTCAGCAAGTAAAGATTTATTGTTATTGAGCAACGAAACACTTGCCGGACGAATTGTTTATAATGAACTCACTCCTTTTTTTATAGAAGAAATTAGTAACAGCTTTGATTTCAGGACTCACTGGTTTAGAGGGGGATATCCTGTTTCTTTGACTCAGAATGATGATTTTATAAGGAGACAATGGTTGAGGTCATTTCTTTCAGCTTATGTTGAGAGGGATTTAAGGATGATGGGACTCGGAAGTTCAACCAATGATATTCAAAGGTTACTGGCAATGCTTACTAACGTTCATGGCAGTTTGTTGAATTATAACAGTCTGGCAAATTCAATGGGGTTAAGTTTACCGACTGTTAAAAATATTATCTCGTATTTTGAAAAATCTTTTATAATAAGAATATTACAGCCTTACTATACTAATATAGGAAAGCGATTGATCAAAACCCCTAAAATTTATTTTCGGGATTCAGGTATAATTAATTTTTTACTTGGAATTTCAAATTATGAAGAGTTACTTCGAAATCCGATGCTTGGCCCTCTATGGGAGGGATATGTAATTGAGAATCTTATTGCTGCACTTGGTGATAAATACCAATATTATTTTTACAGAACAGCAGACGGTACTGAATCTGATTTGCTTATATATGAAGGTATTACTTGTAAAGCTATTGTTGATGCTAAGTTCTCGCCAAACCCAAGACCAACAAAGTCTGCATCTATTGCAATTCAAGACTTAAATCCTGAACATGCCTTATTTGTTGTACCTGAAACTAAAATGCCTTACTCAATTTCAAATAAAATTTTTGTTGTATCACTCGAACAAGCTGTTTCTTTGCTGAAAAAAAAATGAAAGGCCTTAAAACGAAGGTTAATGATTGACATAAATAACATCCTTGATAAATTTTTGGGATGAAATTTTCTAATTTGCCCTTTCAGGGCGCATTGGTATTGGGTTATTATCGTTCATATACCCCAAGGCGATGCCATTGGGCTGAAATAATGTGCCCCTTCAGGGCGGTTAGGTTTGTCGTATTATTTTCCATTCCCCCAAGGCGATGTCGTTGGGTTGAAATGACATGCCCTTTCAGGGCGGGTGGTTAAACATCGTATATTTTAGGGATTTAAACAAAAAAAGCCTGAAATCAGAAGATTTCAGGCTTTTTTATTCTGGCTCCCCAGGTAGGACTTGAACCTACGACCTACGGATTAACAGTCCGCCGCTCTAACCAACTGAGCTACTGAGGAATTTTGAGGCAGCAAAAATATATGTTTACAATCAATTATACAATACTATTCAAATCTTTTTTCATAAATGTAAATTAGGCTTTTGCTAGTAATGAAAAAATCTTATTCTTCTATATAACTTTGTATTTTCGTGTTGGAGATTATTGTTTAGTTAAAGCTTTTTATTAAAAAGTAAATGGGGTTTGGATGTTATAATAGGAAATAAAGGAAATCATTATGCTACTTAGGCAGGAAACTAGAAATATAATATCTGGATTACTAATTACAATTGCAATTCATTTGTTGGTTCTCATTACATTTTTAATTACTAAAATAAATGATGTAAATAAAAAAAGAAGCGAACCGCTTGTTATTGAATTGGATAAAGAGACATATAAACAATTACAACAAATGATGAGTGAAAAAAAATCGGAAATCACTCAGATTCAACCACTTTCGGGAGAAGCAATAAAAAATATTGCCGTTAATACAGCCAATCAGATAGAGAGTAAAATAAGTACTGAAAAATATATTGAAGATTTAAAACAGGAATTAAATATAAAAGAGTTAAATCAACAATTAGACAGATCTATCAAAGATGAAGAATTCATCACTACGGAAAAAAGAGAAGAAAAACAGATTGATACAAAAACGAAGAATACTTTTTATAAAGGCCCTACACGGGTAGAATATAATTTTTCCAGGAATCATCGTTATATCCATGTTCCGGTTTATAAATGCCAAGGTAGCGGAAGAATTATAATAAATATCATAGTAAATCCATCAGGAGAGGTTATTGATGCCACAGTTGCTGCCACCAACACCAATGAAGAATGTATAATTGAAACTGCACTACAATCAGCCAGAATATCCTTGTTCGAAAGCAATTTAAATGCTGAATCACGAGATAAAGGGACTATTACATACGAATTTGTTGCACAGTAGTATGGATACAATAAAAAGTAATGTGTATCTTTATGGAAAAGAATTATTTAGCAGCGAGAATATAAACTTTCAATTTAATAATTCTGCATTTCTTTTGTATGAAGTAATCCGTTCAATAGATGGAATACTATTATTTTATGAGGATCATTTTGAAAGGTTGAAACAGGGTGCTTCCAATTATGGATTGGAAGGCTATCTGGATAAGGTTGAATTGAAATCTGGTCTATTAAAGTTGCTTAAACATAACAATTTCAGAAATGGCAATATTAAGGTTTTGTTCTCATCAAAAGATACACCTGAAAGTCTGGCTGCATATTATATTCCACACTCATATCCTCAGGAAGAAGCTTATAAAATAGGAGTAGATCTGCTAACAATAAAACTGGAACGTCCTCAACCACAGATTAAACAAATAGGCGTTAACAACTTAATTAATAAAAAGATAATAAAAGAGAATAAAAACACAGCAGCCTACGAGTTTTTACTAGTAAATCATAAAAATTGTATTACTGAAGGTAGTAAATCAAATTTCTTTCTGGTGAATGACGATAGCCTATATTCAGCACCTCCTGATTCGATCCTGTCAGGTATTACACGTAAATATGTTTTAAAGATTGCAAAAGATAAAGGTATTAGGGTTGCATATAAAGAAATTAAAGTAAAAGATCTGAAAAACTATAAGGCATGCTTTATATGCGGAACCTCTCCAAAAATATTGCCTGTGAAACGTATTGATAATATAGCCTATGATGTTAATAATAAAATAATTGATTTAATTAAAAATGAATATAATTCAATTATTGAGGAATATATATTAAAATTTAAAAATCAGTTAACATTAGAATAGGTTGGTAAAAGTATTTTCAAATTAATTGGAGTTAGTTCTATGCGAATCAACGGCCAGTTTAATATCTGCATCCTTATATGTACCGTGTAAGATTGAATATACTGCCCCTTCTTCCTTTAATAGTTTGATTGCCATTTCAAGCTGCGGATCATTTTTAAGATTATTAATAATCCTGCCACTTTGAAAATAATACCTGCTTACAATTTCATCACTTAATAACTCAGATATTTCATCACGAAAAGTGATAAGATCTTTGTTTTTATCTGCAATTAATTTATTTTTTAGAACTTCTATCTCATCTTTTGCAATAGTATAATAACCTTCACGCTTTGTTGTGGCAATTAAATCATCCAGTTTCTCAGTACTTAATGTATTGTAATCAAAGCTCTTATCTTTAAGAAATTTTATAAAATCACTATAGATGGTTTCTTCTATTATAAACTTATCTGGAGAAGGTATGGAATCATATTTCGTCGTAAATAATGAGGCATAATCGAAAATAAGGTTATTATTAAATAGGCTAAAAGCAATATTAGAAAGAATAGGAGATTCAACTTTAATATCTGGGGTAATACCGCCGCCATCGTAAACGGACCTCCCATTTTTGGTTTTGAATTCAGAAATTAATGAATCAGGAATATAACCAACACTTCCATCTTCGTTACGATGAGTATAATCTAATGCCTGAATACATCTGCCACTGGGAATATAATATTTGGCAGTGGTAATTTTTAATTGTGTGTTATAACTTAATGGTCGGGTGGTTTGAACAAGACCTTTTCCGAAAGTACGTTCTCCTATAATAATTGCACGATCAAGGTCTTGCAATGATCCGGCTACTATCTCTGATGCCGAAGCAGAACCCCGGTTAACTAAAATTGCTAATGGAATAACAGTATCTTCAGGAGAATGTTCTGTTTTATAAACATTGTCCCACTGTTTTGCCTTACCTCGTGTACTTACAATTTCATTCCCTTTATTGATCCAGATATTAGCTATCTCAACGGACTCATTTAATAATCCTCCTGGATTTCCTCTAATATCTAGAATAATAGATTTTGCACCCTGAAGTTTAAGATCAGTAAAAGCTTTACGAACTTCTTTACTTGCTTCCTTAGTAAAATTACTTAAACGTATATATCCAATATTTTTATCAATTAAACCGAAATAAGGGACATTCTTAATAGTTATTTTTTCTCGATGGAATACTATTTCTTTTATATTATTATCATAACCTTTAATAATAAGCTTAAGTTCAGTATTAGGGTTTCCCTTAAGCATCTCACTGACAACACTTACTGATTTGTCTTTGGTCGAAATACCATCAATTGAAAGAATAGTATCGCCTGCCTTTAATCCGGCTTTCTGAGCAGGAAATCCTTCGTAAGGCTCAGTAATTATGGTGTAGTTACCAGCCTTTCTGATAAGAGCACCAATTCCTCCGTATTGTCCTGTGGTCATAAACCGTAATTCATCAAGATCAGATTCAGGGATGAAAGAGGTATATGGATCTAATGATTCAAGCATACCAGCAATGCTTGAATTAATTAAATCTTCAGGATCCTTTTCATCAACATAATATAGATCTACCTCACGGAATAGAGTAATAAAAATATCGAGGTTTTTAGCAATTTTAAAATCTTTATCGGTTGCAGCAATGAAACTAAAGCCTAAAATACATGTCAATAAAAAGAATATCAATATTCTGGATCCAGATTTATTTCTTTTAGCAGATGGTCTCATAGTAATTATATAAATAGATGTAAAAATAATGTAAAACTTATCGTAATATCTTAAATATTTCTATGTACAATTGAAAGATACATTTTCATGCAATAATATTGACTGTTATTGATATACGTTTAATTTATATTTTAGTATGAATTTGATATAAAAATTGATAATAAAACATATGAGAGCATTAATTCAGAGAGTTATTGAATCATCAGTTGAAATTGATAATCTAACTTATTCTTTAATCAGGAAAGGTTTATTAGTATTTATAGGTATAGAAGATTCGGATAATTGTGGTGATATTGAATGGCTCTCAAGGAAGATTATAAATTTAAGAATCTTCAACGATGAAAATGGTATTATGAATCGATCTGTATTAGATGAAAAGGGTGAAATTATGGTGGTAAGTCAATTTACATTACACGCAAGTACAAAAAAGGGAAACCGACCATCTTATATTCGAGCTTCATCACCAGACATTGCCATTCCAATTTATGAGAAATTTATTAAACAGTTAGAGCAGGATAGCAATCTGAACGTTAAAACTGGCATATTTGGAAAGAATATGAAAATAAAACTCATCAATGACGGGCCTGTAACAATAATGATTGATACTAAGAACAGGGAATAAGTTAAATTGTTTTGTTTTTAAAAAATTGGATGAGTTCTATATTTCATTCAACATTCCTTTATAATGCATGGTATATTCAAACCTTTTTTATTATTCATTTAAGATAATAAGGCTACTGTTAGCAATAAAGTATTGTAATGTTTTATAACATATGCCAATACAAGCGAATAATAAGTAGTCTAGACAATAAAACCTGTTAATAGTATTTTGTGAATTTATTTTTGTCTGAGAGCAAACATAAGAGGATTACAAATAGCTATTTTTACAGGGATTTTGATCAGAAATTAAAGCAGTCATGCGTCTTTATATTTTTTTACCAGACTCTATAAAACATAATGTGAATGGAGAGAAATTGCATGATAGCAATACAAGCATTGCAGTTAAGAATAATGATTCTGTCAATACAACTACACAAGTTGAAGTATTGATGGCAAAAAAATCAACTAAATCAATAGATTCAATTCATAGCAAAATTGAAAAAGAAATAAAAGAAAAGAATATTAGCAATGTTTTTCAGACAACTTCTGATCTTATTAATCAAGACATAGCCAATACCGGCTTGATACAAACCAAAGAAATTGAACATTTCCAAAACTTTAATAATTCAGATAGTAGATTTAGTATACCTGGTTCGGGAAATTCAATAATTAGTTATAAACCAGAAGAATATTGGACGGGGAAATTATCCGATAATGCTTCAACTGGCGTTATAAAATATATACCTCATATTTATCAGCGTTCGGAATTTAATTGGACTTTAATCGTTGGATTTATTTCTGTATTACTACTAATGGTCCTTACAACTTATTACAAAAAATTTGTAAACCAGGTTATAATAACCTTGGTTAACTTTCAGCTTGCTGAGAAAATGTTACGAGAAAAAAATATAATAGTCCGGCGGGCTTTTTTTATAATGAATATCAATTTTGTGCTGATGTTTAGTATGTTCTTATTACTTATAGCGAACTATTTAAACATCCGATTAACCCAATCTTATTACATTGATTATATAGTAATATTGGCAATAACAATAACGGTATTGCTGGCCAGGCTTTTTATCCTCAAAATAACCGGAACTATTTTTGAAACATCACAGGCATTTAATGAGCAAATTCACAATAACTATTTGATAAACAAAAATTTAGGACTAATAATGCTGCCTTTGGTTTTTACAGCCATTTATTCTGCTCCATTAATATCAAAAATCTTACTATTAGCAGGTACAATACTGCTTTCTTTAGCCACGATGTATAAGATAATAAGAGGGTTTCAAATAATATTAAGAAATGGCGTATTGTTATTTTACGCAATTTTATACCTTTGTACCCTCGAACTTCTGCCTCTTGCTATAGGTTCGAAAATACTTATTTCACTGAGATAGAAGAAGTTATATAAGGAGACTCGCAGACATGAAGATTAAAAGGATTCTGGTATCTCAACCTGAGCCGCAAACCGACAAAAATCCTTATTCCGAGATCGCGGAAAAAAACAATGTAAAAATTGACTTTAGACCATTCATTCATGTTGAACCTGTTGAAACAAAAGAGTTTCGTAAACAGCGCATCAACATTCTTGATTATTCTGCTGTCATTTTTACCAGTAAAACTGCGATCGACCATTTCTTCCGGGTATCTAACGATATGCGGATACTAGTGCCTGACACGATGAAATATTTTTGTACTTCTGAGTCGATCGCACATTATTTGCAAAAATATATCGTTTACCGAAAGAGAAAAATATTTTACGGAAAAGGAAAATTTGTTGATTTACTGGAGGTGTTGGAGAAGCATCGATCCGAGAAATTTCTTGTGCCTTTATCTGATCAGCATAAGAAAGAAATTCCGGAATTGCTTACCGAACACAAGTTTAAGTACACCATTGCAATTCTCTATTTAACAGTAAGTAGCGATTTGTCAGATCTTTCAATGATCAATTATGATGTACTGGTGTTTTTCAGTCCGTCTGGGATAAAATCTTTACTCACAAATTTCCCGGAATTTAAACAAAACGACACGAAAATTGCGTCGTTTGGAAATTCTACTGCAAGAGCTGTCAAAGAAGCGGGTTTGCGATTAGATCTTCAGGCGCCAATGCCTAATGCACCATCAATGACTATGGCTCTTGATTTATTTATTAAAGAACATAATAAAAATTGTAAAAAGGAGAAAGTTGAATAATATAAAAAAGGGGCTCTTTAGAGTCCCTTTTTTCTTAAATACTTTCCCGTAAATCTATTGTTAAATTAAAGTTTGACTTACAGATTTCACCAAGTTCATAAACATCTTCATCATCTGGTTGATAATACCAATTCACCTGAATATTAGTGCCCTTGTTATTCATTTCTTCAAATAGCTGAAAGGTATTCATTATTGTTCGCTTTGAAATAGCGTTAATTGCGCTCAAATCAAAATCAATAAAAGTTTTCTTTTTGGGCTTTTTCATATAAATCCTTAGACGGTCATTTATAATATCATAAATCGCTGGATATTCAAAAGGTACGGATTTACCTCTGATTAAAAGATAACCATTCCTAAAGTCAACTAATGGAGTAGTTTTTGTCTGTATGATAGTAAAAGTCATGGTTCCTTTTTCTTGATCATACGCAAATATCTAATTCCTTGTTTTCCAGTTATCAATGATACATATCACCTTTAAAATTACAAAATAATGCAACTTCAACATAGAAAAAGGCGTAATAATGGTTGTAATACGAAAGCTTTATTAATAATGAGCAGGGGCGAAAAAGTAACCTATCGATGTAAACGGTGTAATAAAGCTGCCGGACCTGATATGATTTGTCAGAGTTGTAAAAATGAATTACTTACAAATTATGAGGTCGTTTGTGACTGGCAAACAGCTTTTGAAATTGAACGAGCCACGCAAACAGCGTTACGTTTCAGGATGGATAATGAGGACGATAATTCCCTGTTCTTCTGACAGATTCTCCTAAAATCATTGAATAAACACAGTTGTTATTTCTACTTTTGAATAAGATTTTTCAGTTATTTTTAATGATATACTTCGCGCAGAACCAGCAAGGATTTAATAGAGCCTAGGCCATCAAAATGTGACGAATAGTAACGAATTAGTTGAGTCAATATTTCATACCGTTTGATATTTGATATTTTGAAAGTGTTTAAATCGGACAAAGAATAATCAAGCAGATCCGTTATTTGAAATCCTTCACCCGTGTTATAGAGACTGATTAATTCATCATTTTTCGGATAAATACCGAGGTATTTGCTTAGTTGAATTAGAAATATTAATGGGAAATTTTCCAATCCATTTTCAATCATGTCTAATATTTGAATTCCGTTGAAAAGGAAATTAAAGATTGATAAATTTTGTTCCTCCTCACGCAATGTTCGGAATAAGATTTCACCAAGAAATAGAGCAATACTAATTTTTCTGATATCAAAATATAAATGATTAAAAATATAAACTGGTCTAACTTCTTTCAAAATTTGTAGTTCCCTGTTTTCTTTATGATATAGATTTATCTCAAGCAATGAAAGGGGCTCAAATAAATAGGGATGAATAGTGCTTTTCTTTTTTCTACTACCATGAACAAGCAACGCCTGATGTCCGAATTGTTCTGTATAAAGATTAGCAATTAGCCCCGACTCACCATACTTGATACAATGGAGTACGACCGCATTGGTTTTAACTAACATTAGTGTATAAACAAAAGTTTTGTTATATATGATACAGAGCCATCCTCGGTTGATAACAAAACTAAATAAACACCAGTTGCAACTCTTTTACCATCAAAATTATATCCGTTCCATATTGCTTGTCCACCCAAGGATTTAGTCTCCCACACTAAATTTCCACTTACATCCGTAATTTTCACAATTGAGTTTTCAATTAATCCGGAAATTGTAATATTTCCTTGATAATCAGGCCTTACAGGATTTGGATATACATATACTTGTGAATAATCATCAAGACCGGTTGTTGCTGTACCACCAAAACTTAAAAGGCCCAAATCTGTTGCAAAGAAAACTTCTCCGCTTAATTCATTGATTCCAATACCAGTTACCAAATTTGAGAGCATTGGAGAATTATCCTCCCTGAAGTTATAAATAATCTCACGTCCATCAGAAGAAGTAAGAAATACTCCAGAATTATCGGTTCCGAACCATTTACGGTTTCCGCCATCAACTTCAATATCGTAAATTGCATTATTGTATAAAAGAAGATCTACATTATTTGTTCCATCATTACGGGGAATAGGAATTTGGTAACCTTTTATATCATCTATTGATGAAATATTCCAGTTATAAGGAGAATAATAAACAAACGGCCCATTATTTGAACCTACCCACACATTACCTTCATTATCTTCTTCCAAACAATAACCTAAAGTAGCCTGGGTATTATATTGATTTTTAACATTAAAAGATACAGATTCAAAATTTCCTGAACCATCATCTTCTAATACAACAACGTCTCCTTTTGTGGAGAGAACCCAAATTTGATTATGGCTTGTAATAAGCAAATCTGCATAATTGACATTATTCTGAGCCAATATTGTTTGACTTGGTATTTCAGGGCGACTCCAATTATTATCTTCATCGATTTTAAATAAAGGTGCTGAAACAAGACTCAAAATAATCCATAAATTATTGTCTGCATCAAATTGAATACCGGAGATTCTAAGATTAATCACATCACTAATATCGCTGAAAATATCAAGATCATGCAATTCCGTAATATTGATGATATTATCATCAAGTATTTCTATCAAACCATAACCGTATGCAGCAAGATAAACATGATTTTCATTGTGAGGGTCAATAGCTATTTTATATATATTCCCTAATGGATTTGTTGTATGAATCTCATAAGAGGTGTAGCTTGTCCATCTACCATCAATAAAGGAATGAGCTGCACCGGATGTATATAATTGATAGGGTCCTCCTGAGGAGACCCAGACATGGTCGCGAAAGGTACTTACTTTATTTACCACATTATACCAGGGTCCATTTATTGTCAAATAGCTCAAATTCTCACTATCGGTGTGTTTTGTAAAACCTGAATATGTAGCCGCAGCAAAAACCTCTGTTTCTGGGCTGACATAGATATCCTGAATACCATAACGTATAAAATCAAAAAAGAGCAAATTATTCTGGTCGTATATATAAGCTTTTGATGGACAACTTATAGTTAGATAATTATTCTCAAATCTTATTCGGTTGACGACAGTATCATAAGTATAATTCCAATCTCTATACCCGTTACTATCGATGATGATTATCTTATCGTGTTCACTTGATAATTCATTGTAAACAGCATATAGTTGTTGGTTAGATGTCTCAATTTGTTTATACTCATTCATGTACTGAGGAATGAAATTAAGACGGATCCAGTTTTTATAATCTAAAAGATTTTCACTGGCAAGATCAGCTTGATAAATACCGGTTTCCGTAGCCGCATAGAGATAATTTTTGATAATAGTAATATCATTGATCTTCAGATAAGAGCCATTCTCACCAAAAAAGTATGTCTCTTGAATTTCATTCTGTTCAAGATTAATTACAACTATACCAAAACCACATGCCAGATATGCTAAATGATCCTTGATATAAATATCATAGATTTTCTTATCAGCTGTAATAATTTTTCTCTTAATATCGGAAAGATTAATAGGTTCTTCGCCTTCACGCAATAAATCAATATTTCCATTTGAATAACCCACCACCAAATAATCTGTAAAAGAAGAATATGCAATAGCACTAACGAGTACATCCGACAGTCCAGTAACCTTTGAATGTTTTCGCAAGGCATAGGTGGATTTATTATATGAAATTAACCCTGTTTGAGTAGCACAATAAACCCAATCACCTATGTCAGCGATTCTATAACATGACCGATAGGAAAGATGGTCTCGCCATTCGTTTTGGAGAAGCTGGGCATGAACAGATACATCATAATACAAGATCAGGATAAAAAGTACAGGTCGTACAATTATTAAAAAATATCGCATTATAAGAAGAGTAATTTATTATCAAAATTATCTATAATACGTTAGAAAGAATACGAAATTATAAAGTAAGGATGATTTTCATTAATTAAGCCTGGACAAATATTCAATTAATTTATTAAGAGCCATAGCCCGATGGGAAATTTTATTCTTTTTTTCAAGTGACATTTCAGCAAATGTTTCAGTATATCCGATAGGCTGGAAGATCGGGTCGTAACCAAAACCATTATTCCCGCGTTTTGTTTGAGTAATTATTCCCCTGATAAAACCATCAAAGACTTTGATATTACCCTCAATTATAAGTGCAATGCTTGTATAAAACCTGGCTTCACGGTTTGTAATATCCTTCATTTCAAGAAGAAGTTTGTTTACATTATCTTCATAGCTGCAGTTTTCACCGGCATACCGAGCGGAATAAATACCTGGACGATTATTGAGTGCGATTACTTCTAAGCCTGTGTCATCAGCAAAACAGTCCAATGAGTAACGATCATAGATAAACTGAGCCTTTTGAATTGCATTACCTTTTATCGTATCCTGCGTTTCAGGAATTGTTTCATCAATACCGATTTCATTTAGTCCGAATATTTCGAATTGGTTTAGTGAGGCAGTAGATAATGCATTTCGAATCTCATTCAGTTTATCAGAGTTATAGGTAGCAAATACAATTTTCATAGATTAACAATAAAAAAAACAAGGACTTGAAAGTCCTTGCATATCAATTAAAAGAAAGTATCGATTATCCTCCTGATGCACTAAAACTACCACCGAATTTAGGAGGTTTTGGATTAATGCAAATTACAGGAAACTTAGCTTCGTTTGCGATTATATATTGTTCATGAGCACCTAAAACATAATCAGCGAAGCCAATGTCTTTGGTTACCATGATCAGAATTGCATCAGCTTGTATGTTTTTGGCATAATCAATGGTTTGTACAACGAATTCTGAATCCCGCTCAGCTTCTTTCATTTCCCAGTTGATTCCTTTACTAGAAAAGAACTTAGATAAAAAGAAGATATTAGCATCAATTCCTTTAACAAAATTAGGATCAGTATGTTTTGCTTTGAAAATATGAAAATGGGTGTTAAAATGTCGTGCAAAAAATCCAAGCCAGTTTATACATTCTTTGTTTTCTTTCCGGAAAGTGATAGGGATCAGGATATTTTTATAAATATCGTCTTTTGGTTTGTCCTGTACAACAACAAATGGTACTTTTGTATGGGCAATAACTTTAAGAGCCCAGCTTCCAAAAAACTTCTGTGTACCTTTGATCCCATGAGTTCCCATAAAGACAAGCGATGCTTCCATCTCATTAGCCAGTTCAGAAATTGTCGAAAAGATATTTCCTTCTTTGACAATAGGTACTGGTGTAGGTTCAACCATAGCATACTTTGATGAGATAATACCTTTTATTCGATCCTCAGCGGGCGTAATTTCATTTGATTTCTTGACAATATGAACCAAACCAATAGGGGTCTTAAGCCTTTTTGCTGCGGCTATTGCATGCTCCAAGGCAAATTCAGATTTCTCAGTAAAATCCCAGGTAACAAGAATATAATTTTTTGGCTGCTCCATAATATGTAGGTAAATTAATGGATTAATATATAAATTAAATTTATAATTCTAAAGTTTATATTCTTCAATAAGTATCCAAATTTAATCATTCCAGTTTATATTCATTGTTTAGAATTGTGCAAATCTTTATATTTACTACCCTGCTCTTGTAATAATCTCGAAAAAATTTGGACATGGAAAAGATGGATTGGAAAAATTTACCATTTGGTTATTTTAAAACCGATTATAATGTTCGCTGCTATTATAAAGACGGTACTTGGGGAGAAATTATTGTATCGGATTCAGAATATATCAACTTACATATGGCCTCTACATGTTTGCATTACGGTCAGGAAATATTTGAAGGACTAAAAGCATATAAGGGAAAAAATGGAGAGATTCGTTTATTCCGATGGGAAGAAAATGCAAAAAGAATGATATATTCAGCTTCAGGTGTGATGATGGTTGCCCCTCCAGTTGAAATTTTTAAAGAAGCAATATTCAAAGTTGTGAAACTTAATGAAAGGTTTGTACCTCCTTATGGATTTGGAGCTACACTTTATATTAGGCCACTTCTTATTGGACTAGGGCCTGAAGTTGGAGTTAAGGCTGCAAAAGAATTTTTCTTTATGGTTTTTGTAACTCCTGTTGGACCGTATTTCAAATCAGGATTTGCTCCTGTTGATATTATGATTTGCAGAAAATATGACAGAGCGGCTCCTCTGGGCACAGGATCTTACAAAGTGGGAGGGAATTATGCAGCAAGTCTTTTATCTTTAAAGGAAGCTCATGAAGGAGGTTTCAGCACAACGCTATATCTGGATGCGCGGGAAAAAAAATATATCGATGAAGCTGGTCCGGCTAATTTTTTTGGAATAAAAGGGAATACCTATGTGACCCCTGAGTCAAAATCTATCCTTCCATCTATTACCAATATGAGTCTTATGCAGCTGGCAAAAGATATAGGTATGAAGGTTGAAAAAAGACAAATACCTGTTGAGGAATTATCGGAATTTGATGAAGTTGGTGCTTGCGGTACAGCAGCTGTCATTACACCGATCCGAAAAATTGTAGATCCTGATAAGAACCAAATTTACCAATATTGTAAAGATAACATGCCTGGACCAATTTGCACGGAGTTGTATAATCGACTAACATCAATACAAACTGGAGACGAAGTAGACAAGTTTGGATGGATAAGCATTGTTAAATAATACTAATTACAATATAAATACATAACGCTTTATTATTCAACTAATATTTCTTTATATTTTTGCGGTTAAGTGAAAATCATAAATGTCAAAGAGCGAAGTAAAAATTGAAAGACGCAGACTCAGAAGTTCATATATTACTTCAACTATAAGTATTACATTACTTCTTATTTTATTAGGTTTTGTAGGTCTTCTTTTATTAAATGCAAAAAGAATCTCAGATTACGTAAGAGAGAACATAATTTTTAAGGTGATCCTAAAGGATGATATTCGCGAGGTTGATATCTTTCAAATCCAAAAAGCATTGGATGCCAAGAGATATGTAAAAGAAACAGTATATATCCCCAAAGAAAAAGCGGCTATTGAATTACAGGAGGAACTTGGAGAAGATTTTATAGAACATATTGGACATAATCCTCTTTTACCCTCTATTGAAGTGAAATTTTTGGCATCATACGCAAATAATGACAGCATAGCTATAATAGAAAATGATTTGAAAGAATTTGATCAGATAAAAGAAGTATATTACCAGAAAAATCTGATACATACAGTAAACGATAATGTAAGGAAAATAACTTTGTTCGTATTGGTTTTTAGTTGTTTTATTTTACTGATTGCAGTTGCACTTATTAATAATACAATAAGATTGGCAATTTATTCCAAAAGATTTTTAATACGAACTATGCAGTTGGTTGGGGCAACAGCAGGTTACATCCGAATGCCTTTTCTTTACAGGAGTGTTATCCAGGCTATTATAGGATCTGCATTTGCAATAGCTGTTTTGATTGGGCTGGTATATTTTATTCAGAATGAGATGAGCGGTATTATTCGTTTAAACGACCTTAGAACGTTGGGTATTTTATTTGGGATTGTAATATTATTAGGAATAATAATAAACTGGATTTCAACATACACAGCCGTAACTAAGTATCTGACAATAAAAACTGATAAACTCTATAATTAAGTCATGAATTCAAAAGATAATACAAAGAAAACGGAGGCAAACTTTGCCTTACCTCGTGAGAATTATATATATCTGCTCATAGGTTTTATTATTATCATTATTGGATTTGCATTAATGATAGGTGGCCGGTCCGAAGATCCCACGGTATTTAATGAAGCTGAAATTTTTAGTTTTCGTAGGATTACACTTGCTCCCATCGTTGTGCTTATCGGATTTGCTTTCGAGATTTGGGCAATTATGAGAAAACCCCATGCGAATAAGGAACAATGACAAATTATTATATTCATACTTAACATTTATAATAATTTCTGAAAAGGGTTAATTTATTACACAATTGAAATCTTATACTGATTCAGTATGAGTAATATCATAAAAATGTATTTTGGGGGTTTTGAGGGTTACCAAAATGAATACTATTTTCACTATTGAATCATTACATGAAGGGCAGATCATTCCTTTTGATAAACCATATCGATGGACATCATTCGATCTGGTAAACAAAATAAGAAAAATCCTGACAGCTTATACAGGCATTAGAAAACTTAAAGTTGGACATGCTGGTACTCTCGATCCATTAGCGACAGGTTTATTAATTATCTGTACAGGTTCGGCTACAAAAAAAATACAGGAAATACAGGAGATGTCAAAGACTTACGAGGCCGAAATCACGTTAGGAGCTTCTACTCCCTCTTTTGATCTTGAAACAGGAATCAATAATACATATCCGACGAATCATATTAATCTGGATTTAATACAAGAGAAGCTCAACTTATTTAAAGGTAAAATAAAACAGGTGCCACCACTTTATTCTGCGAAAAAATTTAACGGTATAAGAGCTTACGAATTGGCTCGCAATGGAATTGATAAAGAGCTTAAAGCCGTGGAGGTTGAGATCTATTCAATAGAAATTCTCAGCTTCCACCTACCAGTTCTTTCAGTGAGACTTTCATGCAGTAAGGGGACATATGTCCGATCATTGGCCCGGGACTTGGGAATGGCACTCAATTCTGGTGGGCATCTTACGAACTTACGACGGATTGCTATTGGTGATTATATGATAGATTCAGCCTGGAGCATTGAAAATTTTAAAAAGAATTTAAACTTTGTGTAACCTATTTGAAATAATTACGTAAAACGGTCGATTTTAATTTATATAATATTTAAGAGGAGTTTTAAAATGAAATTATCCCAGTACAAATACAACTTACCTGACGATCTGATTGCTAAATATCCTGCTGAAAACCGCGATGAATCAAGGTTAATGATTCTCAATAGAAAAAATGGCTCAATTGAACATCGGATATTTAAAGAAATTATTGACTATTTCAACGAACATGATGTAATGGTTTTTAACAATACGAAAGTATTTCCAGCAAGATTATATGGTAATAAGGAAAAAACAGGAGCTGAAATAGAAGTTTTTTTACTTAGGGAATTGAATAAAGAACAACGATTATGGGATGTTTTAGTTGATCCTGCCAGAAAAATAAGAATAGGCAATAAGCTGTATTTTGGCGACGATGATTTACTGGTTGCAGAAGTCATCGATAATACCACATCTCGTGGCAGAACATTAAGGTTCTTATTTGACGGTGATTATGAAGAATTCAAAAAAACCCTTTATGGATTAGGAGAAACTCCCTTACCAAGATCTATTAAAAGAGAAGTTCAACCTGAAGATAAAGAACGTTATCAGACAATTTTTGCAAAACATGAAGGAGCTGTTGCAGCACCAACTGCGGGACTTCATTTTAGTCGCGAACTTGTAAAAAGACTTGAGATTAAAGGAATTGAATTTGCTGAAATTACCCTGCATGTCGGATTAGGAAATTTTAGAACAGTGGATGTTGAGGATCTTACCAAACATAAAATGGATTCTGAACGGATTATCATCCCTGAGAAAGCAGCGGAAATAGTAAATCGGGCAAAAGATAACAGGAAAAACATATGCGCAGTCGGGACAACTGTTATGCGTACCCTTGAAAGCTCAGTTTCCACACAAGGATATTTAAAAGCATACGATGGATGGACCAATAAGTTTATTTTTCCGCCTTACGATTTTAGTGTACCAACCAGTATCATTTCAAATTTTCATCTTCCACTTTCAACTCTGTTAATGTCGGTTTCGGCTTTTGCTGGATATGATTTTCTTTTCAATGCATACAAAATTGCAATTAAAGAAAAGTATCACTTTGGCACTTATGGCGATGCAATGTTGATTATATAAATACGAGGGATATAATCTGTATAACCTGAATCCGAAAATTCAGGTTTTTTTATAGAAAAAATTGACCTTTAAGCAACTATTGAATTTAAATATTGTCAATTATCAGAAAATAAAAGATCTGGTTAGAAATGAAAAAGCTGACATGTCTGTTATTAATCTCGGCATTATGCACTTTCATCTTTGCACAGGATGATGAATTCAAGACGATATTTAACAGAGACCAAACTAAACCATTAAAGATTAGTGGTTTTGGCGGGCCGATGATGTCCTTTGGCACAATCAATGGCAACTTCGCTCATATGATGGGCGGAGGCGGCGGTGTTATTATAAATAATCTTTTCGTTGGAGGTTATGGAATGGGCTTAACAACTCAAAATTATTATATCAATCAATCTTCTTATCAGCACGATTCTACTTATCTTGGTTATGGGCACGGTGGTTTTTGGATAGGATATATTATCTTACCAAAGAAAGCCATGCATCTATCAGTTTCAAGTCTGTTAGGATGGGGCAATATTTCTGAACAAATTCAACCAGATATGGAATCAATTCATAACTACCCGGTTTTCGTAATAACGCCATTTGCAGAATTGGAACTGAATTTTTCTAAATTTTTAAAAGTAGGACTTGGATCAAGTTTTAGTTTAGTACGTGAACTTAAGTATGATTCTGGGTATTCATCACGTGATTTTATGTCTCCAACCTTTTTCCTTTCATTTAAATTCGGATGGTTTGAATAACAAATTAAATTATTGTGAGTAAGGCTGATTCAGTAATTATGGATCAGCTTTTTTTTTCAATGTTAAATACTCTACCCACAATTATCTAGTTTTGTTATTTAAATATTTCATGAGACAATTAATCTACGACATATGGGATGCCTTAAGGGGTTTTGAACATGATTATACACGTTTAAAACTTACTAGAGCAATCCTTTTATTGGCAATTCCGATGGTCCTTGAAATGGTTATGGAATCGATTTTTGCCCTTGTGGATATATATTTTGTATCAAAAATGGGTGATGCGGCAGTTGCAGTGGTTGGTCTAACAGAGTCACTTATGACTGTAATCTATTCTATCGGTGTTGGCCTTGCCATGGGAACAACCGCTATTGTTGCACGCCGGATTGGAGAAAAACAAGATAGAAAAGCCTCAATAGCATCGGAACAGGCAATACTCTTGGGGATTATCATTTCAGCGATTATTGCTATACCTGGAGTTATATTTAGTAGCCGTTTGCTGGAAATAATGCATGCAGAAAATAAAGTAATTGAAATCGGCCAATCCTACACACAGATTATGCTGGGGAGTAATTTCTTTATTATACTATTATTTATTAATAATGCAGTTTTCAGAAGTGCCGGTGCTCCTGCGCTCTCACTTCGGGTACTTGTACTTGCCAATGTTATAAATATTATTCTTGACCCTTGTTTAATATTTGGCCTGGGGCCACTTCCTGAACTTGGTGTAAAAGGAGCAGCTATTGCCACAACGATAGGACGTGGGATAGGGGTCATTTATCAGTTTTACCTGCTTTTCTACAAAGGATCAAGAATTGAAATTTTTATTAAAGATTTTGGTCTGAAATCTGCTGTCATGGCCAAAGTTCTTTATCTATCCTTGGGAGGTATTTTTCAATATCTGGTTGCTACAGCAAGCTGGATTATTCTTTACCGTATTCTGGCTGAGTATAAAAGTGAAGTTATATCAGGCTACACAATTGCATTAAGAATTTTTGCTTTTTTTTTGTTACCATCATGGGGTTTAAGTAATGCTGTATCAACTCTTGTTGGTCAAAACTTAGGAGCAAAAAAGCCTGAGAGGGCTGAAAGATCAGTATGGATTACCTCATTAATAAACAGTATATACATGCTTATATTAATGAGTGTATTTTTATTAACTCCTGAAATTTTTATCAGATTTTTTTCGCATGAAGGAAAACATTCCTTCGAAATAGCTATTCGTTGCTTGCAAATTATTGGGATGGGAATGATATTCTATGGATTTGAAATGATTATAGCACAGGCGTTTAATGGGGCTGGAGATACCTATACTCCGACAATTCTGAATATCCTTGGATTCTGGTTGATACAAATTCCGCTTGCGTATATTTTAGCAAAAAAGATAGAAATGCGCCAGGATGGAGTATTTTATTCAATCTTTATTGCTGAAACAGTTATAGCCATACTTGGAATAATCATATTTCGATTAGGAAAATGGAAGAAAAGACAAATTTGACTTCCATTCAGGATTGTATATTTCATTTATTTATATTCTCATTTTTTCAAGGTAACTTTTCAAAAAGAAAAAAATGAATTGGTTAACAGAAAATTATTTCACCTATATAATTCTTCCAATATTTATTATTCTGGCAAGAATTATTGATGTGTCCCTGGGGACCATAAAAATTATATTTATTGCTAAAGGAAATAAGACTATTACACCAATATTAGGATTTTTTGAAGTATTAGTTTGGCTATTAGCCGTTACCAGAATCTTTCAGAATCTTGATAACTGGGTATGTTACTTGGCATATGCATTCGGTTTTGCGTTAGGGAGTTATGTAGGAATTAAAATAGAAGAAAAACTTGCCTTAGGGGTGCAAATCATAAGAGTTATTACGCGGAAAGATGCTTCCAGGCTGATTAACGTGTTGCGAGATAAAGGATTTGGAGTCACCACACTGGAAGCAGAAGGAAGTCAAGGGAAAGTAGGAATTATTTATACAATTGTTAACAGACGAAGTATATCCGATATAGTTCAGATCATTAAAGAATATAATCCAAATGCATTCTATACCATTGAAGATATTAGGTTTGTAAGTCAACAAATCGGATATGATTCGACCAAAAATCCAACCCGAAGATGGCGTTTTCTCATTGATCGCAGTAAGTAATGTACAAAGCTTTATTCATACTCTTTCTGAATTTCCTGATTAATGCGACAATATTGGGGCAGTTCTATAGTACCGGACAGGCTCCTTTTTCTGTAAAATGGCAGGTGATCAATACGGACCAATTTCAGATTATCTATCCTGATGGATTTTATAATAAGGCAAACAAAGTAGCCAATCTATTGACATATTATTATCATCGTATTTCTTACGATTTTCCAATCAAACCTAAGAAAATCTCACTCTTGCTTAATAATCAATCGGTATTATCGAATGGATATGTAGCTTGGGCCCCAAGAAGAATGGAATGGATTACTACACCTCCTCAGGAATCATATCCTCAAGATTGGCTGGAACAGTTAACAATTCATGAATTTAGGCATGTTGTTCAAATGACAAACCTTGAACAAGGGCTAACACGTATATTAAAACTGGCTTTTGGTGAGGCCGCTACAGGGGCAGTTGCGGCGTATTTGCCATTTTGGTTATTGGAAGGAGATGCTGTAATGTTCGAAACAATCTTCTCTGAAAGTGGCCGGGGAAGACAACCTCAATTTGATATGGAGCTTCGCACAATTGAAAAAGAACGATCAAAACGATTTACATATGACCAGTCATACCTGGGAAGCTATAAATATTTTATTCCAGATTATTATAAATATGGATATCAAATGGTTACATTTGGTAACTTAAAGTATGCATCAAAAATTTGGAATAGTTCTCTGGCATTTGTAGGTAAACATCCTTATTTGGGTGCACCCTTCAATATTGGACTACGTAAAGCAGCCGGCAAATCAAAAGAAAAACTGTATATTGAAACCTTTGATTCACTTAATATATTATGGAATAATAACATAAATACAGTATATTCATTTGATACTTTAAAATACTCAGCACATATAAAAGATGATTACTGCAATTATACATATGTTCAAAAAGCAGGGGATAAATTATTTGCAGTAAAAACAGGACTTGATGATATAACCCGATTTATTTTACTGAATGATTCAACAGAGACCGTTATACATACTCCGGGCAGGTACTATGGAACAAAAGTCAGTATAAATGCAGATTATGGAGTATGGGAAGAAATTATACCGGATGCAAGATGGGAACAACGTAATTATTCAGTGGTAAAATTAATGCAGTTAAAAACAGGAAAAGTTGTTACGTTATCAAAAAAGACAAGGTATTTTTCACCTGCTCTTTCACCCAAGGGGAACAGTCTTGTTTGTATCGAGATAAACCTTATGAATGAATATTCTTTAATAATACTTGAGTTACCTGAAGGCAAAAAAATGTTATCAATTCCAGTCATGGATTATACTGAAATTTCAAGTCCAACATGGATAGATGATTCTCATATTGCATTTATTGCGTTGGATGATCAAGGAAAGCATATAATAGCAATAAATATCAACAGCAAGCATATAGAGCATTTCTTTGATGCGCCTAATCAGAACATAGATCATTTAACTGCGAAGGATAACACATTGTTTTTTGTGTGTGATGTTGAAAAAGAAAGGAATATTTATACATTAGATCTGAAAACCAAAAAAATATATAAAGTAACAAGATCCAGGTATGGCGCAGATTATCCGGATTATGACGGGAATACAAACACTTTGTTTTACTCGGATTATACGTTAGCAGGTTATCGTCCTGCGTTAAAAAAAATAAATATTAGTGAAAGTGTAGAATATAAAGATATTAAGCAGTATATATATCCCTGGGCTGAGGAACTATCAAAATTATCTGAGGATAATATCACAAAAGAAGCAAGTAATAGTGAATATTATAGTACTAAACCGTATAATCGTTGGAAGCATTTTCTGAATATTCATAGTTGGGCACCTTTCTATATCGATCCTGATAATCTTACAGAATTAGAAACTGTCATCTATCCCGGATTTATTTTTCTTTCACAAAATAAACTGAGTACAGTTACAACATCGTTTGGATATTACTACAAGAATCATGTTCATAATATCAAACCTGAAGTTACCCTGCAGGGTTTTTATCCCATGTTTGCTATATCCGGACATATAACAAATAAACCTGGATTTTACAAATGGCCCGATTCAATTGATTTTCCTTCCGGTATGGAATCATTTTATGGGGTGGAGATTAAGTCGTACCTGCCACTTGATCTAACACGAAATAAATTCTCCCGCCATATACAGCCTGAAATCAGTTACAACTATTTAAATATTTATTCTCATCTTAATGGATCAACCCAAAAAGGGTTAAAAATAATAGGATTTAGGTTTTCCGGCTATAACCTGATCAAGCAATCATTCCGTGATATTATTCCACGATTTGGGCAGAGCATTTATATTTCATATCATAAACCTGTAAATAGCCCTAATTTATTTGGAAGTGTATTTGCCATGAGTGCAACTGAATATTTACCAGGCCTTTTCAAACATCATGCATTTCGCGTCAATTTCGGTTATGAAAACAATGAAAAAGGGGAAGGCCATATACTTGAACATCAGATATTGCTTCCAAGAGGAATAAATCAAGAAATACCTTACGATAGAAATTCTAAAGCCAGTATTAATTATATTTTTCCAATCCTATACCCGGATTGGTCAATCGGGCCGCTGGTATATGTTAAACGCTGCCATGTCACGGTTTATACTGATGTAAGCCGGATAAGCTATCGTAATTCTGCTGATTTAATCCCTGTAACCCAATATGAGACCTTTTTAACATCGGGAATAATTCTTTCAGCTGAAGTACACTTTCTTCAATTTTTCATGCCTTTTACACCTAACTTCAGAGTTAGCTATGTTTCATTTCAGGATCGTTTTAATGCAGGTTTTGATATCACTATCAATACAAGAGTATTTTAGTGTCTTTCTAAGAAACAGTCTAAATTTCCAAATAGTGTGAAAAATCGTTGACTTTAAGAATTGATTTTTGTAAATTGGATACTACTTGTTGTCAATAAAACAAAAAAGAATTGCCTTGATACATAGGGAGAACTGATTATTACAGGATGAAGTCGAAGATGGAATATTACGGTGCGATAGAGACTATTGGGAGTATTTCAAAAATGGAAAAATTATGTTCGTTAGAACAAGAAATGCTTGAGAATTCTCTTGTTCTCAGGAATATAGATCCTTTTCCCGGATACCATCCCCAGCCGGAATCGAAGGTTGAAAATACCAAACCTGCATCTATCTTTATTATTATCCGGTATCAATATCCACCCGAAAAGATCAATAAAGTAAATAAAGAACTCATTGCAAGTCGTATTACAAATTCCTATCCTTCTTTTGGAGAGATCATTACACGCGATTCGATTTTACCCTGTATTCGAATTAAAGGGATTGAAAACTACGGATTAATTGTTGCCATTCAGAATTTTTTAAAAAAGCATGATATTCAGTTAATGCCCTTCAAGAAGTTTGAAGGTAGCGCCAGAATAAAAATATTTAAGTCATTCAGGCTGATTGAAATTGCCGAGGGATTGTATCGCGATCTGAATGAAGGGGCAAAAATCTATATCAGAATAACACATTCAATAAATTGGAAACAATTTACAGAAATAACCAAAAAAGTAAAATACAATTTGCAGAACAGAAATTTCGATTCGGCACTCGGAATTATATATCGTTTTTGCGGACCTGAAGATGTTATTCGGATATATGATCAGAATAAAACACTGGAACGGGCATTATTACTCAAAAAACTATATTTAAAAGAATTAAAAAGCCTGATTCATGTTTCAGTTAATCATAACTTTTCAGATGTTTAAAAGAAATAATGCCTAACCTGCGTTAATAAAATAAGTTAATATTTTGAAGAATCTATTAATTTATAGAGCTTATCAGAACGTCTGATAGTTGTATTTAAAGGAATTGAAAAGCGATCACCTTTCGAAGTTTTATCTACTTGCTTTAAATCAACGCGAATTTCTTCAACAGTAGATTCCAGAACCCCGGTGGTTGGACCAGTAATCAAAATTTCATCGCCTACAGTAAGTTCTGAAGCCTCACAAAGAAACTCGGCTACCTTTTTTCTGGGAAAGTAGTTCATACCTTTTCCAACATATATTTTACGCTTTGTTGCTTTTGAACCATAGACATTACTCCATTCGCCTAGCCTCTGTCCAAGGTAATAACCATCCCAGAAGTCTCTGTTAAATACTGATTTTAAACGATTCTGCCAGTTAGAAATTTTTTCCAGCGTGTATGAATTATCGAAAATACTATCAATTGCTTCCCTATAACATTTCACCACAGTTAATACATATTCAGGAGGTCGGGCACGACCTTCTATTTTTAGTACCCGGACACCTGAATCAATAATTTTATTAAGAAAATGGATAGTACAAAGATCTTTTGGTGAAAGAATATATTCATTTTCAATATCCAATTCACGTCCTGATTCTTTTTCTTTTACAGTATAAGCTTTACGACAATTCTGAAGACAGGCTCCCCTGTTTGCAGAATAATTCTCCTCATGCAAACTCAGGTAACATTTACCTGAGATCGACATGCATAAGGCACCGTGAATGAACATTTCGATTTTTACTTTTGCGCCACCTGGGCCGACAATATTTTCTTGTTCTATAGCATCTGTTATTGATTTAACCTGATCAAGATTAAGTTCTCTTGCTAAAATAATTACATCGGCATATTTAGCGTAAAACTTTAAAGATTCTATATTACTTATATTGACCTGTGTGGAAGCATGAACCTCAACTCCAATTGAATGTGCATAGTTAATAGCTGCATGATCTCCGGCAATTATTGCTGTAACACCGTATCTTTTTGCAAGATCAATTAACTCGTATACCTCCGGAAGTTCTTTATCATAAAGAACGACATTTAACGTCAGATAGGTTTTAATTCCTTTTGGAGCACAAACAGAAATTATCTTTTCTAAATCTGAAGGTGTGAAATTAGCAGAAGATCGAGCTCTCATATTAAGTTTGTTTAGCCCGAAATAAACTGAATCAGCCCCTGCTTGAACAGCTGCCATTAATGACTCGAACGAACCAACCGGAGCCATTATTTCGATATCTTCCCTTTTCACGAACAATCAGTTATCATCAATTATTTAAAAAATTCCTTCAAATTACGGAAGTAAATATTCTTCCACCCATCGGCCATTTCATCATATACCTTCTCAGGAACATTAGTATGGCATAGCTCAATTATTGTAGAATTCTTATCACTTTTTAATATAAACGTAACCACAGAGTTCTCCGAGTCCCCTTCGAAATACCATAATTGACGGATTAATTTATTGTCGATGAATTCGATATTTCTACCGGTGATATCTCCGTCAA
This sequence comes from uncultured Bacteroidales bacterium, assembly GCA_964634105.1. Classification (GTDB taxonomy): domain Bacteria; phylum Bacteroidota; class Bacteroidia; order Bacteroidales; family UBA10428; genus UBA10428. Next base: position 23,368 of record CAZWIU010000018.1, on the reverse strand, counting down.
ATAGTAAAAATTCCGTTTCTGGAATGGTCGACATAATGGCAGGAAATCCGGACCATAACTCAATTGTAAATGGGTTCGTAAGCGCTGTATATACTTCGTTAGGAGAAGCAGATATATGATGCATTTGTTTGATTGTCCTCATTGTGCAAAATGTTATTTCTAATAATTCAATGTTACGGATACAGGACAATGGTCAGAATGTTCAGCATCTGTGTGTATTGATGCTCCGGAGATTGCAGAGCGCATTTGTTCAGAGATCAGATGATAATCTATTCGCCAGCCTAAATTTTTTTTTCTTGAGTTTGCCCGATAACTCCACCAACTGTAATGATCGGGTTCTTGGTTAAACATTCTGAAGGTGTCAACGAATCCATCTGAAATAAAACTGTCAAACCAGGCACGTTCTTCAGGCAAAAAGCCGGAAGATTTTTGATGCTTTTCAGGATGATTAATATCAATAGGTTTATGACAAATATTATAATCCCCACAAATAAGCAACATGTTTTTTTCTTTTCTTAATTCATTTACATACAAACGAAAATCAGCTAAAAAATTCATTTTAAAGTCTTGCCTTATGTCTCCAGTCGTACCGCTTGGTATATAAACATTCACAAGTGTAAACTCAGGATAATCAGTACGTAAAACACGTCCTTCAACATCATATTTGGGGATGCCCATTCCTTTAAAAATGCATAAAGGTTCTTTTTTGCTTAAAGTCATAACACCGCTATAACCTTTTGTTTCTGATGAATGAATATAACAATGATAACCCATATGTTCGAATAATGGGATATCGATCTGTTCGGTATCAGCCTTAATTTCCTGAGCACAAAAGATATCTGGTGATATTTTTCTTAACCAATTGGCAAATCCTTTATTTAAAGCTGCCCTGATTCCATTTACATTGTATGAATAGACTGTTGTACTCATTAAAATAGATTTAGTAAACAAATCATTAAAAACACAAAAATACGATTATTGCACTACATTCGTAAGGTAAATAATCGGATGTGGATAAAGGAATTGTCATAAAATCGACCGGAAGTTGGATTAGTGTTCTTAGGGGGAATAAGATAATACAATGCAGAATTAAGGGAAAATTCCGGATAAAGGATATAAAGACAACAAATCCTGTAACAGTTGGGGATCGGGTCGATGTGGAATTGCTTAATGATGGTACAGGTGTAATTACGGCCATCGAACCGCGTAAAAATTATATCATTCGCAGGGCAACCCAATTTCATAAGGAGGCTCATTTACTGGCAGCCAATATAGACCTTGCTTTCTTAATGGTTACACTTCGTTTTCCGGAAACACAACCCGAATTTGTTGATCGTTTTTTAGTAACTGCCGAAGCCTATCATATTGAAAGTATTATTATAATTAATAAAATCGATTTGCTTGATAAAAAAGATGATATACAACTTAAAGAATTTGTAAAAACATATCAATTAGCAGGATATCATTGCATTTTAATGTCTCTTAAAACAGGCGAAGGAGTTCAAGAAATTAAGAAGTTGATACAAGGAAAAACTAATCTAATTGCAGGTAATTCAGGAGTTGGAAAAACCAGCCTGATTAATTATATAAATCCGAATGTCAGTTTAAAAACTAATACTATTTCAGAATCTCATCAATCAGGAAAGCATACTACAACTTTTGCAGAACTATTTCCATTAGATGGGAATTCGTTTCTGATTGATTCACCAGGTATACGAGGATTTGGATTAATTGATCTGTCAAAGGAGGAAGTAGGCTTGTATTTTCCAGAGATTTTTAAAATTTCAAAGAATTGCAGGTTTTATAATTGTACCCATATTCATGAACCGAATTGCGCAGTAATGGAAGCTGTAAAAATGAAAAAAATAGGTTTTAGCAGATATAAAAGCTATGTGAGTATTCTGACCGGACAAAATACTAAATATCGTTAACTCATATTGAAATTAAGATCTGAGTTTAATGATTAACATATTTCGTATTAGCGTTATTTGGTATGATAAGGAGTTATTAACAATAAAAGGTAGTTGTTTTTTTTATTAAACCTGTATTTATTTTAAATTAGTGCCATTGGTGATTACATAATCGATAAACAGGGGTTTGCTTAAATGAAAAAGTCAGTTCTTTTTGCTGCTGTTTCGGGTGTTGTATTATTCGTAATTAATTTTTATATAGTTCGAGATATATATAACAAGCAATTAAATTATCAAAAAGATATTCTGTTTGCTCAGGCAAATCTATGTAGTTCAACCATTGAAAAAACGTTACTTCGATTTGAAAGTGATCTCAATTCTATTCTTTTCTCAGATGATATTTCTGTTTTATTTATCGATAATTCAGAGAATTCTCAGCCTTTAAGAAAATTAGAACTTTTTTATTCAGCTTATACAAGTCTGATTAAAAATATTGATATATACGACAATAACAAGAACGTTTTTAATTTATTTAAGGATAAACAATTTATAACAGATAAATATATTGCTCAACGTCAACGAAAACTCACTGATAAAGAGCAGGTCAGAATTGAAAAGGACCAGTACGAGTACTTTATTCCGGTTTTCAAGGATAGCATTGTCTATGGCAACATTGTTGTATCAATAAATCTTAGTGATTTTATCCTTTCCGAGATGGAGAAATTTCATGTTCAGGAAATTTCTTACCAATGGGTTATTGATCCTGAAAATGGAAATTATACAACAAATTTCCCCGGGAATGAAATACGAATAAGCCATTTTGAAGAAATCCTTGACAATCTCAAAACAGGTTCTGCAAACCTTACAAAACATGATGTTAAGAGCGATTCTATTAACGCAAAACTTGTTACTGTTTATAAATTAATTAATGTATTTGGCCATAATTTCGGATTAGCCTTTAGTCTCAATAACAGTTATTTTGTTGACAAGATTTTTACGCGTCTTATTTTACAGGTTATTGGTACTCTTCTGATTTTAATCATACTGTTTGTTTATATTATTATGCAATTAAAACAGCAGGAAAAAAAAAAGATAGTTGCTGAGAAAGAATTTGTCAACATTGAAAATGTCCTGCAAAATCTGCCCATTGGTGTTATTGTATTTACGCCTGATAATAAAATCAAGTATATCAATCGTCTTGCACGGGAGATGTTTTTAATTAAAGAGGGTGAAACCGAATCAGGGAATTCCATTAGTGAGAAATATCTTCAGGCTGGTAAAAAAGCAAAGGGGAAAGCTAAAACATCAGCATATGATGTGAATCAGTTTATACTTTATGAGAGAGAAGGGAATGAAATTATCCTTTTCCGTAAAGAATATCCATACGTATTAGAAGGCCATGAGCATATCTTAAGCGCATTCATTGATATTACTCCCCTGGAAAAGGCTAGAAAATATGAGGCTGCCTCGAATATGGCGAAATCGGAATTTCTTGCTAAAATGAGTCATGAAATCCGCACACCAATGAATGGAATTATTGGCATGACAGATGCGTTAAATAAAAACAATCTAACGAAAGAGCAGACCGAGTATATTGAAATCATTAAGAGATCGGCTGATTTACTGTTGAACATTATCGATGATATTTTAGATTATTCGAAGATTGAGGCGGGTAAAATGCAACTCGAAGAAATTCCTTTCAAGCTTAGTGAGGAAGTAAAACTATCACTTGACCTTTTTCGGGCAATTATCGAAGAGAAAAGTGTAAAATTATCGGTTAATATTCACCCTGATGTGCCTGATGATATTATTGGGGATCCTTTCCGCTTGCGACAGGTTCTTTCCAATTTGATCAGTAATGCAGTAAAATTTACCCACGAAGGAGAAATTGTTTTATCTGTAAAATTGGATGAAAAATACAATGGAAATCTTACACTGCTATTTGAAGTTGCTGATACTGGAACAGGAATACCGTTGGAACGACTTGAAAGTATTTTCAATTCCTTTACGCAAGCTGATCAGAGTACCTCTCGCAAATACGGAGGAACCGGATTGGGAACTACCATAGCAAAGCAACTTGTGAACCTTATGCATGGTGAAATTTGGGTTGAAAGTCCATCAGGAATTTCAAAGAACAGTAAGTATCCGGGTTCAAAATTTAGTTTTACAATTGAAGTATTTTCTAATGAGGAGATTAATAAGAATCTAAATTTTAGCAAAATAAGCTCATTCAATGACGTTAAGACATTTATTATATCAAAAAACACAACGGTCAGGAAAAGAATTTCGGGCTTTCTTGAACATCTTGGAATGCAGATAACACATTCTAGGATAGAAGAAGGAGCTGATATCATCGGGGATATAAATAAACAGCTTCAAGAGAGAGAATATCATATTATAATTATACTTGACGAACCTAATTTCGATGGTATTTGGATTGCAAGACAACTTCAACATGCTGAGATTAATGATCATCATCGCATGATTATGATCAGTTCAAAACATAAGCAGGAAAATTATGTACAAACGAAACTTGCGAAAATTGATTACTATCTGACTCAGCCCTTTGAGCAGAATATTCTGAAGAATTATTTTTATCGCTGGTTTCCATCCATCCAAGAACTCGAAAGAGAACAGGAAGTAATCCTCCAGAAAGAGATAAACATTCTTGTAGCTGAAGATAATATGATTAACCAAAAGGTTGCACAATCAATCTTTGGAAGTCTTGGTTATCAGATTGATGTGGCACAAGATGGGAACGAAGTTGTGGATATGGTGAAAAATAAACATTATGATATCATTTTTATGGATCTTCAGATGCCTGAAAAAGACGGTGTTGATGCTACCGTTGAAATAAGGGGATTAGGTTATCAGATGCCTATTGTTGCAATGACGGCTACTGAATCTAAAATAGGGAAAGACGATGCAATAACATCCGGAATGAATGATTATATTACAAAACCTGTAAAAGTAGATGCAGTTAAAGCAGTATTGCAGAAGTGGTTCTCATAAAATATTGGCAAAGTCAATTTTTCTTTAACAATTATGGTTTTTATAATTTGTAAAATGCTGCCATATACGAAAAGTTAGGCCGTTCTTTTATTAACCTGTATCATACCTCAACAAGTCGATATAAAACATAGTCACTACAGAGAATTTATGATTAATTAATTATTTTATTTTCATAAAAACGGCCAATTTAATTGGTATTTCTATGTCTTAATGAAAATGCATTTGATCATTATTTTATCAATACCCTGAGATAATGGGATCCGAACCTGGAAGAATAAACCTGGTTGTAATATTATCTGCATAACTATAGCGTCTTAATAATAGTTCGCAGTAGGTTAGAAATTCATTTATATTTGGAGCACAGGCAAAATCAAAAAAAACGAAAACAATTTGTTCGGTAGTTTCTGTTATCATCGTCCTTTCCGAATCACTGGTAGGAGTGCCAAAAGCACCTATATCGTCGCGTAAGACAGGCAGGCAACAAATATTTAAAACTCCCCGTCCAATACCAACATTTAGTTCACCAGCTTTTCCTTTACTCATAAAAACATTACCTTTTATTTTGTTCGCATCATATCCTCCGATTGATATCCCTGATTTCAGCGAAATTAAATTCAATGTATCAACTACATTATTTATTCTATAAAGTCCATACCCTTTAACAATTCTTCGCATCAATGATTCAGCCGAAGGTCGGTAACGGTTCGGATCATTTCCAAACTTTTTATATGCTTTTCGGGCTTCATGAATATTTTCAAGACGATTGATTTCCTCCAGTTTATAACCTGAATGTATAGTTTTGATTGTTCTATCTATTAGTTCATTAAGCTCAACTGGCGACGGCATACATTTAATTACTGATTCTATAACAGCAATCCTGCTATTCACCATAATTTCAATTAGCTCAGTATCAAATAGTATATCCATTTCTGAATGGAATTTAAGAGGATGAACATTTCGTCCCTATTAGGATGAGTAAAATCATCATTTTTTGACTCTTTATCAACAAATGGTATCTCTAATAACAAACTTTCGTTAAATATAAAGAAGGAAATTACATAAAATTCAATAAAATGGGGAACTTACATGTCGAATCAAGTCAATACTTACCATTAATTGATTTTTCAATAGAAGGGAAACTAAAATTAGAGGGACGTTCAATACCCCAGGATGCTACGAAGACCTTCAATCCCATGATTGAGTTTGTTGATAATCTTAGAACTCAACAAGTTATTTTTGATATTAAACTTGATTACTTTAACACCGCATCATCAAAAAAAATCCTCGAATTGTTAAAGCATCTTGATGCAAATATGAACATTAAAAGAATACAGGTCAACTGGCATTTCGAACATGGAGATGAAGATAGTGTTGAAACAGCAGAATTTTATGAGGAGTTGTTACACCGTACCGATTTTCGCTATCAAGAATTTGCAGAAGTCGCTTAATTCCCGATAACCATAGATGGTATATTAACGCCGGTAATTTAATTATCGGCGTATTTTTTTACTGTTTCCATAAACAGGTCGAAAAGAAATTCAGTATCGGTTGGTCCGCTGGAAGCTTCAGGATGGAATTGTGATGAAAAGAAGGGTTTTGATTTATGTTGTATACCCTCATTTGTTTCATCGTTAAGATTTATGAATAGCGGCTCCCATTCATTATTAAGGGTCGTATTATCTGTTGCGTAACCGTGATTTTGTGAAGTAATAAAGGCCTGGTTTGTGCCTATTTTTATTACAGGCTGATTATGACTACGGTGACCATATTTTAACTTATAAGTATCAGCGCCAGATGCAAGAGCCATTAATTGATTGCCTAAACAAATACCATAGATAGGTTTTTCAATTTCATAAGCTTTACGAATATTTCCAATGGTGCTTTTACATTGTTTGGGGTCACCAGGGCCATTCGATATAAAAAGTCCGTCATAAGGTTCTTTTGAAATATCATAATCCCAGGGCACAACAATGACAGTAGCATCACGCTTTATCAGGTTACGTATGATGTTATTTTTAACTCCACAATCAATAAGCAATATTTTATATTTTCCATTCCCGTAAATCCGTTTCTCTTTTATGCTTACCTGAGCTACCAGGTTATCTGCATTTGGATTATAGAACGGAATATCCTTATCATCACTTATTATTTTTCCAAGCATTGTACCTTTTTCGCGAAGAATTTTCGTTAGTTCCCGTGTATCTATCCCATATATGCCAGGTATTTTATATTCTTTTAGCCACTGGCCAAGACTTTTTTCAGCGTTCCAATGACTATAAGAATCTGAATAATCTGAAATGATTAAACCGCTAATATGTAATGCATATGATTCATAATATTTATTCAGATTATTTTCAAGGGAATTGTCCGGTACACCATAATTACCAATTAAGGGATAGGTTAGAACAAGTATCTGACCCTTGTAAGATGGATCGGTAAGACTTTCGGGATAGCCTGTCATGGAAGTGTTAAAAACTACCTCACCGGATATCGATTTTTCATAACCAAAAGACTTACCCGTAAAACATACTCCGTTCTCTAATATCAGGTTAATACGTTTAATCTTATCAGAAGAATTTTTGTGATATCCTTTGTTACTCATTTTTAACAATCAAAGCTTATTTATTACCAAACTGTCTGTCATACATATCAATAAATTCAGCTACCTGTTCAGGGCCAAGGCGTTTTCCAATAATCTTTTTATTCTTATCAAGAATAAAAATCTGTGGAGTAGTCCTGATATCATACGTTATTTTATATTGATAATCGTATGGATTCCAGGCATTATACCAATCATATAGTCTATTAGAATTCACAAAGTTTACCCATTTCTCTTTTCCATCTTCTCCAAAGAGAGTACTAATTGCGATCACTTTAACACCTTTTTTTTCTAATTTTTCCTTAAAGATCTTATACATTTCCGGTACGGCCTTTTTGCAATGACTACAAGTTGCCTCCCAGAAAAATAACACTAGGTAATTAGCCTGTACATTACTGATTTTCATTAATTCACCCACATGAGGATACAGTTTAAGGACACTATCATTTTCAGCAGCTTTAAAATGTTCGGCTGGTACAAATAATAATTCAACATCAGGAGCTGTATTTCCTAAAATCAGTGGTTTAAGAATTTTCACCCGATCTTTCAATTCGTCAATGAATTTATCATCGTTCCACCATGAGGACTGGATATAGTATTTATCGGCTAAATGAACCTGAACGGCATCCATACCCATAATGTTACTATTGCCATAATGATTAAACAGGGTAATAAGTAAATAACGAAATAGGGTAGAATCTTTTCTTGATCCATCCAATAGTTTGTCAACCTCTGCAATAATTGTATCAGGTATTTGGATGATAACTTTTTCCAAGAAGTACATTACTTTATCTTCATACAGGGGAGTACGCAAAAGGCGGCCATCAGAAGGATTAAAATTATCAAAATAGTGATTTTTAAAATAACGGTATTGCCAGGTAGAATCAATTGATCCGTCTAAACGGGTAGGAGGATCAGGAACATCAATTTCGAGAGTCGATTTTAAGAAAGTGGAGACAAAAAGCGTTGGATTCTCTTTTACGATCAGGTTAATTTTTTCTTTTCTATCTTTTGTAAGGGAATCAATTCCTTCTCTTGCTTTATTTTTTTTGTATTCATCCACTTCGGTTTTCAGCGTATTTTGAAGTTTTTGAAGTACCTCGCGTTTTTCGATCATGTATTTTTGGAAATTAAAAAAGATCTCATTATCAGGCGATCCTTCAATGATAGCATTAGTGATATAATTTGAGGTGTCGGTATAAAGACTAAAAGTTTGATCTTCTCCAATGATTATTTCGAAATAATTACCATTTGGTAAATAAATAATATACATACCCTGGGGGAGTTCCTTTTTCCCTCTGTATATACCTTTCCCTTTGCTATCAAGCCTGATTGTATCATCTGAATATATGGATTTGTTTAGATAATGTGCAAGAATAATATTGGTATCTGCTACTCCATTAATATGTACTTTAATCTCATATCCCTTCGACCAAAGAGGTAAAGAACAAAATATGAATGTGGAGGTTATTAAAAAAAGCCTGTAGAATCTGAAAAGATACATTAATAAAATCATATTCCAGTTTAGTTGGCAAAATTAGCATAAAAATAACAAAAGCGAAAGGTGTTCAAATCGCTTTGCTTTCTTGAATATCTTTACATGATAAGTTATATTTTTACGGAAAGTCTGACAAGTATGTATAGTTATTCAGATTGCTTAAATATTATCGAGAAAAGATTAACTCAACTTCCATTTAATAATACCCCCGTTGAGTTATATGACCCTATACGATATACACTTTCGATGGGCGGAAAACGAATACGGCCCTGCCTGGCAATTATGGCTCACTTTCTTTACTCGGATAAGATAGAGGAAATTATTAATCCTGCACTTGGGATAGAAGTATTTCACAACTTCACATTGCTTCATGATGATATAATGGATAACTCTTCATTGAGAAGAAATTACCAAACAGTTCATGTCAAATGGAATAACAATGTTGCTATCCTTTCTGGCGATACGATGATGATACTTGCATACCATCTTATCTCAAATGTTACACAGGATAAATTGCCACGCATTACTAAAATTTTCAATGACACTGCACTTGAAGTATGTGAAGGACAACAAATGGATATGAATTTTGAATTACAAGATTTGGTTTCAGAAGCAGAATATCTTGAAATGATACGTTTAAAAACGGCAGTCCTTTTAGCTGCATCCCTGGCTGTTGGGGGAATTACTGGAGGAGCCCCGGAAGAAGATATTAATAATTTATATAATGCCGGAACTCACATCGGTATTGCATTTCAACTACAGGATGATTATCTTGATGTTTTTGCAGACACAAAGAAATTTGGAAAAGAGATAGGAAATGATATAGTATCCAATAAAAAAACATATCTGTATATAAAAGCTTTGAATTCCACGAATAAAAATCTAACGGAATCATTAACAGGATGGATAAATAGAAAATCATTCAATCCCTTAGAAAAGATTCGTGCCGTAACTGAAATATATAAAAAATTGGGGGTCGACAGGGATACACAGAGATTAGCTGACGATCATTTTAGCAAAGGATTGGATTATCTAAACAGGCTTGGAGGAAATGAGGAGAGTAAAGAACAACTAAAGAATCTTATTATTTCATTAAAACGAAGAGAGCGCTGATTTCAGCGCTCTCAAGTGCGTTATTGTAATCCTGAAAAGGTATTTGTGTATTTTGAATACAATTCACCTGCCCGGGATGCGAGACCTGTTTGAGCATATTCTTGTGACATTTGGGCAGCATTACCAAGAACCCGGATATAATAGCTGATCTCATCGCTTACCCTGTTTCTCTGTTTTAGTGAAAAACCTGAATAATATTTAAGATAATCATCAGCGATATCAACCATTCGTTCCATTATTGGATTTGCTTTTTCAAATTTATTTAATTGATAGTATGATTCAGCTATTCCAGGCATAAACATATCGTATGGAAGATTCTTTTCGGGAGTAAGCTGAACGATCCGGTCTAAAACTTCTTCTGCCCGAGTTTTATCACCATTCTCGATCAGGGCATTTGCAAGGCGCATAAAACGGAAACGTAAACGTATTACGGCTAATGTTCTACGATGAAAATTATCCAGATAGACATCATCAGCTTCCATTCTTCCATACTGAAATTTATTCATCAGGTTATTGTAGACAATATCAATGTCGATACGTCCCTTTTCAAAATTAGATCTTGTTGTTGTTTTGATCGGTACTAGTCTGTAAGCAAGACCTTCAAGCTGCAAATAATCACTTAGTCCCAATTCATCTGTTTGATTTGATGCGACAAAATACACCGGACGTTCCCAATTATTATTACGGATCATATCGAGTGCTGCCAGATTACTTTTTGTTAGATAATTTCCGGCAATTCTCCCTTGCACGTAAGGAACAATTAATGATTTATTATTAACATTTACAGTTCCATTCATTAATACGGTTGATGAATCAACGGGTAATATAAATTCTCTGGTTGGCACGTAGTTCAACAACCCACCTCCTTGTGCAGGTAGTTTTGAGGATGGATTTTCACTCACAATAAAATCGATTATATCCTTAGCATCATAAGCCTGATCAGTTCTTTCAAAAATAGGAACAGCATCGCGTGTTCCGTTTATATATTGCTCCGATTTTAAATGTATGGGCAATGGATTTGATTCATAGGCTTGATTTTTCATCTGATCTATGTACCAATCCATATTTAGCAGCATAAGGTTTACTACTCTCACGTCAGTTCTAATTCCTTCAACTTCCTGCGCATACCATAAGGGGAAAGTGTCGTTATCGCCTCCGGTGAACAGAATCGCATTTGGAGCACAGGAGTTTAAATAGTTAGCTGCAATATCACGGGTCAGATAGCGACCAGAGCGGTCATGATCATCCCAATTCTCTTTAGCCATCAATCCCGGTATAAATACCAGAGAACAAATTACTGTAAGAGCTGCGATACCAGAACGTTGGGCTTTTTTGCCTATGAGGTCAATTATTCCTAGCACTCCAAGCCCAATCCATATTGCATAGGCGTAAAATGAAGCGGCATAAGCGTAATCCCTTTCGCGTGGCTGGATAGGTGTTTGGTTTAAGTATACCACAATAGCTATACCTGTCATAATGAATAGCAAAAAAACTACTGACATATCTTTTTTATGTCTAGAAAACTGATAGAACATACCAATAATACCGAGAAGAAAAGGTAACATGAAATAGGTATTTCTGGACGGATCGTTTTTCATCAGCTCAGGCATATTCTTCGTACTTCCGATAATTAATCGATCAATTACATTAAGGCCCGTAATCCAGTTGCCATTCACAGGACCGCCATACCCTTGTTCGTCATTCTGTCGGCCAGAAAAATTCCACATGAAATAACGAAAATACATATGACCCAATTGATAAGTAAAGAAAAACCTCAGGTTCGACTTAAACGAGGGTTTTTTCTTTGGCTTATTTCGGTCGTAAATTATTTTACCTTCTTGGGTAATTCTGGGATTACCATTTTCATCTACCCGGGGATAATAAAGTTCTTTTTCTGATAGTCCTCCCCATTCTAGATAAGTAGCAATATGCTCTGGGCTGCTACTATACATACGAGGGAATATGGTAGTAAATTCTTTATCGTATTTTGCTACCGATTTTCGGTTGGTTACTTTGTACTTTCCATCAATTGGTGAATATGTTTTTTTTCCTTCTTTTACAGTCGGCCTGGGCGCATTAAAGTATTGGCCTACGAATAGAGGTCGATCGCCATATTGTTCACGGTTAAGATAATATAACAGTGCGAATACAGTCTCAGGATTGTTTTCATCCATTGGAGGATTAGCCAGCGAGCGTATCACAATCATTGAGAAGGAAGAATACCCGATGATTATTGCAGTAACACATAATATTATTGTGTTTGCAAGAACTTTTCTATGCTTGTGGGTATAAAGTATGCCATACACTAATCCACCCAGTAAAACAAAAGCATAAACCAAAATTCCGGAATTATACTTCAATCCAAAACCATTAACAAAAATAAGTTCGAATCGCGAAGCCAACCAGACAACTCCGGGGATAATTATATACATAACACTGGCAAGAATAATTAATGAAATGATAAGAGCAAGAATAAGGCCTTGTCGTGAATATGGATATTTCTTATAGTAGTAAACCAATACAATTGCAGGGATAGCAAGCAGGTTTAAAAGATGAACGCCAATAGACAATCCCATCAAATAAGCTATTAAAATGAGCCAACGGTTAGCATATTTTTCATCGGCAACATTTTCCCATTTTAAAATCGCCCAGAATACTATTGCGGTAAAAAGCGATGAACTTGCATATACTTCACCTTCAACTGCAGAAAACCAAAATGTATCTGAAAAAGTATATGCCAGAGATCCAACCATTGCACTTCCCAAAATGCCGATAAGTTGCCAGGTTGTGACATTTTCTTCAGGTTTCACCACTTTTAAGGCCAGATGAGTTATTGTCCAGAACAGGAACATTACAGTTAGAGCACTGACCAGACCTGATAGTGCATTGATCATTAAGGCTACCTTTGTAACATCATCGCCAGCAAACAAGGAAAAAAATCTCCCAACAATCATGAATAAAGGTGCTCCTGGCGGATGACCAACCTGGAGTTTATAGGCACTGGAGATAAATTCTCCGCAATCCCAAAGGCTGGATGTTGGTTCGAGTGTTAATAAATAAACAATTGCAGAAATTATAAATACAACCCATCCCAGGATAGTGTTGTAAAGTCGTAAGGTTTTCATGCGTATCAATTCAGGTTTAATAGAGACCTCTAAGATAATGAAATTATTAACCTTATTTCCTGAGTATCATTCAAAGCAACTGAAGAGCCTCCTAAAAAATGTTAATAATAATTTTGGGTGGGGATTAATCACATAATACCTTTTTATCCGGGTCATCATAGAATTCAAACATAGTAAGAATTTGCTCTTTTGTAATGCGAAGAAGTGATAAAGGGGGTAATCCATTACGATCAAACCATCCAACATCAATTGTTTCCATACCCGGGTGTGTATCTTGTCCAGAATCCTCGCACAGAATGAAGATCTTATAAACATGATAAATATCCAAAGGATGTGAATGTTTCATTTTATCAAAGACAGCAAGTAGTCGCATAGGTTTAACATGAATACCAGCTTCTTCAAAAGTTTCTTTTATAGCTACTTCAAACGGACTATATCCTATATCAGCCCAACCACCTGGCAGAGTCCATAAACCATCGATTGATTCGCGAACCATAAGAACTTTACCTGATCTGAATACAACTGAACGGATATCTACTTTTGGCGTTTGATAACCCTCCTCACTAGCAAAGAGGGTATAAATTTTTTCAATGGGAACATCAGTATACTCATGAAGTATTTTAATGCTCAGTTCCCTGAGTTGCCGGTAACGATCTAAGTCATATTTATTTTCCGAATATGTTAAACCTGCCTGTGCAATGGATTGGAGTTCTTTTGCTATTTGAAGCCAATGAAGAGACATGTGATATGGTTAGAATTGTTGGCTATCCAGTTTATACTCATCCCAGCTTTTGATCTTTATATCTTCAGCGGAGAGTTTGCATATTGCAGTAAGGAAGGCGCTTGCAAGACGCGCATTTGTGATTAAAGGTATATTAAAATCAACTGCGCTACGGCGAATAGTGTAGTCGTTGCTAAGCTCTGTGGATGAAAGATCTTTTGGGATATTAATAACAAGATCTATTAAGCCGCCCCGCAGATAATCAAGTGTATTTGGTATCCGATTTTCATCGGGCCAGGCAAGCATAGTACACTCAATACCATTCATTTCAAGAAACTGGGCAGTACCACGGGTTGCAAAAAGACTATAACCTTTATTGATCAGCATACGGCAACTGTTAAGCAGTTCAACTTTTGAACGAGTCGGTCCGGTTGATAGCAGGATATTTTTCTTAGGGAACCGGTATCCAACCGAGAACATTGCTTTAAGAATAGCTTCATAGAAATCATCACCAATGCAGCCAACCTCACCAGTAGATGCCATATCCACACCAAGAATAGGATCAGCTTTTGAAAGTCGTGAGAATGAAAACTGTGGAGCTTTAATACCAATATAATCAAGGTCGAAAATAGTTGAACTAGGCTTTTTAACTTCATTACCAAGCATTACTTCCGTGGCAAGATCAATAAAATTAGTTTTAAGAACTTTCGAAACAAAGGGAAAACTCCTCGAAGCACGAAGATTACATTCGATTACTTTAATATCATTATCTTTTGCGAGGAATTGCATATTGAAGGGGCCGCTAATATTTAATGCTTTTGCTATTTGACGGCTAATTCTTTTAATACGCCGTTGAGTTTCAAAATAGATTTTCTGAGCGGGAAAAACCATTGTAGCATCGCCAGAATGCACTCCGGCATATTCAACATGCTCGCTGATGGCATAAACAACGAGCTCACCATTTTTAGCAACGGCATCAATTTCAATTTCCTTTGCCTGTTGAATAAACTCTGAAACAACAACAGGATATTGCTTTGAAACTTTTGCTGCAAGATTTAAAAAATGCTCCATTTCATCTTTGTTGGAAACCACATTCATTGCAGCACCTGAGAGAACATATGAAGGACGTATCAAAACAGGGAATCCAACCTCATCAACAAAATTGTAAATATCTTCAATGGTTGTAAGCTCCTTCCAGCGTGGTTGATCAATCTTTAACCGGTCAAGCAAAGTGGAAAATTTATGACGATTTTCTGCCTGATCGATACTTTCAGGAGAAGTGCCCAGAATCTTAACATTACTTCGATGCAAGCGCATAGCCAGATTATTCGGAATCTGACCTCCAACTGAGATAATTACTCCTTTAGGCTTTTCAAGATTAATTATATCAAGGACTCTTTCAAATGACAGCTCATCGAAGTAAAGCCTGTTACATATATCATAATCCGTACTTACAGTTTCGGGGTTATAATTAATCATAACTGAGCGATAACCTTCTTTATTTATTGTATATAGTGAATTTACACTACACCAGTCGAACTCAACACTGCTACCAATCCGGTAAGCACCCGAACCTAGCACAATAACCGATTTGTCACTATCATTATATTCAATATCATGAAATAATCCATTATAAGTTAAGTACAGATAGTTTGTTTTTGCCGGAAATTCAGCTGCAAGTGTATCAATTTGTTTGACCACCGGCATAATTCCTTTTTGAATTCTATTTTCCCGCACTTTCAGCATCGCGTTTTCAATATTTTCATTATTCTCTCGCAATACAAAACGTGCTATCTGGAAATCGGAAAATCCCATTTCCTTTGCTTTTCGGAAATCTTCATCGGGCAATTCATCTAAGGAATGGTATTTCTCCAATACTTTTTGATGATCAATAATATCTTTTAATTTAAACAAAAACCAACGATCGATTTTGGTTAATTCATGAATCTTATCGATGGTATAGCCTTTAATAAACGCATCGGCTATTACAAAAATCCTCATGTCTGTTGGATTTGCCAACTCTTTTTCGATATCGTCAAAATGAAGATCATGATTTCCAACAAATCCATGCATTCCTTGGCTAATCATTCGTAAGCCTTTCTGTATAACTTCTTCAAAGCTTCTTCCAATAGCCATAACTTCACCAACACTTTTCATGCTGCTGCCAATTTGTTTTTCTACCCCGATGAATTTATTCAAATCCCAGCGGGGAATTTTGCAGACAATATAATCGAGGGCTGGTTCAAAAAACGCAGGTGTTGTTTTTGTGATGGAATTCTTAAGTTCATGAAGTCCATATCCCAGCCCTAATTTGGCTGCAACAAAGGCCAGCGGGTAGCCCGTTGCTTTAGAGGCGAGGGCGCTAGATCGGGATAGTCTCGCATTCACTTCAATTACACGGTAATCATCAGAATTTGGATCAAGTGCGTACTGTATATTACATTCACCCACAATACCGATATGCCTGATTATCTGGATGGCAAGCTGGCGTAATTTATGATATTCCAGGTTATTAAGGGTTTGTGACGGGGCTACAACGATACTTTCACCAGTGTGTATACCTAATGGATCAAAATTCTCCATATTACACACAGTAATACAGTTGTCATATTTATCGCGTACTACTTCGTATTCAACTTCTTTCCATCCTTTTAATGATTTTTCAACAAGAATTTGCTGTGTATATGAGAAAGCCTGATTTGCTCTATCCCGCATCTCATCTGCATTATTACAAAAACCCGAACCCTGTCCTCCGAGCGTATAGGCCGCACGGATAATTACTGGATAACCAAGGGTATCACCAGCTAATAGGGCAGCATCAACTGTATTTACAGCAATACTTTTGATGGTTTTAACATTGATCTGATCGAGCTTCTTAACAAACAGATCACGATCTTCCGTATCCATAATTGCCTGGACAGGTGTACCAAGTACTTCAACATGGTTACGCTCAAGAGCTCCTGATTTATATAGCTCGATTCCACAATTCAGGGCTGTCTGACCACCAAATGATAACAAGATCCCATCTGGCTTTTCTTTCTCAAGTATTTTTTCTACAAAATAAGGAGTTACAGGGAGGAAATAAATTTTGTCGGCAATTCCTTCTGATGTTTGAACTGTAGCAATATTGGGATTAATTAATATTGTTTTTACATCTTCTTCCCGTAATGCCTTTAAAGCTTGTGAACCAGAGTAATCAAATTCACCGGCCTCACCGATTTTCAGAGCTCCAGAGCCTAAGATTACTACCTTCTTTATGGATTTGTTCATCCTAGTAAATTGCTATTTTAAGTTATTTTTCAGGCGCAAAAGTACGAATATTTTATATCGACTGTATTGTATTTCAATAAAAAATGTATAAATTTGCATAATAATTGAATAATTATTCAGATGGGAAATAGAACAGAAAGGCTTCTTGCTATTAAAGAGCTAATTAACAATAACAATATATCAAGTCAGGATGAGTTATTAACCCTCCTGGATAAGAAGGGATTAAATTACACTCAAGCAACTTTGTCAAGGGATTTGAAATTTTTAAAGGTAAATAAAATCTCCGATCCTGAAAAGGGATATATTTATAAACTTCCCGATCATCATAATGCGCTGAATGATGCAGCAGAGAATTATGCTGCCCAGGGATTTGTTTCTATCCGATTTGCCAATCACCTTGGAGTAATTAAAACGATGCCTGGTTATGCACCTGGAATAGCATCAGTTATAGATAGGGCAAATCCCTTTGAGATTGTCGGAACTATTGCTGGAGACGATACCATCCTGATTATCCCAAATGAGAATGTTATCGAGAAAGATGTTATTAATGCCTTAGTGCTGATTATACCTGAACTTAAAGAAAAACTTGATTAATCTTGATGGTTGGCCGGGCAAAAGTCGATAACTCTTTTCATAGATAACTAAGCTATATCACTTACCGGTCAACCTTTTAATTTCAATATAAAAAAATATGGAGAATAATAAAGTTGTATTGGCATATAGTGGAGGTTTAGATACCTCAGTGATTCTGAAATGGCTAATTGATAAACATTACGAAGTCATCGCCTATGTGGCAGATGTAGGGCAGGAAGACAATTTTAACGATGTTAGAGAAAAGGCATTGAAAATCGGAGCTTCAAAAGTATATATTGAAGATCTTAAAAAGGAATTTGTTACAGATTATATTTTCCCGGCTATTAAAGCAAATGCAATGTATGAAGGGCGTTATCTGCTCGGCACCTCCCTGGCACGTCCTCTGATCGCAAAGAAACAAATAGAAATTGCCCACAAAGAAAAAGCAGCTTTTGTTTCTCATGGGGCTACAGGTAAGGGCAATGATCAGGTTCGTTTTGAACTCTCATTTTATGCTCTTGATCCGACCATAAAAGTTTTAGCGCCCTGGAAGATGCAGGAATTCCTGGATCAGTTTAAAGGAAGAACCGATATGTTAAATTATGCCGAGAAGAAAGGTATTCCGGTTAAAGCTTCGTTAAAGAAACCCTATAGTGAAGACGATAATCTTATGCATATAAGCCATGAAGCGGGTATTCTTGAAGACCCAAAATTCAAGGCCGACCGTGATATACTGGTGAAAATGGTAACTCCTCAGGCGGCTCCTGATAAAGAAACACATCTCGAAATTCATTTTAAAGATGGTATACCCGTCAAAGTTGTGAATATTGATGATAGAACTGAAAAAGTAGATTCCCTTGAATTGTTTACATACCTGAATAAAATAGGAGGGGCCAATGGAATTGGATTGCTTGATATGGTTGAAAATCGATTTGTAGGTATCAAATCAAGAGGGGTATATGAAACTCCTGCTGGTGAAATTCTCATTAAGGCCCATATGGATATTGAAGGAATTGCAATGGACCGTGAAGTTATGAGACTAAGGAACATGCTATCACCAATTTTCAGCGAAATTGTGTATAACGGTTTTTGGTTCAGTCCGGAAATGGATTTTCTGATGGCAGCCATTAAAAAAAGTCAGGAATTAATTGATGGTATAGTATATATTACACTTTATAAAGGGAATGTTATCATCGATGGGCGTGAATCCCCAAGTTCGTTGTATAATCAGGATCTATCGAGCATGGATATTGCCGGTGGATTTGATCAGAAAGACAGTCAGGGATTCATAAAAATAAACGCAATACGTTTAATGGCGCATAACGCAATCTTGAAGAAGCAAGGAAAATCTTTATATTGATTTGGCATGAAGCTTTGGCATAAAGGAATAGATCTTCATAAAAAAATTGAAGAATTCACCATCGGGCGCGACCGCGAACTGGATATTTTCCTGGCGCCATACGATGTATTGGGATCGCTGGCGCACATTGCTATGCTGCATAAAATTGGATTGATTTCTACCCAGGAACTTGAATTATTAAAACAAGAACTGAAAACAATTTACAGAAAGATAGAAACAGGAAACTTCACTATTGATCAAGGGATAGAAGATGTGCATTCACAAGTTGAGTATATGTTGACACAGCGTCTTGGCGATACAGGAAAAAAAATACATACTGCCCGCTCACGCAACGATCAGGTTTTACTTGACATCAAACTTTTTACCAGGCATAAACTATTGGAGATTGCAGATGTAATGGCCCAGCTTTTCGAAACACTTTTGCAGAGTAGTGAAAAATATAAAACGGTTATTATTCCGGGGTATACACATTTACAAATAGCCATGCCCTCATCATTCGGTCTTTGGTTTGGCGCATATGCTGAAAGTCTTTCTGACGATCTTCTGTTAATCCAGACTGCCTTCAGAATTGTTAATCAAAATCCATTGGGATCTGGAGCAGGATATGGTTCATCATTTCCGATTGATCGGCAAATGACTACCGATCTGCTTGGATTTGAACAAATGAACTATAATGTAGTATATGCCCATATGGGCCGAGGCAAGGTTGAGAGAATTGTTGCCAATGCTCTTGCTTCTCTTGCATCAACACTATCAAAGATGGCGAATGATGTTTGTCTTTATATAAGTCAGAATTTTGGTTTTTTAAATCTTCCTGAGGAATTTACAACAGGATCAAGCATCATGCCCCACAAAAAAAATCCTGATGTATTTGAACTGATCAGAGCAAAGTGCAACAAAACACAATCATTGGTGAATGAAATAACTTTGATTAGTAATAATTTACCTTCAGGTTATTTCAGAGATATGCAAGTTATTAAGGAATCATATATCGAGATATTTGATCGTATCATAGAATGTGTTGATATTGCTAACTTTGCGATTGGTAAAATAGTGGTTAAAAAGAACATAGAGCATGATGCGTTATATAACCTTATGTTCAGTGTCGAAGAGGTAAATCGTGAGGTTGCCAGCGGAAAGCCTTTCAGGGAAGCATACAGGATAGTAAGTGAAAGAATCAAAAATGGGGAATATAAACCAGATAAGGCTATACATCACACGCATGAAGGAAGTATTGGAAATCTATGTAATGAAAAAATCAGGGATAGGTTTAATGAGATATACGCGAATTTTAACAGATTAAAGATTGAACAAGCTGAAAAAGCTTTATTAGAGTAAGAACATGTTTACAAGCAGAATCGTAGTCAGGATAGAAATTTCAACCCTTTCAGATCCTGACGGTAAATTTAATCACAGAAAAATGGACAGGTTGGCAATGGTACTGTCAAATCTTAACAATAGTGGGAAACAGATTATTGTTGTCAGTTCCGGGGCAATTGCGTTAGGATCAGATAAAATAGGACTTTCTAATCAACCATCAACATATACAGAAATGCAGGCCATAGCAGCTATTGGTCAGGCTGAACTTATTCGGTTCTATCAGCATTATTTTGATCAGTATAATCAAATTGTGGCTCAGGTACTATTAACAGAGGATGTTATTGAAAATCCGGAGCGTGTTACAAATGCACGAAATACGTTTGACACCCTGATGGATATGAATATTATACCGATCGTAAACGAAAATGATACGGTAACACTTACAGATATTGAACTGGATGATAACTATCAACTTGCTCTTCAAGTTGCCCGGATAACGCAGGCAGATATTATCCTAATCAAGCTGGATACAAACAGCAAGTTTATCATACAACCAAGAGGAAAACTAAAAGCCAGACTTGTTTCTGATGAACCCCAGCTTTTTAATGAACTGGATAAAATATGTATTGAAATAGCTGCGATCAAAAATAATGAATTGCTTTTTCCTGAATCGATGAGTGAGATTATTTTGAATTAATGTATGGGGATAATGAATTATAGGGAGAGTTTTAAAAATAAAAAAAGAATTGTTGTAAAAGTTGGTACTTCAACACTTACCTATCAGAATGGCCGTTTAAATTTTCAACGAATAGCAAATCTTGCTTACGTATTAAGCGCACTTCGTAATCGCAATCTGGAGATTATCCTGGTAACATCAGGAGCTATTGGAGTAGGAGCTGGACGGATCGGGTTGGTTGAAAAGCCAAAAGAAATGGCGAAAAAACAAGCATTAGCGGCCATTGGACAGGCCGAATTAATGAAAATATATCAGAAATTCTTTGAAGAATATAACCAGATTGTTGCCCAGGTCTTATTAACAAAGGATATTGTTACCGTTCCGGAGCGTCATCAGAATGCAAAAAATACCTTGTTAAAGCTATTAAGTATGGGAATAATTCCAATAATAAATGAGAATGATACAATATCAACATACGAGATAGTGTTTGGAGATAATGATACTCTTTCGGCCAATGTGGCTGTGCTGCTTAATGCAGATCTCCTTATTTTATTAAGCGATATTGATGGTCTCTATTCAGCTGACCCAAAAAAGGAATCGACAGCTGAGATAATTCAGACTGTTCAAGAGATTACACCAGAACTTGAAAACCTTGCTTCAGGTACGGATACTTCTTTTGGAACAGGAGGTATGATAACAAAAATAACTGCCGCTAAAATCTGTGGAGATGCCAATATTGATACCATTATTACCAATGGAAATGATCCGGCAATTATTTTCGAGATACTCGAAGGTAAAAATGTCGGTACACATTTCGTTGCAAAAAAAAATAAAGTAATGATCTAAAATAAATATATGAGTGCTGATTTATTGCAAAAAGGACTAAACGCAAAACATGCATTCAGGCAGCTTGTTAAATTAACAACAGCTAAGAAGAATGAAGCGTTATTAAAAATTGCAGAAGAGTTAGAATTACAACGCGAAGTAATTAAAAATGCGAATAATAAGGATCTAATCGCAGGTAAAAATAAAGGTCTTACCACAGCATTTCTCGATCGTTTGGAATTAAATGATAAGCGTATTGATGCGATGATTAAAATTCTTCATGATGTAATTAATTTGAAAGATCCTGTTGGTGAGATAATCAGCATGAATACCATGCCTAACGGATTACGTGTTGGTCAGATGAGAATGCCCATTGGAGTAATAGGGATAATATTCGAATCGCGGCCTAATGTATGTATCGAGGTAGCGGCTCTGACAATAAAATCGGCCAATGCTGTCATTCTTCGGGGCGGATCTGATGCAATAAACTCAAACCTGGCATTAACAACTATTATTAAAAGAGGTCTGAAATTGGCAAATCTGCCGGAGACTGCTGTGGAAATGGTCGAAGACACAAACAGAGAATCTATTAAAGACCTTGTTCGCATGCGTGATCATATTGATGTAATCATTCCACGAGGCGGGCTTAACCTTATTCGGTTTGTTGAAGAACACTCATTGATACCGGTTATTCGTCACGATCTTGGGATCTGTCATACATACGTTGATGAATATGCCGATCCTGGTATGGCAATTAAGGTTTGCTTTAATGCAAAAGTCCAACGCCCCGGAGTATGCAATGCAATGGAGACAATGCTGGTTCATGAAAAAATTGCAGATACTTTTTTGCCACAAATGAAAGCAGAATTCGATAGGGCCAAGGTCGAGTTGCGGGGATGTGATAAAACCTGTAAAATTCTAAAAGATATTAAAATTGCAGTAGCAGAAGATTGGAGTACTGAATATCTAGATCTGATTCTGGCCGTAAAAATTGTTGCATCGATTGACGAAGCTATAGAGCATATTAATCGATTTGGTTCACATCATACCGATTCAATTATTACAGAAAACTATAGCAGGGGTATGAAGTTTATTACTGAAGTTGATTCAGCTTCTTGTATGATAAACGCGAGTACACGTTTTTCTGATGGGAATGAGTTCGGATTAGGGGCTGAAATGGGAATTAGTAATCAAAAACTTCATGTTCGAGGTCCAATGGGGCTAAGAGAACTAACTTCACCAAAATACATTGTATTTGGTGATGGGCATATCCGGTTGTGATCTATTTATAAACAGAGAACATTATTAAAATAACGTGAGTTCGATATAAGAATGTTAATTATTTAAGTGAATAAAAGTAGGGATT